>JAEZUR010000135.1 GCA_023420935.1 Bacillota bacterium | reverse complement strand
AGCTGTCTGACACCACATTATCTCAAGGCGGGCGAATGCCCGCGACCCTAGGGAACCGCTTTATGGTTTCCTAGGGTGCAGCGAGGCGTACCAGCACCACTGTTTCTAGACTTTCAGCGTAGGAAACCATTTCAAGGTTTCCTAGCGTGCAACCTAGCGTACCACCACCACCACTACCACATTTCCCACCACCCACCACCAACCCACAAGGAGGCCCCCCACCATGAAGTTTCTCTTAGTAGCCGTAAATGCAAAATACATTCACACCAATCTAGCTATCCACAGTCTAAAATCATACGCAAACCGATACTCCGAACACATAGAAATAGCGGAGTACACAATCAATAACTACACCGATGACATTATCCAAAGCATCTATAAAAAGAAGCCCGATGCCATAGGTTTTTCCTGCTATATCTGGAATATCGAAATGATCAAAGAAATTGCAAAAGAACTTCATAAAGTATTACCCGAAACAAAACTATGGCTTGGTGGGCCTGAAGTATCATACGATTCCAAACAGGTATTGCTAGAAGAAGCGTATCTTGACGGGGTCATGGTTGGGGAAGGCGAAGAAACATTTCTGGAATTAATGAAGCATTATGTGGATGGAACTGTAGAACCAAAAGAAATAATGGGGATAACCTATCGTGAAGATGGTATCGTAACATCCACAGGGTTTCGACATCCTCTAAATTTAAGTGAGATTCCATTTCCATATAACGACATATCAGAACTTGAACATAAAATAATCTATTATGAGACAAGCAGAGGTTGTCCATACTCCTGTAGCTATTGTTTATCCTCTATTGAAAAAGGGGTAAGACTCCGTAATATGGATCTGATTAAACAAGAATTACAATTATTCCTAGATCATAAGGTTCCACAGGTAAAATTTATAGATCGTACGTTTAATTGCAATCATTCTCATGCGATGGAAATCTGGAGCTTTATCAAGCAACAGGATAATGGAATTACCAATTTCCATTTTGAGATATCTGCAGATTTATTGAATGAAGAAGAACTTAGTTTGATTGGGACCTTGCGAGAAGGTTTGATACAGCTGGAAATAGGTGTGCAGTCAACCAATGAAACCACAATAAAAGCAATTCATCGTAATATGAATTTGGAGAAATTAGCTTATGCGGTAGAAAAGATTAACCAAGGTGGTAATGTTCATCAACATTTGGATCTAATAGCAGGACTTCCATTTGAAGATTATACCTCATTTCGTAATTCATTTAATGATGTTTACCAATTAAAACCGAATCAATTACAGCTTGGCTTTCTTAA
The DNA here is from genome assembly GCA_023420935.1 of Bacillota bacterium. GTDB lineage: Bacteria > Bacillota > Clostridia > Lachnospirales > Lachnospiraceae > Mobilisporobacter. The sequence goes on along the minus strand of JAEZUR010000135.1, from coordinate 64,638 downwards.
GGTACTAAAAGGATCACAAATGTTTGAGGAAAGCAAACAGCATGGAATCCTGTATAAAGAGAAGGCACCATATGAAGTACTGTTTACAAAGTGGATTAGTTATGGTGAGGTCTTAGAACTTAAGAAAATAGAAGATATGGTCGAAGTATACTATAATAGCGGTCAATTTACCAATACTGTAACATATTTGACACATTTTTATGATACACCTTTTGATATGTATAAGAGTTTGGGTGATTACTATGAAACAAATCATTTGAACGAAATGAGTCATGCAAGAATGAGCCGCTATAACATTCTTCTTCAATACTATATGGAGACCTTTGGTCAAGAAATTACAACAATAAAAGAATTATTAGTATATGATTTGTACCTTCGTGAAAACCTAAAAACAAGACCCTCCTTTGCAGAAGACAATCTTGTAGTGAAAGAACAGTATCGTGAATTTTACGGGGATGAGAATAGGCTAAGAGAGTACCTACAAGGTTACCAGGATTATAGTAGCAGGCAAATTAGTAGACTCACACATTTAGAGCATTTTCACATAGACATAGGTGAGACCGTAAAGACTGGTCTATCAGTAAGAAAAGATTACTATGTATTATTTGATTACCAAAACAGACATCCTCATACCTATGAGGCAAACACAATTACAATAGATCAACTATAATGGAGGTGATATGGTGGCGGGAAGAAGAATTTCCAAGAAAGAGAAGGAACGGATTCAAACCATACTAGAACGATTAAATGAACAGTATTCTACTGAATACAAATGTTATTTAAATCATGAAAATGCTTGGCAGCTTCTGATTGCAACCATATTGAGTGCACAGTGTACCGATGAACGAGTTAATATCGTAACAAAAGATTTATTTCGTAAATATACTAGCATTGAAGAGTTTGCCAATGCAGATATTAGAGAATTAGAAAAAGATATTCATTCCACTGGATTTTATAAGAATAAAGCGAGAAATATTATTTTGTGTACAAGACGTTTGCTAGAAGAGTTTGGCGGAGAAGTACCAAGAACTATTGAAGAATTAACAAGTCTTGCTGGCGTTGGAAGAAAAACTGCCAATGTAATCAGAGGTAATATTTATCACGAGCCAAGTATTGTGGTTGATACTCATGTGAAACGAATCTCCACTAAGCTTGGACTAAGTAAATCGCAAGATCCAGAGAAAATTGAATTTGAACTTATGGAAGTGCTTCCAAAGGAGCATTGGATATTATATAATATTCAAATTATCACACATGGAAGAACGATCTGTACAGCAAGAAGTCCAAAATGCGAGTCATGTTTTTTATATGATGTATGTAAGAAAAAGGGGTGAAATAGTGGTTGATACATTTGTTGCATTAGATATAGAGACTACTGGCCTCTCACCAGATAAAGACAAAATAATAGAAATTGGAGCGCTAAAAGTTATCAAGGGGCAGATTGTAGATCAATTTTCTAGATTAATTAACCCAGGTATAAAACTTCCAGACCGCATTGTTGAAATAACAGGCATACAAGATGATATGCTTGTTGAGGAAGAAGGGGAAGATCATGTGATTCCCCAGTTTATTGATTTTTTAGAAGATAATATATTACTAGGACATAACATCCTATTTGATTATAGCTTTATAAAGGCGTATATGGCTAAAAGAAGGCTTGCATTTGTGAAACAGGGGATTGATACCCTTACACTATCTAGAGAGCTCCATGTCGGTTTAAGGAGCAGAAGCCTAGCTAGCATGTGTCATTACTATGGAATACATAATCCCAATGCTCACAGAGCATTTGAGGACGCAAAAGCTGCAAGCTCTTTATATTTTAAAATGGTGGAAGAGTTCGGAGAAGAAAAAAGCGAGATTTTTAAGGTAAAAGAACTCATATATAAGCCGCCCAAAAACCAAACAATTACAAATAAGCAAAAAAACTACTTGCTAGATTTGATAAAATATCATAAAATAAACACGCAGTCTGTTTTAAACGAAGTTTCCTCTATTGATGATTTAACAAAGAGCCAAGCTTCTAGGCTGATTGACAAAATTATATTAAATCATGGTAGAATATTATAGAAACATTTTGTCAAATATATTAAAAGGAATTCATTATTTTAGTCAAAGATTTTATAATAGAATCCTTCATTAAGGTATTTAATTCTTCTGCTTTTTTTATTAATTTACCAATACTATCAAAATCATTCTTGTCTTTATATAAATTAGCCAAAAGAGTGTAATTACCACTAATATCAGAATGATACGTGATACCAAGTTCAAGGACTTTCTCAGCTTCTGCTAGATAACCTTTTTCATAGAGCAGTTTAGCCCATTTATAAAGGTTCTGAATGAAATTGGAATAATTTTGATCATATTGTGACAGTAAACTTAGATTAGCAGTACCATACTTCAGCTTTAAATCTGTATTAGTGCTGGAAGAAAGATTTAAAAGTTTTTTTTGTGAAGATAATTTAACTTGCTCTTGAATTCGACTTAAGTCGTCTTCTTGGGTATGGACAAATGGAAGTTCATCCAAAGGAACAATAATATAATCTAGACTAGATATATCTGCTTTTCGACTGAAATTTGATTGTTGCTCTCTCTCCCAGAAATCTCCATGGTGTTTATCAGAAGATTTTTTAGACTTATTGATTTCATAGCGGAGCCAAACAACAAATATGATAAAACTAATTAAAAATACTGGCATTTAAGTATACATCCTTTCCAAGAATAAAAGAGGTGAAAATATGAATTTTAATAATCCAAAGACAAAACGAATAATATCCACCATTATCATTGTAATATTAGTACTTTCCATGGTGATACCAATCGTTCTTACTGGAGTTATGTAAAGTATAGATAGAATATACATAAATTATTGAAAAAAGTCAATTAGCATAATTGTGCTACTTGTATCAGAAGCGTTATATTTTAAAGGGGAATAAAAAATGAGAAAGAAGAAATTTTTTGCAACAGCTGCAATTACATTAGTCTGTATATGTTTGCTCTTAACTGGAGCCTATATAAAGGCAATGGCTGATACGGAAACAGATACCATCTGTAAGGGTGTCTTTATTAATGATATTAATTTAGAAGGAATGACAGAATCGGAAGCCAAAAAAGCAGTTGATAATTATGTGAGTGAGTTGAAAAGTAAGAAGTTGGTCATTAAGGTAGATAAGGATAATGTTACTACCACACTAGGTGATTTAGGCTATGAGGTTGCAGATAATGATTATATTACGCAAGCACTTCATGTAGGTAAATCAGGAAACCTGATAAAGCGTTATAAAGAATTAAAGGATGTAGAGCACAACCAATTGGTTTATACGTTGCAATTTACTCTTGATGATGCGAAAATTCAAAGTATAGTCGAATCTTGTTCTGAATTTAATGTTGAACCAGTCAGTGCAACGATTAAAAGAAAAGACGGGAAATTTATCGTATCCGATGATCGAATTGGACGTGAAGTTAATGTGGATGAAACAATCCAAAAGGTTAAGAGTACTATATTAGAGGACTGGGATTATCAAGATGCATCCATTGATGCAGTTATTATAGATGCTATGCCAGAATACAGTACAGATCTTTTAAAACAATGTAAAGATGTACTCGGTAACTTCTCCACCACATATGCTACATCATCTACTTCAAGAGCAAATAATCTTGCCAATGCAGCTAGATTAATTGATGGAACGGTTTTATATCCAGGTGAAACATTCTCTACGGGAGGCGCAATGCAACCGATCACAGAGGAAAATGGTTATTCCATAGCAGGTGCTTATCAAAATGGTCAGGTTATTGATAGTGTTGGAGGCGGTGTTTGTCAAGTTGCAACAACCCTATACAATGCAATTTTAGGTGCAGAATTAGAAGTGGTAGAGCGTAGCAATCACTCCATGATTGTTGGTTATGTTGATCCGGCAATGGATGCAGCTATAGCTGGAGATTACAAGGATCTTAAGTTTAAAAATAATACGGATGTACCTATTTACATTGAAGCATTTACCGTTGGTAGAAAGATAACATTTACGTTATATGGAAAAGAAACAAGGGACTTAGAACATAGAACCATAAAATATGTTTCGGAAGTTACACAGACAATTCAGCCAGGAAAAGAAAAGATTACAAAAGACCCAACAAAACCGATTACTTATCGTGAAGTAACTCAGGCAGCTCATGTTGGTTATAAAGCAAATCTTTGGAAGATTGTATACGTTGATGGAAAAGAAGTAAGTAGAGAAAAAGTGAACTACAGTTCCTACGCTCCAGAACCAGCCTATGTCACAGTGGGAACGAAGAAGCCTGACAAAGACAAAGATAAGGATAAAGACAAGGATAAAGATCAAAATCCTGTGACTACTACAAAGCCTAGTCAGGAACCAGTAGAAGACACAGTAGAAGAACCTGATGACACAGATCCTACGGAAGACGAAGGGAATACAATTCCAGAAGATGAAGCTGCTTTAAACGAATAAATATAACTATATGATGGAGGATAACTGCTTTTTGTAACAGTCAAAAGAAGTTATCCTCTTACCTAATATAGGATGGAAACTAATCCAAAGAGGAAAGGATGTAGTATGACAATGAAGATAGGAAAAATACCGGAAACTGTCTTAAAACGAAGTGTCTTTAAACAAATCAAACACCGCAGGGAGGAAGTTATTGTGAAACCAGGCGTTGGTGAAGATTGTTCGGTGCTTGACCTAGGACCTAATCAAATGTTAGTACTATCAACAGATCCCATAACTGGTACTGCCAATGAGATTGGAACATTAGCGGTTCATATTACTGCTAATGATATCGCTTCCAGTGGAGCTGAGTTAATTGGTATCATGCTAACCATTATTCTTCCGGATGGAGCGAGAGAATCTGATCTTAGAGAAATGATGCAGGAAATTGAGCGAGCTTGTTCCGAATTAAATATGGAGGTAATTGGAGGCCATACCGAAGTTTCTGCAGCGGTTCGCCAGCCCATTGTAACCGTAACAGGTGTTGGTAAGATTCAAAAAGACTCCTTGATCACTACGGCAGGTTTGAAGCCAGGGCAAGAGCTTGTTATGACTAAATGGGCAGGATTAGAAGGTACAGCTATCATTGCTGGTGAAAAAGAGGAAGAACTGAAAACCAAATATACCAGTGATTTTATTCAAGGCGCGAAGGATTTTATGAAACATATATCTGTCGTAAAAGAAGCAAGAATAGGAAAAAATCTTGGGGTAACAGCTATGCATGATGTTACCGAGGGTGGAATCTACGGTGCTCTATGGGAGATAGCAGCTGCATCAAAAGTTGGGCTTAAAATCGACTTAAAAAAGATTCCTATTAAACAAGAAACAGTAGAAATATGTGAGTTTTATGATTTGAATCCTTACCTACTTATCTCAAGTGGATGTATGTTAATGGGAACAAACAATGGTAATGAATTAGTTGAGGAATTGGCGAAAGCAGGAATATCTGCAGCTGTGATAGGAAGAGTAACAGATGGTCATGAACGTATTATTGTAAATGATGAAGAGATGAGATATATAGAACCACCAAAAAGTGACGAACTATATAAAGTCTTGTAAGAATAGAAAGGGAGAAATGAAAATGAGGGAAGAAATATTATCTGCCATTGATAAAAATAGTAGATTAACATCAAAAGATATTTCAATTATGTTAGGATTTTCGGAAGAAGCAGTAAAAAATGAGATAGCAAGCATGGAAGAAGAAAAGATTATCTGCGGATATCCTACACTTATTAATTGGGATAAAACAGGCTGTGAAAAAGTTACGGCTTTAATTGAAGTAAAGGTAACACCACAACGAGGTCAGGGATTTGATCATATTGCGGAGAGAATATATCAGTTTGATGAGGTAGAAAGTGTTTATCTTATGTCGGGTGGTTTTGATTTGACGGTTATTGTAAAAGGAGACACCATGAGAGAAGTAGCAAGCTTTGTATCTAGTAAATTAGCTCCATTAGAATCTGTCTTAAGTACTGCAACTCATTTTGTTCTAAAGAAATACAAGGAACATGGGTTAACTTTAACAGATGGGAAGAGTGAAGATGAAAGGATGCTGATTACACCGTGAGAAATCCACTGTCAGAAAAAGTGATTAATATACAACCTTCTGGAATTCGAAAATTCTTTGATATTGTAAGTGAAATGAAAGATGCTATCTCTCTAGGAGTTGGAGAACCAGACTTTGATACACCATGGCATATACGAGAAGAAGGTATCTATTCCTTGGAAAAGGGAAAAACCTTCTACACGTCGAATGCTGGACTAAAAGAATTAAAAGAAGAAATCTGTCGATACCTACATAGAAAAGGTAGCTTAAGCTATGACTATATGAACGAGGTGGTAGTTACAGTTGGTGGCAGTGAGGCAATTGATATTGCTCTTAGAGCGATGCTAGACCCAGGCGATGAAGTTGTAATTCCACAACCAAGCTATGTGTCTTATTTGCCATGTGTTACTTTAGCAGATGGTGTGCCAGTAATCATTGAGTTACAAGAGAAGAATCAATTTAGATTAACCAGACAAGAACTACTGGATGCCATAACCCCAAAAACAAAAGTGGTTATTCTTCCGTTCCCAAATAATCCAACGGGTGCCATCATGACTTTTGATGACTTGGCCGATATTGTAGATGTGATAATAGAACATGATTTATATGTAGTCTCAGATGAAATATATTCGGAACTTACGTATAGTGGGGATCATGTATCCATTGCGTCATTTCCAGGTATGAAAGAAAGAACCATACTGATTAATGGATTTTCAAAATCGTATGCTATGACAGGTTGGAGATTAGGATATGCAGTTGGCCCTGCAACTATTATTGAACAGATGATTAAAATCCATCAATTTGTTATCATGTGTGCGCCGACAACAAGCCAGTATGCAGCAGTAGAAGCACTACGCAATGGTGATGCAGATGTAGAGAGAATGAGAACAGCATATAACCAAAGAAGGCGTTTTTTAATTGACGCATTTCAGAATATGGGTTTAGATTGCTTTGAACCATTTGGAGCATTTTATGTATTCCCAAGTATAAAACGACTAGAAATGACTTCTGAAGAATTTGCCACCAAGTTATTAAAAGAAGAGAAGGTTGCTGTTGTCCCAGGTACTGCATTTGGTGATTGTGGAGAAGGATTTTTGAGAATATCGTATGCCTATTCCATAGAGAATTTAAAAATTGCATTAGAACGAATGGAACGATTTGTCAAAAAGCATAAAAAGTAGAGAAAATTACTTTTTTTTCAATATATATTGAAATTGAACCGTATAGATGATAAACTCATGATAGGATATATCAAAAAGGATATATAGGAGGAAAGGGATTATGGCTGGAATGAATGCAGAGCATATCAATCCATTTTTAATAGCTGCAACTAAAATATTAAAGGACATGTGTTTTATAGATGCAAAAATTGGTAAACCATACCTTAAAGATACAGCTTTTACAGATGATACGTTAGTAATTATGATTGGTGTTACGGGGGAAATGCGTGGACAGGTAATGATCGCATTTGAAAATGGGGTAGCATGTGATATCGCGTCAAAGATGTGTATGATGCCTATTACTCAGATGGACGAGTTATCCAGTAGTGCAATCTGTGAGTTAGGAAATATGATTATGGGAAATACCGCCACTGTTTTTTCTACAAAAGGAATAGGAATTGATATAACTCCTCCTACGATGATGAAAGGTAACGTGGCATTTTCTAATAATTTTACAAAAAATATTTGCATTCCTTTGACTTATGATGAAGATAAAACAATTGAATTTAATCTTGCGATGAAAGGAGATTGATTCATGATTAATATTGTATTGCATGAGCCTGAGATTCCGGCTAATACAGGTAATATAGGACGTACCTGTGTAGCAACTGGAGCTAGGCTTCATTTAATTGAACCGATGGGATTTCAGATAACAGAGAAAGAAGTAAAGCGTGCTGGATTGGATTATTGGGATAAGTTAGATGTGACAGTATATGATAATTATCAAGATTTTTTGGATAGAAACCCAGGAGCCAAGATATATATGGCTACCACAAAAGCCAAACATGTATATTCAGAAGTAAGTTATGAAGAAGATTGCTTTATTATGTTTGGAAAAGAAAGTGCAGGGATTCCAGAAGAGATTCTGGTAGGTCATAAAGATACTTCCATTCGAATCCCAATGATTGGTGAGATTCGTTCTTTGAATTTATCCAATTCAGTTGCAATCGTATTGTATGAAGCGTTGCGTCAGAATGAGTTTAAACATATGCGTTTAGAAGGAGAACTACATCGCCTATCATGGGAATGATGTAGTTCTTTCCTTTATCATTCTTCACTTTTTGGTAAGGTAAAGGTAAATTCAGTTCCAACACCTTCCGTACTAATTACATTAATATTTTCACCATGAGAGTTAATAATTTCTTTGGTTATGGAAAGGCCGAGTCCAGTCCCCTTCTTATCTTTCCCACGGGAAGAATCTGTTTTATAAAATCGTTCCCATATCTTTTTAATACTGTCTTTTGGAATACCAATTCCATAATCTTTAACAGAAATAAATACTTTTTCGTTTTTTTCTTCCGTGGATATCTTAATATTAGAATCAGAATGACTGAATTTAATTGCATTATCTAATAGGTTGTATAATACCTGCTGGATTTTACCCATATCAGCGTTCACGAACGTTTCTTTTTCTGCAAAAACCAATTTCAATTTAATTTTTTTCTTGGTACAGATGCCTTCAAAACTTTCCGCTGTTTTTTTGATAATATGGTTTATATCAAAGGAAACGATATCTAGTAAAGCACCATTATTTTCAAAACTATTTAATGTCAATAAATTCGTCGTTAATTTTGTTAGTCGGTCTGTCTCAAATAGGATGATATCTAAGTACTTGCCTTGCATTTCGACTGGAATGGTTCCGTCGAGAATCGCTTCTGCGTATCCTTTAATGGAAGTCAGTGGGGAACGGAAATCATGGGAGATATTTGCAACGAATTTCTTCTGGTAATCATCAAGATTATTTAGTTCACTTGCCATATATGTAATTGCATTTGACAAGTCTTTATACTCATCATCTGACGTTATTTCCAAAGGGTAATCAAAATGACCTGCATTATATTCAATGGTTGCCTTAATAATCTTCTTAAGGGGTTGAACTGTAAGAAAGTAAATAAATACAAACGCTCCAAGTAATAGAAGAAGAAAAATAATATAACAGATATTCATGATATCGGTATAGTAGATACTACTTTCTTCTATATTGGACATGGAAGTATGCAATACAATATAACCTCTTACTTTAAAATCCATAGTGACAGGTTGAATGACACTAAGCATTGGTTCAGAGAAAATTTCCTTAGATAGGATGCCTTCAGAGACAGTCTTATCCAGAAAAGTTGGATCTAGTTCATTTAGATTTAAGGCATATGCTGCACTATAATCTTGCCTAGTGTCCGATATTACGGCACCATCTTTATTTACAATCCAGATTCTTGCATCTAGAAAGGTATCGATGGTTTTTAATTGGGTGGTTAAGCTAGGAAGTGTCATTTGGTTTTTAAAATAATTCGTGATATATTCGGATGATATTAAATTAGCTTCCTTGAACAACACAATCTTTTTTTCTTCCTTTACACTGTGATTAATGCGATTGGCACCATATGTATTAAGGAGTGTAAAGGTAGAAAACATAACGACTAGATAGCAGATAACCAGTTTTAACAGCAGGTTTCTTTTCATTATTTTTTTACCTCGAATTTATAGCCGATGCCCCAGACGGTGGATAGGCTCCAAGCAGTATGATCTTTTATTTTCTCACGTAATCGTTTAATATGAACGTCTACGGTTCTTGTATCGCCAATGTATTCATATCCCCAGATATGATCTAGCAATTGTTCTCTCGTAAATACCTGATTTGGATGAGCAGCTAGAAAGTAGAATAACTCCAACTCTTTTGGTGGCATTTCTATGGTATCTCCGTAATAGAGTACAGAATAGTTGGTTTGGTTAATCAAAAGGTCAGGGTATTCCACATAATCACCAGATTGATCACTGGATTCAGGGGTAGCTTGTGTTGTTGTAATTGGATGAAAACGACGCAATACAGCTTTGACCCTTGCAACTAATTCTTTGGAGTCAAACGGTTTAATAATATAATCATCTGCTCCTAATTCAAGCCCTAATACCTTATCAAAGATTTCTCCCTTGGCTGAAAGCATAATGATTGGTACGGAAGATGTCTTACGGATTTCTCGACAAACCTCATAACCATCAATACCTGGAAGCATTAAGTCTAATAGAATTAAATTGGGCTGGTAAGTGGCGAAATTAGTAATAGCCTCTTCTCCATCGTTTACAATTAAGGTATCAAAGCATTCTTTCGTTAAATACAAAGAGATTAATTCTGCAATATTGGTATCATCATCTACAATTAGTATTTTTTGTTTTGTGGCCATGTTCCGCTCCTTTTTATTTGAATTCAACAATAGTAACGCCGTGATCTCCCTCGCCAAATGCTCCCACACGGTAGGATTTTACGTACTTGGTCTTCTTTAAGTGGGCATGTACGGCATTTTTAAGGGCACCGGTTCCTCTACCATGTATCACAGTTACTTGTGGGAGATGTGAAAGATAAGCATCATCCAGATATTTATCTAATAATGGTAAGGCTTCATCCACTGTTTTGCCAATTAAGTTTATCTCTGGGTGTATCGTAGCAGATTTGGACATTGCAATTTTACCACTGCCAGTACGAGTTTTGGTATTGGCAATAACATCCTCGTCTGGAAGAAGTTCTAAGTCGCTAATATTTACTTGAGAACGCAAGATTCCCATCTGGACATAAAGATCTCCTTTGGCATTTGGAAGACTGCTTACCGTTCCTTTTAGACCTAAACTTAATACTTGAACGGAATCACCTAATTTAAAGTCAGAAGCTTTGTTGGCTTTTTGCTGCTTCTTTTTATTTTTTAGAGCAAGTTTGGATTGGGCATCACCCAACTTATCACGGAGAGCATTTCTTTCTTGTTCCATGTCCTTGCCCATAGATCCGTCTTTTATCCATTTATTATATTTCTTGATGGATTCATCTGCGTAGTCTTTTGCTTCTTGTAAGATTTGACTTGCTCGCTCGTTGGCCTCCCGTAGTATTTTATCTTTTGCATTATCTATTTTTTCATGTTTTTGTTTTAATTGTTGTTTTAAGGTTTCTATTTCTTCTTTGTATTGACTAATCTGAGCTTGTTCTTTTTCTATGGTGATTCGACTTGTCTCTAGATCACTGATGACATCTTCAAAACTCTTATCATTGCTATCAATGCGACTCTTAGCATCTTCGATAATAAAATCTGGAAGTCCAAGTTTTCCGGAGATGGCGAACGCATTACTTTTACCAGGGATTCCAATTAGCAATCGATAGGTTGGACGTAATGTTGCAACATCAAACTCACAACATGCATTTTCGACACCCTCGGTTGACAAGGCATAGATTTTTAATTCACTGTAATGAGTGGTTGCCATAGTTCTAGTTCCTTTACTATGAAGATAGGAGAGGATAGACATAGCAAGAGCAGCACCTTCCGTAGGATCTGTACCAGCACCCAACTCATCGAATAAAACCAAAGATTTATCATTGGCTTCTCTTAAGATAGAAACGGTATTGGTCATGTGAGAAGAGAAGGTACTAAGGCTTTGCTCAATGCTTTGTTCATCTCCAATATCTGCATAAACTTCTTCAAATACAGCTAACTCAGAACCGTCAAATGCTGGTATGTGTAAGCCAGCTTGCCCCATCAAGGTAAATAACCCTACTGTTTTCAGAGAAACAGTTTTACCACCAGTATTGGGACCGGTTACTACTAATAGACTAAACTCTTTACCCAGATGAATATCAATAGGCACCACCTTCTTACTATCAATCAAAGGGTGTCTCCCTTTTTTAATATTGATATACCCCTTTTTATTAAAAATAGGCTCAGATGCTCTGTAATTCTTTGATAAAGAAGCTTTGGCGAAGATAAAATCTAATTCGGTCAAAATAGTAAGATTGGATTTTAGATTCTCAGTTTCTTCCGCTACCATATTACTGAGTACAGCTAAAATACGTTCCATTTCTTCTTGTTCTTGAATGGATAATTCTCTCAACTCATTGTTTAATTTAACGATTGCCATTGGCTCAATAAATAACGTAGAGCCAGAGGAAGATTGATCATGAACCATACCACTAAATTGATTACGATACTCCTGCTTGATTGGAAGGCAGTATCTTCCGTTACGCATTGTGATGATGTTCTCTTGCAATACATTTTTAGTGGAAGAAGAATTCACAATGGAATTTAATTGTTCATGCACTTTATCGTTGGTAAGTTTTATACTTCTTCGAATTCGCTTTAATTCAGGACTTGCATCATCGCTAAATTCTTCTTCAGAAATAAGGCAACGCTTTATCTCGTTGTTAATTGGCGTTAAAGGTTCTAATAAAGTAAAACGTTCTTCCAGAGAATCCGTATACTGTCCTTCTTCTTGAATACTAAGCTCTAAAGCATCTCCTCTTGTATTACTTGCTGATTCCTTTCTGGAATAAGCTTTCACACGTAAAGCAACATTTAAGAGGGAACTAATGCTAAGAAGTTCAGAAGCGCTGAGTGTAGAACCTACCTCTAGACGCATAATAGAAGAACGTATATCTCTAATTCCAGAAAAAGAAATACTGCCTTTTTGAAGTAATCTACTAAGTGCATCGGAAGTTTCTTTTTGGATAGTCTGTATTTCCTGTAAGTCTGTGCTTGGTAATAGTTTGCTACATTTTTCTTTTCCAAGACTTGAGGCTGCATACTCCGTTAATTTATCTATAATTTTATTGTATTCTAATGTGGTTAATGCTTTCTTATTCATAAATATAGGTACCTTTCATTTGGATTGCTACAAGTTAATACTGTTACTTATATTTTACCTTATTCCAGTAGAAAATTAAACAAAATTTTTTGTGGACAAAAACATAGTTGCAGCTTGTTTTTGTTTACAATTCATTCATATATTGTTCACATGTTTATGGTAAAATAGTACCAAACAAACTTTAACCATGCGAAAAATTCGTGTAATTTGTACTAACTTATACATAGACATGTAAGGAGACTTCATATGCCTGCCAATGGGAAAAAGGATAGTAGTACTGGCCAAGCCAAGTATGATTTTATTGAAGAGCAGATTGTCCCAAAGAGGAAGAACAAAGCGAAGAAATTATTGTTTTCTATAGGAACAACTGTATGTTTAGCAATTATATTTGGTATCGTAAGTCGTGCTGTTTTCTGCATATCGGGTACTTGTATTGATAAGGTATTCGGTGAAGATAAGGATAAAAAAATAATTAGTTTTACCACACCATCTCCTGTCCCTGAATCTACTCCAGAGGTTCAGGCCACCAAAGAACCAGAAGAGACAAAAGATAATGTTCAGATCATTGAAAATGTAGTAGATGCAGATTTAAAGGACTACTCCAAGATGTATGCATTATTATCTGAAGTAGCCAAAGATTTTAATAAGTCTGTCGTTACGGTATCTAGTGTCATTAATGGGGTTGATTGGTTTGATAATCCATCTGAGCGATTAGATGCTAGTTATGGTGTTATTATTGCCAACAATGGAGAAGATTTATTGGTATTAACCAGTAAGAATAAGATAGAAGATGCCAACAGTATGCGCGTTACATTTTCGGACCATGTGACCAGGGAAGCAGATTTGTATGGCTATGATTCGGAAGCAGGAATTGCAATTCTTTCAGTACCGATTGAAAAGATAAATGAGAAAACTATGGATACTATCCAAGTGGCTGTCCTAGGTGATTCGTATTACTTGCCGTTAGGTACTCCGGTTTTGGCCTTAGGTAGTCCGAATGGATATGTTTATTCTATGGATCTTGGTATCATTACCAACAGTATGGTGGAAACTTATGTAACGGATTCCAAATTGGAATTATTTAATACAGATATGACGAACAATGCCAATGGCGAAGGTGTAATCGTTGGTCTGAATGGACAAGTTTTGGGGATTATTACCCATGATTTTAATTCTGGATTAAATGAAAATGTAAGTACAGTTCTTGGTATAACAAGATTAAAGGCTGTCATTGAGCGATTAGTGAACAAGACGGAACAAGTATACTTTGGAATTGTAGGTAATGATATACCAAAAGAATATGCCGATGAACTAAATATTGATAGTGGTGTTTATGTAACAGAGGTATTAGCCGATTCGCCAGCATTTAAAGCAGGAATAAAAAACGGTGATATTATATTAGGTATAGAAGAGAATAACATACCTTCTATGAGTACCTTTAATAGTGTAATATCTAACTATACACCGAAAAGGGATGTGGATGTGAAACTGTTACGAACCAGCAAAAATGACAATAATAAAATAACGGTTCAGGTTACACTGGCAGAGAAAAATTAAATAAGTAGTATTGCTCGAAGATATGGATGAGAATCACACCTATCTTCGAGCTTATTTATTTCCTTTATTAATTGTGACAAGTAAGGTATAATGGATAGCATGAGATCAAAAATAGTAAGAAGAATGATAGGACAAGAATAGAAAGGCTAGGTAACACAATGAGATATATTGAAGATTTACGCGATGGAGAAATGGTTACGGAAACGTATCTATGTAAAGTAAAACAAACATTAAAGACAAAGGCAGGAAAGAGTTATTATTCTTTGCTGCTTCAAGATAAAACAGGAACTTTAGATGCAAAAGTGTGGGAATTATCCAGTGGTATCGACCATTTTGATGCAATGGATTATATCCATATTGACGGGCAGATTACCAATTTTCAAGGGTCATTACAGTTGAATATCCGACGTATTCGTAGAAGTCAAGAGGGCGAATATAGCCCAGCTGATTACATGCCAGTTACCAAAAAAGATATTAATGAAATGTATGGGGAATTACTGAAGTTTGTTGGCAGTATAGAACAGCCACATCTTCGTAAACTTACGGAAAGCTTTTTTGTGGAAGATAAGGAGTTTGCCAAAGCGTTTAAGAATCACTCTGCAGCTAAAAGTGTGCATCATGGGTTTATTGGAGGATTATTGGAGCATACTTTGGGTGTAGTAAAGCTATGTGATTATATGGCTTCTAATTATACAATGATTAATCGAGATCTATTAATTGTAGCGGCATTATTTCATGATATGGGAAAAATGGAAGAAATATCTACATTTCCAGCCAATGACTATACCGATGATGGACAATTGTTAGGACATATTTTTATAGGAGCAGAGAAAATAGGTACAAGAATTCGTGAGATACCTAATTTCCCAGCAAAATTGGGAACTGAGTTAAGACATTGTATCCTTGCTCATCATGGAGAATTAGAATATGGTTCTCCTAAAAAACCAGCATTAATTGAGGCATTAGCTCTTAATTTTGCAGATAATACAGATGCCAAATTACAAAGTATGATTGAAATATTATCTACGGAAGAAGGTAATACTGAGTGGCTTGGATACAATCGATTATTTGAATCCAACCTACGTCATAGTTCTAAGTAATAGGGAAGTAACAAGATAGGACGGTAAGAATGCAAGAGTTTATAGTTAAGAAGAATGATGAAATAGAATTAAAGATAGAAGATATGGGATCCGAAGGCGAAGGAATTGGTCGTATCAATGGCTATACTTTATTTATTAAGGATGCCCTTGAGGGTGACAGAATCCTTGCCAAAGTGATGAAAACAAAGAAATCATACGGATACGCAAGAATGATGAAAATTATCTCGCCATCTCCATTTCGAGTGGAGCCTAAGTGTGGTATTGCAAGACAATGTGGTGGATGTCAATTGCAACACTTAAGTTATGAGAAACAATTAAACTATAAGAATAATAAAGTGAAAAATTGCTTACAGAGAATTGGGAAATTTAATAATATGGATGCGATTATGGAACCGATTCTTGGGATGGACGAGCCATATCATTATCGCAATAAGGCGCAGTTTCCAGTGGGAAAAGATAAAGAAGGAAATCTGATTACTGGCTTCTATGCTGGCAGAACCCATGCAATTATTAGTAGTGATGATTGTGGAATTCAGGCAAAAGAAAACGAGGAAATCTTAAGTATAGTGAAATCATTTCTGGTTGAGAACAAGATAGAGCCATACAATGAGGAAACACATTCCGGATTAATCCGCCATATTCTAACTCGAGTTGGATATACCACGGGTGAAATAATGGTATGTCTTATTATAAATGGGAACAAGCTTCCAAACCAAGAACAGTTAATAAAACGTTTATCAAGTGTGGATGGAATGAAGAGCATTAGTATCAATGTGAATAAAGAAAAGACCAATGTTATTCTTGGTAAAAAAGTAATTACTCTCTGGGGACAAGATTATATTACAGATTACATTGGAGATGTTAAGTACCAGATCTCACCATTATCTTTCTATCAGGTTAATCCAATTCAAACCAAGAAGCTTTATGAAACAGCATTATCTTATGCTGGATTACAAGGGGATGAAGTAGTATGGGATCTATACTGTGGAATTGGTACCATTTCCTTGTTCCTTGCCAAGAAGGCAAGACAAGTTTATGGAGTAGAAATTGTACCTGAGGCCATTCATGATGCCAAGGTGAATGCCCAAATTAATCAGATTACTAATGCAGAATTCTTTGTTGGGGCAGCAGAAGATGTCCTTCCTAGCAAGTACAAAGAAAGCAAAGGAAATATGAAGGCGGATGTGATAGTGGTAGATCCACCAAGAAAAGGTTGTGAGGAATCTTTATTGGATACTATTGTACAGATGGGACCTAAAAAAGTAGTTTATGTAAGTTGTGATCCAGCTACGCTAGCTAGAGATTTAAAGTATCTGTGTGAACGAGGATATCAGTTGGATAAAGTGAGAGCTTGTGATATGTTTCCACAGACAGTGCACGTGGAGACGTGCTGTCTGCTATATAAGGTTAAGTAAAATTGAATACGTAATGGTTGAATGCACTCGTTAGCTTTGTTAATGGGTGCGTTTTGCTGTAGAAATTTGTTATAATTGTTTTGAAAATCATGTTAGAGTGGGGTATAATGGAAAAGATAAATAATAAATTAAAAAAATATATATGAGGGTACCATATAATGGACAACTTATGTATTATGATAGTTTAAAAGAAAGTAGGAAGATACAAAGAGGGAGAATATTGATATAAAATTGTAACCATCGATATTCACGATGGTGAAAAAAAGAGTTTGAAAATAAAATGCAAACGGAGGATATGAAGTGATTACATCAGAAGAAATTAAACGTAGACTTTGGGACGGGGCGAATGAACTTCGTGGTTCCATGGATGCCAGCCGCTATAAGGATTATATGCTTGGGTTAATGTTCTATAAGTTTTTGAGTGATAAGACTTTGGAAACTTTCAAAGTAGTTGCTGGTGAGGGGCAATTGACTGAGGTAGAACTACCGGCAGGTGTATTAGTATCTATATTTTCTTTTTGGCTAACAAAGGCTACCTCCTTGTTAGATAGAGTCTCAACAAGCTCAAGTAAATCACGGGTGTTACGTGCAAACCGGGAGATGCTCTCAACAATGACGGTATCTCCCTTGCGGACGAAATCTAGCATCCGATTAACTGAGGCCGATCTGTATTCTTACCACTCATGTGGTCAATGAATACTTCTTCGACCATTAGGCTATTCATTAGAATTTCCTGACGGATCGTATTCTGCTCTGCGGTACTGACACGAATATAACCTACTTTAATATGTATCACCTCACAAAAAACGGCTGTCCTAAGACAGCCAAATATTAGTTGTATTATATTAACTTTTTCATGTTTCGCCTATTATAGAAAACCCTTAGTGCTCTTCTACATGAATACCCCAGAAATGCTTGGTATTCTTTGATTGCACATAGATAGTAAAATTTGAATTTGTAGGTATAAACAGTGCAGGGCAAATTGCCACATACCATGTTAAGGTGTTTACTTACCAATTAATGGAGGTATTTTATGATCATTATATTTATTGACATTTGTGAGAACGAGTGATATAGTAACAAAATAATTGGTATGACCATAATACCATAAGATGCATTATATTTAGTATTTAAAGATGGAGGTGATATGGTTGAAGAAATTATCACAATTCACAATTATATTGTTTGTTTATTTTATCGGGCAGGCATTGCAGATTTTGCTTAATCTGCCCATTCCTGGGACGGTACTCGGTCTGATGCTCATGCTTATATGCTTGTGTACCGGAATAATCAAGGTTGAAATGATAGAAGAAGCATGTGACTTTTTACTATCAAATATGTCGTTTTTCTTTATTCCCGCTGGAGTAGGTTTAATAACTTCATTCAATAAACTGGAAGGAAACTGGATACCTTTTTTAATAATATTATTGGTTTCTACTATAGCTGTATGGATTGCTACATATATTACAGCGATCTTTTTTAGGAAGGGGAAATTGGATGAATAGCATAATAGGCTTACCTGTTTTCGGTATATTATTATCTCTGGTTGCATATGAAGTTGGGCTATCTATCTATAAGAAAACCAAATTTGCATTATTTAATCCGTTACTGATAGCAATCGGAATTATTATTTTCTTATTAACAAAACTAAATATAAAATATGATGACTATAATAAGGGGGGCCAATATATATCTTTTTTCCTATATCCTGCAACGGTAGCGTTGGCTTTACCGGTTTATAAGAAAATAGCGATTTTAAAAAAGAATTTCATTTGCATCATAGTAAGTAACTTATTCGGACAGTTGATTGGAATCATTACTATCTTAGCTTTATCCAAGTTGTTTGGGCTATCTGATGTACTTACGAAATCGTTAGTTCCAAAATCAATTACAACCCCAATTGGAATGGCTGTGTCGATACAGTTGGGAGGTATACCGTCAATTACTGTGGCTGCAATCATTTTAACTGGTATTATAGGTTCGGTTGTCTCTCCATTATTAATAAGACTGATAAAAAAGAAAGATAAAGTTGCTACCGGATTAGCAATAGGTGCAGCTTCTCATGCCGTTGGAACAGCGAAAGCGATGGAAATAGGCGAGGTTGAAGGGTCGATGAGTAGTATCTCGATGGTAATTTCAGGTATTCTCACCGTGTTTTTGGCTCCTCTTCTTTGGAACTTGTATACAAAATTTTTTAGTTAATCTTAATTAGCTGATGGAGGAATAATATGAGCAGTTTGGGAGTAATTTTTGATCTTGACGGTACATTACTAAATACGTTAGAGGATCTTGCTAACTCAATGAATGCAGTATTGAGAAAACATGGATATCCTGAGCATGCAGTAGAAGAATACAAATATATGGTAGGGAATGGAGTTGAAAAACTGATTATAAGAGCTCTGCCTTCTGAACATCCTGATGAAGAAACGGTAAGAATGTGTTTGTGTGAGTTTGATTTCGAATACGGAATAAGATGTTATGAACACACGAGGCCATATGAAGGAATCGTTGAATTGCTTAACAAACTTGATAACATGGGTATTAAAGTATCTGTTTTTTCTAATAAACCCCAGCAGTTTACAAAACTAGTTATTGAGAAATATTTCGGATTGGAGCGCTTCAGTGCCGTCTTTGGTGCAAGAGCAGATATACCTAAAAAACCTGACCCAGCTACTGCACTTGAAATATCAGAATTGACCGGTATTGCTCCATCGCAATATATATATGTTGGTGATTCTGGTGTAGATATGGAAACAGCCAATGCAGCAGGAATGTATGCAGTAGGCGCCCTTTGGGGTTTCAGAAAATCAGACGAATTAATGGAAGGCGGAGCCAGAAAGCTCATTAGCAAGCCTATAGAGCTAATTGAAGTTGTTAAAGCAGTGAAAGAATCAAATGATAATCGCCCGCGTGAGAATAAAAATCTTATTAAGAGACTGGTAAGTTCAATGGATGACCTGATGTTAAGTGAGAAAGAAAGAAAACTGAGAGTAAGTTTAGGTAACAGAATAAAAGAGTGTATTTTTACTAAAGAGATAGTGGAGAAACTGAACGAAAGTGATTTTACCGGAATGGCTGACGAAGATGAAGAAATTGTATATATTTTTTCTAAGTTATTTCCTGTAGTAATATATGAAGGTAATACCGTTTTTCGGTTATCCAGACATAAAATTGAAATTGATTTATCGGATGACATACGTGACAGGTATATATTTGTTTTTTCGGAAGGAAGGCTCATATCCGGTATGTTTGAAAGCTACAGGCTTTCTGATGATATCTATGTAAATGTAATGAAACAAGTAATTAATATCATCCCTGCTTTGCGGAAATCAATCAATGAGGCAATTAATGATTTTGAAATGAGTAGAGACTTTCATAGTGATAATATACAACATTTTAGAACAAAAGAAATTGTAGCGGAAAGAAATTATACTGATTTATTAGCTTTACTGGAGAAAGATCAATAAGTCCGGAGGGAATAAGAATGTTTGAAAAGGTGAAAACGACGAAGGTTTATGAATTGGTAATTGAGCAGATAAAAGAGCTGATAAACAAAGGCGAATTGCGATGTGGTGATAGGTTGCCCCCTGAAAGAGAATTGTGTGAAAAGCTAAATGTAAGCAGAACCTCTATAAGGGAAGCTTTAAGGGCGCTTGAGATGCTTGGGATTGTTGAATGCAGACAAGGTGGAGGGAATTTCATAAAAGAGCATTTTGAAGACAGTCTGGTAGAGCCACTTTCAATGACTTTCATGCTTCATGGCAGCAAGATAGAAGAGGTTATGGAAATAAGAATTATTCTTGAGTCTGAGACAGCAGCATTAGCAGCAGCGAAGATTAGTGAAGAACAACTCAGGGAATTGAAGGATATGTCTACTCAATTAAACAATACAGAGGATGAAATGAGTAGCGCAGAATTGGATAAGAAAATACACTATAAGATTGTTCAGGCAGCGGATAATTTTCTGATTGTAAATATGATGAATGCAATTTCTTCATTGGTAGAGTCGTATATTGAAAATGCTATAGTCAGCATGAATAATGATGAAGAAGGAAAAAAGATACTGAGAAAACAACATGTAAGTATCATTCGGTCTATTGAAGCGCATAACCCCGAAGAAGCGGCTGCGGCAATGAGAGAACATCTTATATATACTGATAATTATATAAAATCCCACCAGTAATGGATACCAGGTAAAATCAAAGGAGATATATGGACGGTCGTAATAAAAGCTATTGTTTTCAAAAGGTAAACGTATTCGGTGTATGATTTATTTAATCTACAATCGCTGAACCAAGCTTTATTGATACTACTGAAGGGTGTTGATAGCCAATATGAAAATTATTTTTAGGGAACATCATAAAACAGGTGGATATGTTCTCTTGGACAGAAGTGTACCAAGACATCAATCCTATCCTTTCGAGCCAATCAGATGAGAAAATATATCCATTTTGCGGGTACATCTTTTAGCAGAAAACACTTCATTCTCATTCAGCTATAAAGCTCTAAAGTACGAATTTAATCAGTCAGCAAAAATGCACATGGTGCAGTATCGTTAACGCTGTACCGTGTGCATTATTTTGCCCTTACCGTGTTCATCGTTACATTGTATCAATATCATTACCTTTATGAAGGTGGCTCACCATGGTTCAAAGTATTGATATATGTATTATGATCCACGCACGAAGTAGTTATAATGGATGTCAGATGCAGTAGGGCAGTATCTTTAAATTTTGCGGGTAAAATATAGCAGATGGCACCGTACCACGCATGTGGAGACGGTAGTACTGCTGGAGTGGAAGGTGTAGTAGAATCAAGAGGTTTAGGGTTAGGGGAAAAAGTAAATTATCTAAAAGAGATCAGTGAAGATCTCTTTTTTTGTACTCAGTGGGAGAGACATGAAAATGCTGACGAAAAATTTTGGCAAAATAGCTTGGGCTTTGAAAACCACAGGAATAAGCGATTTCTGTAACTGTTTTATAAGGTTCGTTAGATAATAAAAAGGAGGATCTGCTTAAGCGGTAACTTTGTAAATACTGGATTGGAGAGGTTTTCGTAATTTTGTGAAAACATCGTAAACATTCACGGTTACTAATATTGGCTGAAGTAGCAATGTCTTTTAAGTGGATTTGTTTTTGATACTGTTCCTCAATGAATTTTAACATTTCTTTAAAGCGACAGGTATCTATCGTAGAAATTTTGTTTGCGATTTTAGTCTCTTTTATAGCTGCCTTCGAGAGAAAAATACAGATATTTGATAAATGGTTTCTGATTGCAAATTCAACTCCAAAAGTCGTGCTACGAGCATGTTCGTAGTTGGAAAGAAGATGATAGGCACTTAAAAAATCGTCCCTGATTTGCAAATAATTTTTCGTTAAATAAGAGCTATTTTCAAAAGAAGTACAAGAAATATCAGGCATCAAGAGTGATTCAGAAGTTGATGCTGTAATCAATGGTCTTAGGTATTTTTGGTAAAAAACTTGGTCCTTTTCACTACAGATAAGGTCTGTATGAAATAATATAGAGTAAATGCTACAAAATGGAGCAGCAACCGCGTAATGCATAATACCAGAATTAATAAAAATTCCTTCGCCCTTTTTAAAGGTAAAATGAAAAGAAGGAGTTCGTAAAGTAAGGGCGCCATCTTCAATGAAAATCAATTCCAGCTCATCGTGCCAGTGCCAGGGTATATCATCACCGTCATCATTGGTAAATGTTGCTTCATAGGAAGCACATGGGAAAGACAAAGAACCATGATGTAATCGTTCTTTTTGATTTCTGTCAATATTAAAAAAGCAAGTTGTATTCGCTGAAATATTCATGAGTTATTCCCCTTCTGATTTTGCCATGGAACTCTATTTGGCGATTTAATTATAGAATATGTCTATAATATAGTAGATGTTGTGTTAAAATGTCTATATTATTATATCATAATAATATATCAGGGAGGTACTTATGACTAATAAAGAAATTGTAAAAGCATTTTTTGTAGAAAGCTACCAAAATCATCGATATGATTTTGCGATAAAGCACATGGCTACTGATTATTATGACCATAGCCCGGCTGCTGCGAGAAGTAATCAAGAAGCTGTAGGGATTCTAAAAATTGTAGAATCTATGTTTTCGGATTTGCAGATTGAAGTACTAGATCTTATTGAGGAAAATGATATGGTTGCTGCGAGAGTTAAATTCAAGGGGATACATACCGGAATCTGTATGGGAATAGAACCAACTAGAAAAAGAATCGAGTTTGAGGCTTTGGAAAATTTCAAGTTAAAGAATGGAATTATTACAGAATCTTGGGGATATTGGCCAGATCTGTACATTAAAAATTTATTAGAATAAGTGAGGCAGAAATAGTGATAAAGTTTTTAAAACAAAATTTGTTCTGGTTAAGAAAACCGCTTAAGAATGTAATGGATGAAGAGAAGGTTGTAATATATACTGAGCCAGTAACTGATTTATGGCAACGCACCTATTATGGATTTCAGAATGACAATGCGCCAGTGTTGCTAATGAAATTGGAAGAAAGGTTTTTCTCATTTGTGGTTAAAACACAATTTGAAAGTAAGCAGCGCTATGATCAGTGCGGTGTTGCTGTTTATCTTGATAGTGAAAATTGGATTAAGGTATCTATTGAATATGAGAATGAGGAGTATCAGCGTTTAGGAAGTGTAGTTACAAATCATGGATATTCTGATTGGGCTACAACAGATATAGCTGCATCAATTAAAGAGATGTGGTACCGTTTAAGTAGACGAGAAAGCGATTATTGTATGGAGTATAGTGTAGATGGTGTGAATTTTAAACAGATGAGAATCTGTCATTTATGGGAAGGAGCAAAGGAAATTGCATTTGGCATTTATGCGTGCAGTCCAGAAATTTCATCCTTTAAAGCAACATTTACCAATATGGAAATTACAGAATGTAAGTGGGTAGCTCATGCATAGATATTTGGAATATGAGATGAAATTATTTTAAGAATTAGATTTTACCTACTTTTAAATACCTTGTTTGGGAAAAATCATCAACTGAGGGCATTTCCCATGCATCAAGCTGTTGTAGCATCATGATTGCATAGAGGCGGCAGTACCACATCTTAGTGGAGCGGTGCTTGCCTGCTTCTAACAAATAACTTTTTGCGACAATATTCGTAAAGTGGTAAGGCATCCATTGCTGAAGCTAACAGTAATTTCACAACATTAAATTCTGGTAGATAGGATTTAATGGAGAATAAAGCATGCAGGAATGAGAGCATATCATGTCTAGAAGCTCATTCTAACAAAGGGAAAATAGGTAAGGCGCTTTCATTTACAGTTAGTGATCCCCTTTTCTTTACAGTCACAGATTCGCTTTTTTCTAAGAAGCGAAGAAGTTGGAACTGGTGTACCATCACCAGCAATAGCAAAATGTTTTGGGTCTATAAGTTCTTTTTCCACTGAAACATTTAAGAACTGTTGCTGATAGAGCTTGAAAACAAGCTGAAAGAGATTGGTATTTGGGAGTGGATGTATTTTGCCTTTCTTAGCCTTTTCCTTTATATACCGTTCCTTGGATGAAAGGCTGTTTGAATCCGAAGTCCAAAGCCGAGAAAGGAAGTCGTAGAAGGTACCGAGCCAGGTGTATCATTCGCAGGGAACCCACTGATTATAGCGTATAAAGGGCATTCTCTAAGTTTATTAGCCCATTGAGTAATCGAGGTAATTTTGAGTTTGATTGATAAAAGATAAAAACGAAGTATGCAAGAAGGTAGCCTTGGTGCAGGACCAAGTTTAGAATAACAATCCTGCATTAAAGTATCTGTCGGAGATAGATATAGGTACCAAAATTCAATAATGGTTTCCCAAGTACTTTTAGATAGAACAAAAGGATTTGGATAGTGAGTTAGAAAATCAGATACGAAAGTGTCTTGATAGGCGGAATGACTGCCAGAAATTACAGGTAACAATAAAATCGCCTCCAGTCAAAAAAATAATATATTCAACTGGATTCGCCGAAAAATTTTGACTTTTGTCAAGTGGTTTTTGTGAAAAAAGTAGGTGATTTTATAAAAATAATTTTTAAATGTATAGTGATATCTATTGTATAATTACATACCAATCAAAATTATTAAATTGAGATAAAGGAGATTAGAAGAATGAATCCATATGTAGAATGCCCGATAATAACAACAAAGAGCTTTACAATTAGACTTATTAGAGAAGATGACAGCAAATTACTTTTTAAATGCTATAATGACATAAGAGCGGTTGAATTTATGAATGATGATAATTGTGATTTCGGTTTTTTTGTTGATACTGAGGAGAAGATGCAAGAGACAATAGGTTATTGGATTAATTTTTACCAAAAGCAATACTTTGTTAGGTTTTCTATAGTTGATAATGCAACTGAAGAGACTGTAGGTACAATCGAAGGCTTTAGTGGTGAAACGGGGGTTTTACGTATAGATATTTGTAGTGAATATGAGAAAGCATGCTATCTATCTGAACTATTCAATTTTGCAAGAGATAATTTCTATGCATTCTTTGGTAATGAATGCATAGTCACAAAGGCTATTTCTAAGGCAATAGAGCGTCGTGAAGCTTTAGAAAACAATAGATGGGAGTACATTGATACATACAGAGATTATCACGATTATTATAGGATTAAACTCATTTAGACGATAAAGGAGTACTTAGGAGTGAATGCGCAAGATATATATTGTTATGAAGATTTCATAATCAAAGTAAAGAATATGTACTAGGTATACTTATATACGAGGGAGAATAACAATGAATAATGTAATCAATTGGCTTCTTGAAGATGATACACCACAAATCAAATACCGTACAATGATAGAACTTCAAGGGCGAACAAAAGACGACATCCATGTAAAGAAAGCATATGATAACTTATTAGATTCAGAAACACTTAGTTTAGTGTTGGATAAGTTTCAGGTTAATAACAAGTGGGAACATATTAATGCTCTCTTGTCTATTACTGAATTTGGATTAACACGTAATGATCTACCTATTGATGAATATGTTGAACGTATAATAAAGAAGATAAACCTAAGCATGAAGTGTGCCAAAACTCTATTACTAAGGAATCTAGTCTCACTTGGATATTATGAGCATCCGTGGGTAGAAGAACAAATATATTTGTCATTTTCTACTATACGGGAGGATGGAACAGTTCGTTGCTTAGACAAAGGTAAGAAAACAAACGATTCTAAGTTACCAGATATGGGGTGCTACAGACAGATAACGACATATCTTTTGCTCGCAGCTGAATTAAAAAAAATTGGTATTACTTTACCACAATTTGATTCAATCATTAATTTCTATATGAGTCATAATGTTATGTTTCATGCTAATGTGCCTGAAAAGGTAATCATAAAAGATATGACAAGTACTTTTTATCCAATTGATCACGTACATATAGGTCTACAAATGATAATGTATGGGCTTTCTGTTCTTGGAACTGGAAAAAATGATAATTGCCAAAGAGCGTGGGAGATATTGTACAGTTATAAAGGTGACGAGGGAAAATACTTACTTAGTGATTCATTCAAGGCACCATATTTCGATGTTGGAATGGTTGGACAACCTAATAAGTGGGTAACATTATATGTGATGCTGTTTGAAATGTATTGTGCACGATAAGAGCATACTGGAAATGAGAGCAATGATAATTCGAAGAAGGGATATAGCGGGGTTTCTATTCGGGATATTTGTAAAGAGGTAGGAATTAAGGAAAGTTCTGTTTATAATCATTTAAAAAATAAACAGGAAATTTTTCAAACGTTATGTCAGTATTTTATTAACGTAACAAATGAAATGGCTTTGTCCTATTATAAGCGAATATCTGAGTCAACTTCTGTAACAGAGAACGAGTTTTTATTTTCCTGTAAAAGTTATGTAAATGATTATCTTATGGACGATAAAATTAATAAATTTATCTGTATGCTTATTATAGAGCAAAGCACAAATGAAGAGGCGGCGAAGATTTACCATGAGATTTTATTTGACAAGGCGCTTAAAGGTCAAAGGCAATTGCTTGAGTGGATGATTAAAATCGATTTTCTGAAAGAAATGGATCTGGACGAGATGGTAATGGAGTATTACGCGCCAATCGTATATTGGTTTCATCGTTATCTTGTAACAGATGCCATTACTCAGGAAATAAAAGAAATCATAAATCAAAAAATCACGAATCATGTGGAACGGTTTTTAGCTAAACACAGTTGGTGTAAGTTAATAGAAACTGAAAAAACAGATGAAATATTACATGTTATTTTATGTAAGCCTTTTGAATTTGAGAATTACCAACTGGAAGTATATTTATTGCGTTCTGTTAAAAATGATCGGCTTTGTATAAAAATAAAGAGGAATCGATTCTTTCTGGAAAGTCGACCATCAATTTGTCTAATTTTGGAGTTATCTCTTGGGAGCCACTTTATCTTGGTGAGATCGCTGTAGAGGATGCATATATGGTATCACCTGTTTTTAAAGCACCAAGCTTTATGTTGGGCGCCAGTACATATCAAAGTAAACTAGTTGTTTAAAGCTTCACTTTTATACAGTTTCCAGTGTAAAAGTGAAGCAAATTCCAGAAACCGTGTTATGTACCCAGTAGGAACATTCGTGACCTTCCAAAATAGACTTTACAATAGCTAGACCAAGTCCAGTTCCTTCAGTATCCCGGTTATGGGAGGCATCGGCTTTGTAAAAGCGATCCCAGATTTTACTTATAGCCTCTTCACTTAACGGAGGACAGCAATTTTCGATCTGAATTTTTTGTTCCTTGCCGCAGCGTTCTCCATGGATATGTATGATAGAATTAGGTGTGCAGTATTTTACTGCATTATCCATGAGGTTATACACTGCGCGCGTTATTTTTTTCTCGTCCATTATAATGGTGCCGAATTCGCCCGATATTTGAAAGTTCACGCCTTTATCATATGCTTTTTCTGAAAAGATTTGTGTGGCGTTATCTAAATAAAGTCGGATATCAAAAGGCCTTTTGGTGTAGTTAACAGCACCAGCATCATACTTTGATATTTCTAACATTTCCAGAATCATCTGGTCCATATGGGCAATCTCATTTAAGATTACTTCCATATAATGTTCTTTTTTCTCGGCTTTTACGCCATCCCGGATTCCTTCCGTATAGCTTCTAATTATTCCAAGAGGGGTTTTAAGCTCATGGGAAACATTTGCAACAAATTCCTTTCTGGCTTTATCCTGACATAGTTCCTTTTCGTAGTCTGCAGTTAACTTGGTATTGGCATAACTAAGGTCGTCCAAAGCATTCTTTAAATTAACAGATAAGGTGTTAAGACTGGCAGACAAAGCGCCTAATTCATCATTGCGTTTAATGTCTGAGGAGATGCCAAGCTCCATATTGGCCATGCGGTTGGCAGTCTTTGTTATGCTAATGATCGGTTTGGAAATAGTTCTTGAGTAAACGACCACCATAATAAAGGATAAAAGGATAGAAGCACCAATTAAAAACGGGAAGAATCGGATTAGGAATCTGGTTACCTCATCAACTGACTGAAGAGATAGGTTAACACTGGTAATCTTAATTTCCCCATTTTTTAGGGTGACTTTCTTTGTGAAATTTACCTGCCTGTAATTTGTATAGGGAATGGTACTAATCGTATAAGTTACACCCTTTTTCTTCTTGATATCCAAAGTGCTGGCAGCAGAAGCAGTTGTAAGAGTTGTGGGGTACAGCACAAGGGAACCGTTTATATTAGCTACTGATACTATATCAAGAGAAGAAGGGGGGGGTACAGGGGAAGCATGGGGTGCGGAAGTCAAAGACGAAAAGGTATTTGCCTTTATGGTTTCCTTGTTTAAAACGACGTAATCGGGGATAGAAGTGGTTAATATGGTTTGTGCGGGTGCTGCAATTGCCACGGAAAATTGGGGATGTATACTCATGGTAGCATCCTGGTTTTTCATAAATTTTGAAACCTCGGAGTATAGTTTATCGTCGCTCCATTGGCTGTTTTCAAGCTCTGTAGTAAAATCGTTTATAGAATTTATCATCTGATTGATTTTCTCCGGTTCATAAAAGCGGTTGAAGTAAAGATATAAGGACGCAATAATTCCAGATATTAGAAGGAAAAAAGAACCAAGGGTTAATAGTAACATTTTTACTGATAGTGATATTTTCATGGTATCCTCCGGTAAGTATGCATTTTAAAGATCAATATTTTATGTTTCAGACTCAAATTTATAACCCACGCCGATGACGGTCTGGACATAATGGGAGTATTGCCCCAGTTTCTTACGCAAGGTCTTTATGTTTGTATCTACCACTCTTCCATCTCCAAAGTAATCATATCCCCAGATGGAAGTTATCAGAACTTCTCTACGGAATACCTTACCGGGGTTCTCCATAAATTTTAGCAGCAGTTCATACTCTTTCACGGTTAAGGGTAGTTTTTGACCTGAGATCATGGCAGTATAGGCTTCTTTATCAATGGAAAGTTCTTTCTGGCGTATCAACGTATCAGGGGGAGGAGAAACTGCCAGACTCCTCTTTAAAAGAGCTGCAATTGCTGCAAGAAGAACCTTAGGGCTAAAAGGTTTGGTAATATATTCATCTGCTCCAAGCTCATACCCTAACAGCTTATCCTCTTCTTCACTACGGGCACTGATTATTATAATTAAGACATTTGATTTTTGCCTGATGCGACGGCATACGGACCAACCGTCTAGCTTTGGTATCATAATGTCAAGGAGAACCAGCTGAATCTCTTCGCGGTCAAACAGAGCTAAGGCCTCAACCCCATCTGAGGCACAATATGCCTGATAACCTTCCGTTTCCAGATAATCTACTAAAATCTCACTCATTTTCTTGTCATCTTCAACAACTAGTACACGATAACTCATAAAATAGAATCCTTCCTCACCTTATTTTATAGTAGCATCATACCACTTTGATGTGTTGTTTGTGTGAAAAAGAGGAAAAACATAGTTTCATGGAGGTCTCACAGAACTCACACAGGAATTACACATGGTTTTGTTAATTTTATTTCATGGCGGTAAGCCAAGTAGGAAAAGGAGGATAATTACCATGAGAGCAGTAAAGCATGCTTTCCTAAGTCTTATTAGGAAGCCAACAAAAGCCATTATGATATTTGCGATACTATTTGTCGTGTATGGGTTGGTATTTACAGGGATTATTATTCAAAACAGTGTGAATCAATCCAAGACGTATGTGAGGAAGGCCTTAGGAGCGGTAGTTGAAATGAAGGCAGATTACATGAAGGCTATGAAGGATCAGCTTTCACAAGAGGAGTATACAAAGTTGAACCTTTCAGCCTCACTGGCGAAAGACATTGCAAAGGATCCTTTGGTAGATAAGCTGTATATAACGGAACTCACCAATGCCTTTAATAAAAGTCTAGAAAGTGCCGTGAACATGGAAGGAAACGGAGGAGGCAGTGTTACAATTGCAGCAGGCATATCCTCTTCCGAACAGGGAACACCGTTTATGGTGGCAGGAAGCAATGAAGACACTCCCCTGGAATTTGAAGAGGGTGCCTATAAGATTACGGATGGGCGACTTCGCAATAGCTTGGATGAAGGAAAAGATACCCTTATAATATCGGAGGAGTTTGCCAGTAAGAATAATCTGGTGGTGGGAGATAAGATTGATTTAACCTCAAGTGTAGATAATCAGACGTATTCCTTTGAAATTATCGGTATTTTTAAAGGAAGTGTGTCCTATACGGTTGACCAGATGTATACATCCTTAGAGAGCGCAAAAAAAGTAGCGGGAACCCAGTCAGACGATAGTAATGCAACATCTATCAGTTTTCGTTTAAAAGACCCCATGGAAATTGAAACATTCATTCATCAACATACAATGCAAATGCCTAACGATTATATTACTTTATATGCCAGTGATAATGAATACAAATCTCTAACCAGGCCCCTAGATTTAATCAGTACAGTGATATCCCTTCTTCTGGTCGTGGTTTTTGCAGCAGGAACCATTATTATGCTGGCAATTATTACGATTTTTGTACGAGACCGAAGATTTGAAATTGGACTATTGTTAGCAAGCGGTGAGGGCAGAATTAAGATTTTATCACAATTTGTGCTGGAAATCCTTCTGGTATCCGCTATTGCCTTTACTGTTGCAGCCGCAGCCAGCAGGTTTTCCGCAGACTATACCGCTTCATGGATTGTAAAGAACCAGCTGGTGGAAGAGAATACACAGTCGGACATGGGATTCGTATCCATTGGTGATGTCGGCGGAGCAGGGCAACAGGAAGTTAAGATTAGTGATGTTGCAAAAGAGTTTAATGTATCCGTTGACGGTGTGGTAGTATACCGCCTGCTGATT
Organism: Bacillota bacterium; assembly: GCA_023420935.1. Lineage (GTDB taxonomy): Bacteria > Bacillota > Clostridia > Lachnospirales > Lachnospiraceae > Mobilisporobacter. The sequence goes on along the minus strand of JAEZUR010000135.1, from coordinate 33,336 downwards.
ATCAGCCTTGGGATGGTAATCCTTTCGGCAGGAGCACCGCTTTTGGTTATTTTGAGTTATAAACCAAGAGAGTCGCTACAGAATTAGAAAGTGAGGAGTTTAACTATGTCAGCTATATTTGAATTAGAGGATCTTTCCTATGGTTACATAGATGGAGGGAAAAAGAGGATGATACTAAATAACCTTTCCTTCCAATTTGAAAAAGGAAAGTTTTATACCATACTCGGGCCGTCGGGTTCTGGAAAAACAACACTATTGGCTATAGCCAGTGCTTTGGATGTTCCGGAAAAAGGAAGGGTCTTATATCAGGGAAAGGATGTTAAAAGTATCGGATATACAAAATTCAGACGCAATCATATGGCAATGATATTCCAAAAGTATAACCTGACCGATTATCTGACCGGAGTGGAAAATGTGGAATCAAACATGATGATTGTTGACCGAAAGAAGGGACAGGAGAGAAAGATGATTGCATACAAAATACTGGCTTCTATGGGAATTGTGCAATCAAAAGCAGAACGTCTGGTAACAAAGCTGTCTGGTGGGGAGCAGCAAAGGGTGGCAATTGCAAGGGCTCTTGCCAAAGATGTGGAATTAATCCTTGGGGATGAGCCTACCGGTGCATTGGATACAGCAACGGCAAAGGAGATTATAGCCCTGTTCAAACAGTTGGCACATGACTATGAAAAAACAATCATTTTGGTTACCCATTCTGATGATGTAGCAGGAAGCAGCGATATCACCCTAAGGCTAAAAGACGGTAAACTGACAGTAGAATAGGGGGAAGGCTATGGAGGAAAAAAAGAATTTCCTTGAAGATATATCAAATGATAAACCTGAAAGTTTTCAGGAAGAAACCTTTATACCGGCACAGAGAAAGAGGGGGCGTCTGATTACTATCTGCGTCTGTGCTCTGCTTGCGTGCATCCTTATTCTCTTCTTTAATCAGTTAGGAAAGACCACAGTTCCGGATATGTCAGACTGGAAATTGGAAGAGGTACAGGCGTGGGTCTTAAAAGAGCATGAAAACACGGTATTAGATGGAGTGTATTACAAGGACTCAAAAAAAGATGAAGTAATATCTCAGGATATCGGAATGGGGAAGAAAATTAGCAAGGGAACAGTTCTTACGGTAAAGTATTCATTGGGTGCGGATCCGGAGGAAGCTGTGTCACTACCAGATATCAAAAGTATGAAATTATCTGAAATAAAGTCCTGGATTGCGGAAAATCAGATGTCAGGGGTAACAATTAAGAACGAAATCAGTGAAGTTATCCCAAAGGATGAAGTTATAAACTACGAGCTGGTTGACGGGTCTAATGATTTGTTTCTTAGAAAAAACAGGATGACAATTTATGTTTCAAGCGGTAACGAGGATCTGAGTGCAACGGTTAAAATGCCTGATTTTTATGGGAAAGCTAAGGCGGATGTGCTGCAATGGCAGAAAGATAACCAGATGGAGGTTACCATTCAGGAAGAATTTAATGAAGATGTTGAATATGGTAAAATATTTTATCAGAACATTAAAAAGGATACAAAAATAACCCGTAAGGATTTAGTGGAAGTCAATATCTCCAGAGGGAAGGCTATTAAAATGCCTGATTTTCAAGGAATGAGCAGAACGGAAGCTTCTGAACTGGCAGTCCTTTATGGCATCAGTGTATTCTTTAAGCTTAAGGTCAGCACAAATGAAGTGGATACAGTCATAAGCCAGGATGTACCAGCTGGCCGTAAAATTGATCAGAAGCAGATTTTGACAATCCAGATTGCAAAGAAGGAAGGGAATGAACAGGTTATCACTCCTGATTTTAGAGGTATGTCGAAAAGTGAAGCTGAGGTTTTGGCAAAGAACGCAGATATCATAGTAAGCTACCGTGAAGTTGAATCTTCAAAAGCTCCCAATCAAAGCGTAATCAGACAGAATATAAAACCCGAAAAATGGGTTAAAAAGGGAGAAGTGATTTTACTTACCGTTGCTGTTAATAGCGGCATCCCTGCAAAGGACATGACGATACTAGGCTTAAATGATGCAAAGGCTTGGGCATTGAAGAGAGGAATTACCTTAAATGTAGTTGACTGCTACAGCAGTGAATATACAGCAGGAAAGCTTTATAAACAAGATTGCAAGGCAGAAGATTTTATATCCTCCAATAAAGTACTTACGGTGTACTGCTCACTTGGGCTAGTCATGACAGAAAACTTTATTGGAAAGAACAAGTCGGAAATTATCAAGTGGAAGGAAGAAGTTAATCAAAAAGGTGCCGATATAAAACTGAAGTTTATTTCTGACACCAATACCAGTAAGGCAAAAGGCACTATAACAAATCAAAGTATACTGGAAGAGTTGGTAGGACTTAATCATGAGATTCAGGTATGGGTATCACAGACAGATAATGGAATACTAATAAAAAATTTGGAGGGTCTAGCTCCGGAAGATATTAAGCTATGGTGTGATACCAATGCTATACCTTATATTATCAAAGAATGCTACAGCGACACCTATGAAGAAGGAAAGCTCTATGGACAAAATTATTCAGATACCTATCTGCCGAAGGGAGAATACCTAAAAATCAATTTATCCCTAGGTAAGTTGTTTGTACCAGATTTTACTGGAAAGAGCAAATCAGAAGTTCTTGATTGGATGAAAGATGTGAACAAAAAGAAAGCAAATGTTAAGATTGACTTTATAAGCGGTTATTCTTCCGAAATAGGGAGAGGTAAGATAATGTACCAGTCGGTATCAGATCAGGTAATCGACTTAAACAGCGAAATTGTTGTTATGGTTTCTTTGGGGTCAGGAAATTAGTGATCGTAATCTTTAAACAACTATTTTTACTAATTATATCATGCAACGTCCGCATCGTACAGTGCATAATGAAAACATATAAGAAGTTTCAGAGAAGTAATAACTTTCCATCTCAATAGAGAAGTCCTTGAATACAAATAATTTACCGTATTCAAGGACTTCTTTCATTATATCTTTTCTTCCCACCAACCAAGTGCTATTTCGGCATCAATTGGTTGACAATTGGATGATTCCAAGAAGGCAATAATTGAGCCACCTGGAGGAATTATATTTTTTCCGTAATAATTTCCAACAACAGTAGAATTGGCTTCTGCTATTCTTGTAAAGAGACTTACACCATCCGATGGTTCACAGTATTATGTTCTTTTAAACATAATGTTAATTTCTAATGATCATGAATTTTGTAGTATAAATGATCGTTATTTAGGTATAAAGTAATTATACTGAAGAATCATATCAAAATGTAATTTTTCTTGGAGATTGCCTAGTAAACATCCTTTTTGTTACTGATACCCAGTAGAAAAGAAGAAAAAAATAAATATAGTAATAGAATATGATTTTTATATTTTTAGCATTAATCTTGTTTTTCTTATATTGTACTTTCGTTACAATGTTGATGTTCAATATGATGAAGGAGGTAATGTATGAAAAAACAAGTACGAATTAGAATTATGAGTATCCTAATGGCATTTCTAATGGTATGTACCAGTATATGGGTGACACCAGTTGATGTGCAAGCAAAAGTCAAAAAAGTAACACAGATTACGGTATCAGCAAATTCAAAATCTCTATATGTAGGTGATGAATTTACACTTAATGTAAAGCGTGTTAAGCCAGTGAATGCATCTAAGGATGTTACGTACAAAAGTAGTAATAATAAGGTTGTAACTGTTAATAAAAAAGGACAAGTTGTTGCAAAGAAAAGGGGAGAAGCAACAATTTGGATCACTTCAAAGGTTAACAAGAAAGTGAAGGCAAACTGTAAAATAACAGTAAAACAACAGGTAGAGGAAATTCAGGTAACAAATATTGAAAATAATATGGTTTCTGTAAGGAAAGGGAAAACCTGTAATTTGAAAACACGTATAACACCAGCCAATGCAGATAATAAAAAAATCAACTATATTACAAGTAATTCAAAAGTTGCCACAGTAAGTGAAAAAGGAAAAATTACTGCAAAAGGATATGGAACGGCTAAGGTTACAATTCAGTCTAAGGATAAAAAAGCAAAGACTGTAGTTATCGTAAAAGTTCCTAAAAAACCAGTTACACAAGTAACCAATATATCACTTGCGTCTTCCAGTGTAGAACTTGTAGAAGGAGATAAGAAAGAATTAGGAGTTAATATAAAACCTGACAACGCTACTAATAAAGAAATAATATGGACAAGTAGCAATACAGGTGTTGCAACGGTTACAAATGGGTTAGTACAGGCGGTGAAAATGGGAACGGCAACAATTACTGCTACGGCAGCAGACGGAAGTGGAGTAATGGCAGAAAGTATTATCAACGTGAAAAAGAAGCAGGATGTAATCCCAAATAGCTCAACAAGTCCAAGTAATACCAGTGGACCTAATACAAATCAGGATTATAAATTGGTATGGGAAGATAATTTCAATGGAACACAGTTGAATCAGGAAGATTGGAATTATGAATATCATGATCCAGGTTGGGTAAATAGTGAATTGCAAAAGTATACGGATTCACCGGATAACATTTATGTGAAAGACGGTAAACTTGTGATTCAAGCAATAAAAACAGAGGATCAAACGGGTACTCACTATACATCAGGTAGAATCAATACACAAAATAAACATGATTATAAATATGGTAAGTTCGAAGTACGAGCAAAAGTTCCAAGTGGAAAAGGATTCTTACCTGCTTTCTGGATGATGCCAACAGATGAGAATCTGTATGGACAATGGCCAAAATGTGGAGAGATTGACATTATGGAGGTGCTAGGGGATCAGACCAATAAAGCATTTGGAACGCTTCATTTTGGAGAACCACATACCCAAAGCCAAGGAAGTTATATACTGAATGATGGAGACTTTGCAAGTGAATATCATAATTATTCCTGCGAATGGGAACCAAATGAAATAAGGTTTTACGTAGACGGTAAGTTGTTCTATACGGAAAGCGATTGGTTTTCTAAACGAACTGGTTATGGAGAAGTGACCTATCCAGCACCTTATGATCAGCCTTTTTACTTGATTCTAAATCTAGCAGTTGGAGGAAATTGGCCAGGGAACCCTGATAATACAACAGAGTTTGGTGATAATGCAGCACTATGTGTAGACTATGTGAAAGTATATCAGAAAGATAGCTATAATGAAAATGTAACAAAACCAGTGAAAAATCTAGTATTTCGAGATCCAGACTCAACAGGTAATTATATAATTAATGGTGATTTTAGTGAAATGGAAAGGTTAGACGATCAAGACAACTGGCAATTATTATTAGCTGGAGGAGGTGCTGCTACAGCTGAAATTGCTACGAATGCAATTCATATCTCAACAGATAATGCGGGTAGCCTTGACTATAGTGTACAGCTGGTTGAGCCTAAATTACCAATGGTTCAAGGATATAAATACCAACTTTCCTTTGACGCATATGCATCTGCAAATCGTACCATGATTACCGATATATCTGCTCCTGACAAAGGATATAAACGTTATTTGGCAGATACCAGTGTAGCATTAACTACAGAGAAGAAAACATATCGTTACGAGTTTGATATGACGGATAGTGGAGATGTAAATGGACGACTAGAGTTTAATCTTGGTAATCAGGGATCTACAGATCAAGTACATATCAGTAACGTAAGACTTGAAAAAATTGGAGATGTAGAGATTATACAAGATGCAAAACAGGTTCTTCCTGATGGAAATTATGTATATAATGGTGAATTTCAACAAGGAAGTAATCGAATGGATTATTGGAGTGTTGATACTCTCGTTCAAGGTACAGTTGCGTCTGTAACGAATTTAGAAAATATGCGTGAATTAAAGATTACTATGCCAAAAGATGTTACAAGTCTTTCACAGGTGATTGTAAAACAAGAACAAATACCGATAACTGGTAACAAGGCATATACTTTAAGTTTTGATGCTTATGCAGATGGAAACAAATCAATGCAATCAGAGATTGCAGGACAGACCTTTGAAAGCCAGTTAACCTCAATAAAAACAACATATCGGTACACACTCCAGACTGATCCATCACTGAATGGAAGTGTATTAAGATTTTTATTAGGGCAAGAAGGTACAATCTATATCGATAATGTCCGTATTCAAGAGAATTCGTTACTAATCAATGGTGATTTTTCCAATGGATTAACTGGTTATGAAGTATATGCATACAATCCAAGTGATATCAGCTATGTTGTTGATGAACTTAATGAACAAAAAGCAGCATGCATTGATATTAAGAACACAGGAGATGCTGACTGGAAGATTCAATTAAAGCAGAATAGTATTACATTAGAAAATGGAAAATGGTATCGAATCAGTATGGATGCCAAGTCTACGTTGAATAGAAAGATTATGTATGCATTACAAAAAGATGGAAGCTCCGATAATGATTGGACACCATATTCCGGTTCACAAGTGATTGATCTTACCAATGCTTACCAGACATTTACACATGAATTTCAAATGACTGGACAAACAGATAAAAAGACGATTCTCAGTATTTCAATGGGAGCTGTGGGAGGAATACAGATAGGAGATCAACATACCGTTATTCTGGATAATATCAAATTGGAAGAGATTGAAAAGCCTCAAGATACAGAGATTGTTGCTGGAACTGAACTGATTAAGAATGGAGATTTTACAGAACAGGAAAATAACTGGATAAATGCTGTTACAGCACCAGGGGCAGCAACCGCAGATTTCACTCAGGGAAAAGCTGTTTATACTATTACGAACCCTGGAACAGATGATTGGAATGTGCAATTGAAACAGGATGCTCTGAGCTTGGAACAGGGCGCAAGTTATGAAATCAAATTTAAGATAAAGTCTAGTGTTCCAAGAACTATAAAATATGCATTACTAAACCCACTTAAGGGATATACCTGGTATGGTGGATTAGATGTAGTGCTGGAGGATGATCAACAAAAGGAGATTACACAGACTATTACAGTAACCGAACAAAGCGCTAATACTATTGAATTTGTGATTTCTATGGGAAAAATTAATGGAGTAGATACGGAAGCTTCCATAGTTGAAATTAGTGATGTAAGTATTATTAAAAAATAATCTGATCAAAAGCACAAAGAGGTATAAGAAGCAGCATATGCTGATTTTTATATCTTTTTGTTTTAATCACCTCGATAAGGAATTAAATAAAATATAGGTCATGAAAATGATATAATTCTTATCAAAATGGTGGTTTATCAATGTGAGATGGAGTATTATTAATGTGATATGATGGTACAATATGGTATTTCAATGTTAAAGTTAGGAGAAAATATGGAAACAATCAATTTTTTGGACAATGAAGGAACATTCTCAATGAAGAATCCTGAAAATTATAGTTACTTATACTATCCAATTGCAGGAGAAAAAGGAATAAAGAGTGCAGTAACACCTAATTTTGGTGGGGATAGTAAAATAGATCAGAATACCTTTATTATGGAGCCAGTCAGCGTTGAAAATCTACATAATAACCGGTCTGGCAGAAATTTTTGGTGCAATGTAAAGGATTACGGCAGCTGGTCGGTAGTTGGTGCTTCTGCGGAAGAAGAGTGCCGTAAATATACAGATAATCAGGATGAGAGTGAGCTTACTGCGGGATTTATGTGGCAGACTGTTACGAGAACATCAAAAAAATATCAGTTACATGCTAAAGTCACTTCATTTATTCCGTTAGAGACAAACGTAGAAATTATGCAAGTTGAACTCTGTAATATTGGGAAAATGCAGCAAATCATTACACCAACAGCTGCAATACCAATCTACGGGAGAAGTGCAGATAATATAAGAGACCATAGACATGTAACTTCTTTATTGCATCAAATAACAACGACGGAATATGGAGTTATGGTCAAACCGACCATGTCATTTGATGAACGTGGGCATAAAAAGAATCATATGAGTTATTATGTATTCGGAATGACTGGAAATGGAGAAAAGCCGGATAGTTTTTATTCTACAGTAGAAGAGTTTATAGGGGAAGGCGGTAGTTTCACGCATCCATATGCAATTTTACATAATGAAGCTGGGAAAAAAGCCGGAGAAGGTACTAATGGGAAGGAGGCATTCGGAGGAATTCGATTTGAAACCATTGCATTGAAACCTGGAGAATGTGTTTCTTATACCGTTTTTTTAGGCGCATCGGAAGCGAACGAGGATATTTCGCAACTAATTCAAACATATAAAACTGCTGGCCAAGTAGAAACGGCTTTGAATAAAATGAAACAATACTGGCAATCCAGAGTGAATGTTAGATTTTATACGGGAAATGAAAGATTTGATAATTATATGCGTTGGGTTAGCTTTCAACCTATATTAAGAAGAATCTACGGATGTTCATTTTTACCTCATCATGATTATGGAAAGGGAGGTAGAGGCTGGCGTGATTTATGGCAAGATTGTTTGGCACTATTAATTATGGAGCCATCTAATGTACGTCAGATGATACTGGATAACTATTGCGGAGTACGTGTTGATGGTACCAATGCTACCATTATTGGGGATAAACAGGGAATGTTTATTGCAGATAGAAATAACATTACCCGTGTATGGATGGATCATGGGGTCTGGCCATTTCTTACTACAAAGCTTTATATCGATCAGACCGGTGATATTGAGATATTATCTGAACTGATAACTTATTTTAAGGATCGACAGATTGAGCGAGGAACTGGAATCGATACAAGCTGGAGAGAAAGTGATGGAAACATTCAGAAGAATGTGCATAACAAGATTTATAAAGGAAGTGTTTTAGAACATTTATTGCTTCAACATCTATGTGCTTTTTATGAAGTAGGAAAACATAATTATATGCGACTTCGGGGAGCAGATTGGAATGATGCATTGGATATGGCAGAACAGCAGGGGGAAAGTGTTGCCTTTACCTGTGCTTATGCAGGCAATATGAAAGAAATTGCATCGTATCTGAGAATCATGAAAGTTAGGATGAATCTGAGTGTAGTTGAGCTGTTAGAGGAATTGAAGATACTTTTACAAGATGATCTAGAGCTTTATGAAGATATTCAGGGAAAGAAGAACTTGCTACAGCAGTATACGACGTTATGTAGTCATAATATAAGTGGAAGAACATTGGAAATAAACGTAGATGACATAATTAATAGTCTTGAACATAAAGCAGATTGGATCATGCAGCATATTCGAAAACAGGAATGGATTAAGGATCTAGACGGCAATGGTTGGTTTAATAGCTATTATGATAATGATGGGAATTCAGTTGAAGGTATCTTTAACAGTGGGGTTCGCATGATGTTGACTGGCCAGGTATTTGCAATTATGAGTGGAACGGCACAGAAGGAGCACATCGCAGCAATTGGTGAGAGTGCGGATCGATATCTGTACGAAAAGAAAATAGGAGGATATCGCCTCAATACTGACTTTCATGAATTGAAATTTAATATGGGTAGAATGTTTGGTTTTGCTTATGGAGAAAAAGAGAATGGAGCAGTATTTTCACATATGACAGTTATGTATGCCAATGCATTATATCAAAGAGGAGCAGTCGAAAAAGGATATAAAGCACTTCAATCACTTGCAGATACTGCTCTTGATTTTGAAGTCAGTCGCATGTATCCTGGAATTCCAGAATATTTTAATGGAACTGGAAGAGGAATGTACCAATACTTGACAGGTGCAGCTAGCTGGTACATGATTACAATGTTGAATGAAGTATTTGGAGTACGCGGTGAGGTTGGAGATTTAATAATAAAACCTCAATTAGTAAAAGAGCAGTTTGATATAAACGGAAGGGCATCAGTACAACTTACGTTTGCAGATAAAAGGTTTGTGATTGAATATAATAATCCTATCGGACTTACATATGGTCATTATCGTATCAAGAAAGCTGTTTGCGATGAAACAACGGAGCTAGAGAATTCGGGACTTAAGGTAAGTCTTGCCAGAAGTGAAATAATGGCACTAGACAGCAGTATTCATAAGATTATAGTAGAGCTGCAATAAAGGAAAGAGATAGGAGAAAAGAGTTATGTGTACTTTTGATTTGAAAAAATATGCCCAGATTGCCAGAATGGCAGTGGCAGAAAGTTGTGTGTTATTAAAAAATGAACATGAAACATTACCACTTCGAGATGGTGATAAAGTAGCTGTTTTTGGACGTTGTGCGTTTCATTATTATAAGAGTGGAATTGGTTCAGGTGGGCTCGTTAATACAAGATATGAAGTTAGCATATTAGATGCATTAAAGAGCTTTAATAGCATTACTCTAGTAGATCCAGTGATGAAGATATATGAAAATTGGATTGAGAAAAACCCAATCGATGAAGGTTACGGATGGGGAACAGTTCCATGGTCGCAAAAGGAAATGCCATTAACAGATGATATTATTGAGGCAGCAAGTATAGCAGATATGGCTATTGTCATAATAGGAAGAACAGCTGGAGAAGATCAGGACAATAAAAATGAAGCAGGAAGCTATTTGCTAACAGATACGGAAAAAGATATGATACATAAAGTTAGTAAAGCATTTAAACGTACTGCAGTATTACTTAATGTAGGAAATATTATCGACATGAACTGGGTAGAAGAATGTAATCCTTCTGCAGTGATGTATGTGTGGCAAGGTGGACAGGAAGGCGGCAATGGTGTTTTAGATGTTTTAACTGGTCAAGTAAACCCGTGTGGAAAACTGACGGATACGATTGCCAAGGATATTACGGACTATCCAAGTAGTGATTACTTTGGAGATAAAATAAAAAATTACTATAAAGAAGATATCTATGTGGGGTATCGCTATTTTGAAACGTGTGCAAAAGACAGAGTACAATATCCATTTGGTTTTGGACTTTCATATACTAATTTTAAAATTGCTGCGAGAATTGAGGAAATTAACAATCAGAGTATTAAAATTGAAGGTAAAGTATATAACAATGGAAATAGCGCTGGAAAAGAAGTAATACAGGTATATGTTCAGGCTCCTCAAGGGAAATTGGATAAACCATTTCGTGTCTTTGTGGGATTCTATAAATCAGAAGTGATTCAACCAGGAGAAATTAAGGAATTTGTAATCGAGTGTCCGAAATCTTATTTTGCATCTTATGATGATAGTGGAATCACAGGATATAAATCATGTTTCTTGCTAGAGGAAGGTAATTATAAAGTTTACGTTGGATCAGATGTAAGATCAGCATCCTGTTGTGGTGACTGGAATGAATCCATGACGATTCTAGAGAAATTAGAAGAAGCTTGTGCACCAGCAGAATCATTTGAACGATTTCGATTACAAAAAACAGCGAGTAATTACATAATGGAGAGAGAGCTAGTACCTGTTCGGACTTTTGGCCCATATGAACGAATCGAACAACATCGAGGAAAAGAGATTCCGTATACAGGTGATCAGGGATATCAATTGGGCGATGTTTATGATAACAAAGTAACAATGCAACAATTTATCGCACAGTTATCGGATGAAGACTTAACATGCTTATTTCGTGGAGAGGGAATGTGTAGTCCTAAGGTAACACCTGGAACAGCAGCAGCTTTTGGAGGACTTACTCCAAGTTTACGTAAATTTGGCATCCCAGTAGCGTGTTGTGCAGATGGCCCTTCTGGAATACGTATGGATTGTGGCACCAAAGCATTTTCTCTTCCCAATGGAACGGCATTGGGATGCACCTATAATGTAGATTTGTTAGTAGAATTGTTTCAAATGTTAGGTTTAGAGCTTCGTAAGAATAAGATAGATACCATACTAGGGCCTGGAATTAACATTCATAGAAACCCTTTGAATGGTCGTAATTTTGAATACGTATCAGAAGACCCGATTTTGACAGGTAAAATATGTGAAGCACAGCTGAAAGGAATGCATGATGTGGGCGTAACAGGAACATTGAAACATTTTTGCGCCAATAATCAGGAACAAGATCGATGTTTCGTGGAAGCTGTAGTATCGGAACGTGCACTTCGAGAAATATATCTGAAGGGCTATGAGATAGCAGTGAAAGAGGGAAAAGCAAAATCGTTTATGACTACCTATGGACCAGTGAATGGTATTTGGACTGCTGGAAACTATGATTTGTGTACACTCATTTTGCGAGAACAATGGAAATTTAGTGGTATTGTAATGACGGATTGGTGGGCGAATGCCAATTGGGAAGGAGTACCAGCAGATATAAAGAATCGGGCACCAATGGTTATCGCTCAAAATGATTTATATATGTGTTGTGCCGATACTATGGAAGAGGAAAGTGTAGATAATGTAAAGGAAGACCTACAATGCGGAATTATCAAACGGTATGATTTGCAAAGAAATGCTGCAAACATCCTGACCTTTATCATGAACTCACCTGTTATGCTTCGTGAATTAGGTCGTTTGCAAGAAGAAGAAAATGAAAATGAGGAAAATGAGGATATGGTACCAGAAACCATGCCATATTTTGAATCGAATCCCGATACAGAATGTTTGGTTATAGATAAGAATGGAATGGATTTTGCAAGCGATATGTTTCAGTTTGGTATCATCACTGCAGGTGAAGGAAAGTACAAAATTTCCATTGAGGCATCTTCAAATCTTAGCAAACTAGCACAATTACCTATATCAGTATATATGGATAATATCTATAGAACAACCATATCATTCCAGGGTACAGAGGGAAAATGGATGAAGAAGAGTAGTAATCTTGGTAATGTACGTGGAAGAAATCATTATATAAAATTATTGATACAGTCAAAGGGAATTGATATCAATTGCATTGAAATTAGGAAAAAATAATAGGATTATTAATAAAAAGAGGGTACTCATAAGTGAATACCCTCTTTTACTAATTACCAAGAGGTACGATAGAATCGATCTCTATATTTTTTGGGTGTTAAACCAACTTGTTTCTCGAAGGTCTGAATAAAATGACTTTGAGAAGAAAAAGCCAAATAATTTGCAATTTCTATAGAAGTAAAATCAGAGTACTTTAGCAAATTTTGAGCTTTTTCTATTTTCTTTTCTCTAATATAATCACTTACAGCAATTCCAAGTTCTTTTCTAAAAAGCCGAGATAGATAACTAGCTGATAAGTTCGTAATATCAGCCAGATCATTAATCGTAATTCTGTCATGAATGTGATTATAGATATATTCTGTACACAATAGAATGGACTTGGATATAATGGTGCTATTTTTCAATAATAACATTTTCCCTGTAAAATCCATTACCATATTATCATGAAGTTCTATGACAGCTTGTATGGTTGTACAGGAATCTAACTTTAAAATATAAAAATCACTTAATCGATAGGACTGTTCCAATTCCATACCACCTTCTACGCAATGCCTAGTAATCATTGCAACCGTAATAACAAAATGGTATTTCATGTTTGTTAATGGGTTTTTCGAAAGTACTCCTACACCATCAAGATTTGCAAATTCACCTTGCTGGCAATTCGCACGTACATAATTCATATCGCCCGCTTTTACTGCTTGATAAAAGGAATATTCTTCTTCCATTGGTCTGTGTGTATTTGACAATTCATTTTCGGCTAGTTCTCGTAGATGCCACTCGTTTTGTAAGTTCATAGTATTATCCTCATAATTCGTTGCAGATGATGTATTAGTATAGCGCAAGTATATAAAATAATTATGACATGATTTTGATATTTTTACAACATATTTAATATATCAATGAGTGGGGAAACAGTATAATATGACTTGCAACGCTAAGTAATACATAACAAATTTAAAGGAGGAAACTTATTATGAAGAAAAAGTTGATGAGCATGATACTTACAACAGCTATGCTAGTGACTATGCTTGCTGGATGTGGTAGTACAAATGCCTCTACTGACAAAACCAATGCGGGGGGAACAGACAGTCAGGTAGCTGCAACAGAAGATAGCGCAGCGGCTGATACAAAAGAAGAAGGTAAAGTAGTAAATATTTATTGCTGGAATGATGAATTCCAAGGACGCTATGAAGCTTATGCAAAAGATCTTGCAGAAAAACATGGGGTGGAAGTTAATTTTGTAATTGTGGCAAATGAGAATAATGCATATCAGAATAATCTTGATACAGCATTACAGGCACAAGAATCAGCTGCTGATGATAGTAAAGTTGATATTTTTCTTGTAGAAGCAGATTACGCAAGTAAATATACAAAATCAGAGTATGCACTAGATGTTATGGGTGACGTAGGACTTTCAAAAGAAGATCTTGCTGGACAATATCAGTATACAAAAGATATTGTAACAGTTGACGGTGTTCAAAAAGGTACTACATGGCAGGCAACACCAGGATTATTTGCTTACAGACGTTCCATTGCTAAAGAAGTTCTTGGAACAGATGATCCTACAGAAGTACAAGCAATGTTAAGTGACTGGAATAAATTTGACGATGCAGCAGCAAAAATGAAAAATTCTGGGTACTTTATGCTTTCTGGTTATGATGATTCTTTTAGAGCTTTTTCTAATAATGTATCTGCTCCTTGGGTAGATGGAACTAAAATTGTGATAGATGATAATATTAATAAATGGATCAAACAAACAAAAGATTATACAGATAAAGGATACAACAATAAAACAACACTTTGGGCACCAGAATGGAGTGCAGATCAGGGTCCAAGTGGAAAAGTATTTGGTTTCTTCTACTCAACTTGGGGTATTAACTTTACATTACTAGGTAACTCTTTAGCTGATGCAGAAGGTGAGAAAGCACCAGGTAATGGTATTTATGGTGATTATGCAGTATGTGAAGGTCCTCAGGCATATTATTGGGGTGGAACATGGATCTGTGCTGCAAAAGGAACAGATAATATTCCATTTATTAAGGATTTAATGTACAAATTAACATGTGATTCTGCAACAATGAAGCAGATTACATTAGATACTCAAGATTATACCAACAACCAGCCAGCAATGGAAGAAATTGCGAAAAGTGATTATAAATCAGATTTCTTAGGCGGTCAGAATCATATCGCTCTTTTTGCAGAAGCAGCAAAGAAAATTGATATGAGTAATATCAGTGATTATGATCAGGGTCTAAATGAATCATTACAACAGAGTTTTCATGAATATTTTGAAGGTACTGTGGATGAGAAAACAGCATTAGATAACTTCTATACAGCAGCTATAGAGAGATATCCTGAATTAACAAAATAAAATGTAACAAGGCAATCATAGGTAAAAGGGTTTCTGTGAATCAACTTGAGGATGGATGCCCTTTTACTTTTGAAACTTATCCAGAATAGGAGAACATCATGAAAGCTTCTAAAATAATAAAAAGAAAGCATGTAAGTTATTCAAAATGGGGATATATTTTCTTAATACCATTCTTTTTGGTTTATGTGGTATTTTCGTTTATACCTATGATTTCAACGTTTTTCTATAGTTTTTTTGAAAACTATATGTCTGGACTTAAAATGATAGGTCCAAAGTTTGTAGGATTAGATAATTATGTGAAATTATTTACAGAGGCTGATTTACTTAAGTATACCGGAAATACATTAATCATGTGGGTTCTTGGTTTTGTACCACAGATCGTTGTTTCACTGCTTTTAGCAGCATGGTTTACAAATTCGAGATTAAAATTGAAATGTTCTGGTTTTTTTAAAACCGTTATTTATATGCCAAATCTAATTATGGCCTCAGCGTTTTCCATGTTATTTTTTGCTTTATTTTCAAATAATGGCCCAATCAATATGATGTTGATTGATTCTGGTTTTATTAAGGAACCATATCATTTTATGTCATCTACATTAGGTGCTAGAGGTTTGATTGCACTTATGAATTTTTTAATGTGGTTCGGTAATACAACAATTTTGTTAATGGCAGGTATGATGGGTATTGACATTGCATTATTTGAAGCGGCGCAAGTGGATGGAGCAACTTCATTTCAAGTGTTTTCAAAAATAACAATGCCATTATTAAAGCCAATTATGGTTTACGTTATGATTACATCACTGATTGGTGGTTTACAAATGTTCGATTTGCCACAGATTTTGACCAATGGAAAAGGGGGACCTGACAGGACAACCATGACCCTGATTATGTACTTGAACAGTCATTTGTTTAGTAAAAATTATGGTATGGCAGGTGCTTTGTCTGTCATTATCTTTATCATTACGGGCGCATTGAGTATTTTAGTGTTTAAATCATTAACGAGTCAGAAAGAAGCGAGGTAATGAAAATGAAAATGGAATCGAATCAAAGTTCATTGGGGATAGGAATCAAACGAACCACGTGTTACATAATTTTAATTCTCTTAACAGTTGCCTCTTTAATCCCATTCTATATGCTGTTTATTAATGCAACTAGGGCACATGTTGATATACAGAGAGGATTTGCATTTTTACCAGGGAAATCCATGATGAAAAATATGTCTAGTGTATTAAACAACACAACCATTTTAATTGTAAAAGGTATGGTAAACAGTATTATTGTATCGTCATTAACGGTTATATTTTCTGTCTATTTTTCTTCCATGACAGCATATGCAATACATGCATATGAGTTTAGGTTAAAGAAATATGCATTTGGTTTTATCTTACTTATTATGACAATACCAACACAAATTAGTGCTCTTGGGTTTGTAAAGCAGATTAATGCAATGCACTTAAAAGATAGTTTTATACCTTTGATTATACCTGCGATTGCCGCACCTGCATGTTTTTTCTTTATGAAACAATACATGGAGAGTACCTTACCACTTGAAGTGGTAGAAGCAGCGAGAATTGACGGATCCAATGAATTTCATACATTTAATACAATAGTTATGCCAATGATGAAGCCTGCACTGGCAGTACAAGCTATTTTTGGATTTGTATCCAGTTGGAATAATTATTTTACGCCATCTTTGATTTTAGTCAGTGCAGAAAAGAAGACATTACCATTATGGATTGCTTATTTAAGAAGTGCTGATTTTACAAAGTTTGATATGGGTCAATTATATATGATGATAGCGTTTTCTATATTCCCAGTCATTGTTATATACCTAATACTTTCAAAGTTTATTGTTCAGGGTGTTACACTTGGTAGTGTAAAGGGATAGCTGGAGGAATACATATGAAAAAAGGAAAAAATAGATTTTCTTTTTCAAAAAAACTAGTTGTTATGTTTGGAATACCAATGTTTTGTATCGGTATTGCCGTGGTAATGCTTGGTTCCTTGTCACTGAAGAAAAATCTAAGTAAAGAGATACAGAGTGAATTAAAGATCGTTTCTGTCTCACTTGAGAGTACCTATTCTAATTTATATGAAGGAGATTATGCCAGAGATAAAACATGGAGCCTGTTTAAAGGAGAAACAAAAATATCAGGTGATACCTCATTACTCGATGCTTTAAAAGAAAGGACTGGTATTGATACTTCATTCTATTTTGAAGACAAGACGATCTTGACAACACTCAAGATGCAAACTGGTGGAAGAGCAATCGGACTAACATTAGATAAAAATATTTATCAACGTGTTATGGATGGTAAAACAGTATTTGATCCTTCTTTTTTAGTTCAAAAAACAACGTATTATGGATATTTTCAACCGCTAACCAATAAGGATGGTTCTGTTGTTGGAGCTATTTTTTCTGGTAAACCAACAAAAGAAGTAACATCCTTAATTCAAGAGGAAATCAGAAAAATAGTAGTTCCTACGGTTGCAATTATGTTAAGTGTTCTTCTGATCGTATTTATTTTTTCTAAAAAACTTTCGAATAGAATGGTATCAACCAAGAAATTTCTCGAAATAGTTGCAAATGGAAATCTTGTAAATAGCAAGAAACAAATAGTAAGGAACAAAGATGAGATTGGAGATATTTATAATATATCAGTGCAGTTACAGGAAAGATTTAGAGTAATTGTGTTAAAAATGAAAGATTCATCCAGTAAATTATCAATGTCCTCCAATGGATTAATGAATATGTCTCAAAATATTTACAAGGGTGTAACGGAATTAGATGATGGCATAGAAATTATTGTAAAAGATGCTTCCAAGCAGGCTATGGAAACGTCTGAATCTGTACTAAATATATCTCATATAAATGAACAAATTGAATTTATTACGGCTGAAATGAAATCAATGTGTGATACAGTGGATAGAATGTCAGTGGCAGAAGAGAAATCTTATCACATTATGTGTAGGTTACATGAAACCAATGAATCTGTGATGGAAACTGTTAGAAAAATATCAGATCAGGTTGAGTTAACCAATGATTCCGTTCTAATGATACAGAAAACAATGGACATGATACATCAGATTGCCGATGAGACAGATTTATTATCTATCAATGCAAGTATAGAAGCAGCACATGCCGGAATTGCTGGAAAAGGTTTTTCGGTTATTGCAGAGCAAATTAGTAACTTAGCTAGTTTGTCAGCAAAAAATGCAAAAGGCGTAGAATCCGTTATCTCGAAGCTAAAAGAAGAAGCAGGTAAAATGAAGACTGTTTCTAATGAAATTGAATGTCAAATGGAAAGCCAAAGTGATAGGTTAAGAGAATCTATGGATCATTTTTCATTATTGAAAAGTGGAGTCCAAGAATCAATCTTAAGTGTCCAAAATATAACTACTAAAATGGCGGAATTAGACAATTCAAAGAATATCGTTCTTGATAAGGTAAAGGGACTTTCGGATATCTCAGACCATTTCGCTGTAGCAACAGAAGTGATGAACGTAACAGTGAAATCCATTGATAAAAGAATGAAAGAACTAGAAGAAACAGCATATAAATTAGAAGATATTTCACAGGAACTTAATAACGGATTGGATATTTTTACGCTTGTTTAATTATTTGTGTATACCCTCAAAATGATGGTTATCTCATTATCATTTTTGAGGGTGTTTTTCTATTATTTTCTATATTTTTCCTAAGATTACAATCTAAATCTGATAAACAATATTTATAGTAAATCAGGGCATTTTGTGGTAGAATAGAAGAGTAAAACTTGTTAATAGTTATACCTTAAGGAGGACATTTTTTGTTTGATTTTCTTTTTAATTGGACTTCGGAATTTAATACGAATATAGAAATTATAGATACACATCATCAACAATTTTTTCGCATTGGAAGAGATTGTGAACAGTTATTGCAGATTAAATGTATTGGAGTTAGTGATAAGCAACTACTAAGTATAGTAGCAGATTTGAAGGAATATATAACCTATCATTTTTATGAAGAAGAAGGAATGATGATGGATTATGGCTATCCAGAAATAGAGCAGCATAGAGAAAGTCATAATCAGATAGCTAAAAAGATTGCTGACATCAATCTTCCAGCGTTAAAAGCCAATCCGTTGGTGGAATTGAAAAAAGTACGTGATATGATTCAAGATATAGTTTTTTGGCATATTTTAAGTGAAGATAAGAAAATGACAGAATATGTTCTAAAGACACAAAAGCAGATGCTAGATGACGTATTATTTCTTAAGATTAATGATGAGTATGAAGAGAAATATGGATTAAAAATATGTGAATTGGACATATCAACTGCTTATTTAATCCGGAACCAGTATAATAAAGGTAGATGCATACTTATTTTTAAGAATAAGGTTAAGGATTTTATACAACTGACAGCATTAGAAAGAAATGTAATTTTTTCCGATTTGGCAAAAATCTCTAAAGCATTACAGAAGGTATTTTCACCGGATGCTTTTAATTATGGGCAATTTGGCGACGTAGAGGAAAGATTTCATATGCATATCGTTCCAAAATATATTCAATCAGAACATTTTGGAGAGCCATTTTTATTGGAAGAGCAGGAAGTAATACTAACAGAGGAGGAATATAAGGATATTGTAGAAAAGATTTGCAATGCCCTATAAGAATAGATTACCAACGTAGAAACTCTTTTTTTGCAAATACTAATAATGTAATCTTAAACATTATCGTGTTTATTCATAGGCACTTAAGTTTTTTTAATGTGTATTTGATTACTAAAACAGTATTTGCAGGAAAGGAGTTTATTATGTCTGAACAATATTTGGCCATTGCAAATGTACCAATTCAGGAATGGGGTCCAACGTATAGTGATCAAGAAGCATTGAATATCGGTACTATTTTCCAGGACTTAAATATGCCATTTTTTGCTGCTGAATCTGTATTGGAAAGTAATAGTCCAATTGCTTCTAATCTGGATAATCAAGGAAAAACAAAAGAACAATGTGACAGAGAACAGTTGATGACTAGAATTAGTGAGATTAGTTTTTTTCTAGATGATCTGACTCTTTATCTGGATACTCATGAAATGGATGTACAAGCAATACAGTTATACCAGGAAAAGGCAAAGGAATGTGCACAACTTAGAAAGCAGTTTGCGCAAGAATTTTATCCACTAACGAGACTATGCATTCCATACTCAATGAATAACCCAGAAGCAAGTTTTAGTTGGCTAGAAGGTCCGATGCCATGGGAAGGAGCGTGTATCTAAATGTGGATCTATGAAAAAAGACTTCAATATCCCGTGAAAATAACAAAAACATGCCCAAAGACGGCACAACTTATTATTAGCCAATATGGAGGTCCAGATGGAGAATTATCTGCTTCCATGCGGTATTTATCACAGCGTTATTCCATGCCTTTGAAAGAAGTAGGTGGTCTTCTTACAGATATAGGTACGGAAGAACTAGCACATATGGAGATTATCTGTGCAATGGTATATCAGTTGACTAAAAATTTGTCCCTAGAGCAAGTGAAGGAAGCAGGATTTGATGCTTATTATATTGATCATACAACAGCATTGTGGCCACAGGCAGCAGCCTCCGTTCCATTTACGTCCTTGGAATTTCAATCCAAAGGTGATGCCATTGCCGATCTAACGGAAGATTTGGCAGCAGAACAAAAGGCAAGAACAGTATATGATAACTTGTTACGTATTATCCCGGATCCTGACATTCGAGAACCTCTAAAATTTCTTCGAAGCAGAGAAATTGTCCATTTCCAGAGATTTGGAGAAGCATTGGAGAAGACAAAAGGAAAATTGGATAGCAAGAATTTTTACTATTTTAATCCTGAATTTGATAAAGATATGTATCACCCAAAATAATTATACCAATAAACTTATCAATAAGGTTCTAGAAGAATATTCTTTTCTTCCAGAATCTTATTGTTTTATAAGTGAGAAAGAAATTCCTGCAATACAGTGTTGAAATAATCTCTAAAGTGTAATAAAATATAGGGATAGTAGTTGGTATAGAAAGGAAATCAAATGGCAGAATCGCTTCAGTTACTAATTATTGATGGGCAGGGAGGCAAGATTGGTAAGCTGCTCATTGAGCTAATTAAAAAGAATAATATGTCAATTGAGATTACCGCAATTGGTACCAACAGTATTGCTACTGCAACTATGTTAAAGGCTGGAGCTGATAATGGAGCAACGGGTGAGAATCCAGTTGTTTATAATAGTCGTTTTGCAGATGTTATTATTGGACCAATTGGGATTGCAATGGCCAATTCCTTATTTGGGGAAGTAACACCAGCAATGGCTTGCGCAGTCAGTGAAAGTAGTGCAATTAAATTACTAATCCCTGTGAATAAGTGTAACCATATGGTAATTGGTACAAAAGATCTACCATTAGCAGATTATATCTCAATGACTGTACAAGAACTAGAACATATATTAAAATCCTGCAATCTATAACATAGCGTCATCAAGAAGATGACAAGGAAGATAAGGATTTAAGGTAGGGAATAAAGTAACAATAAAATATAGACAATAATGAAACCAGGAAGGTAACTGTGATATTTCTCATAGTTGTTTTTCTGGTATCTTTTTTATGAATTGGAAAGGACGTTACAGATGGATGTTAATAAATTACTGAACGAAGTAAAAAGTGGTGAAATTACCATTTCAGAAGCAGAGGAATTGTTAAAGAAACTTCCTTTTGAAGATTTAGGATATGCAAAATTAGATCACCATAGAAAATTACGCCAAGGATTTGGAGAAGTGATTTTTTGCCAAAGCAAATCGGATGAACATTTGGTTCGGATCTATGAGGATTTCTATAAACAAGATAAAGAAGTATTTGGTACAAGAGCCAGTGAACACCAGTATCAATGTGTGAAAGCGATCATTCCAGAGATTCAATATGATCCCATATCAAGAATATTAAAGTACGAGAAGGAAGGAAAAGAGAGAAAGGGTTGTATCGTAGTATGTACAGGAGGAACTGCTGATATTTCAGTAGCAGAAGAAGCAGCACAAACGGCTGAGTTTTTTGGTAATTATGTGGAACGAATATATGATGTGGGTGTAGCTGGGATTCATCGATTACTGGCTCATTATGATACCATTCGAAGGGGAACGTGCGTAATAGCAGTAGCAGGAATGGAAGGTGCCTTAGCCAGTGTGGTAGGTGGATTGGTAGAAAATCCAGTAATTGCAGTACCAACCTCAGTTGGATATGGAGCGAATTTCGGAGGTTTGTCTTCTTTGCTTACTATGATTAACTCATGCTCTAATGGGATATCGGTAGTGAATATAGATAATGGTTATGGAGCTGGTTATATCAGCTCACAAATTAACCGATTGGCGGTGAAGTAATGGGAAAAACGTTATATTTAGAATGTAACTCTGGGATAAGCGGTGATATGACAGTAGCCGCTTTATTGGATTTAGGTGCGGACAAGACTGTTTTGTTAGAGACTCTTAAGAGTATGGAATTAGAGGGATATGAACTTAAAATAGGAAGAACGAAAAAATGTGGCATCGATGCTTGTGATTTTGATGTAATTCTCCTGGATGAGTTACATCACCATCAGCAGGAAGACCATCACGGACATAGTCACAACCATGGACAAGAAGATCATTACGGACATAGTCACAGTCACGAGCAGGAAGATCAACACGGGCACAGTCACGACCACGAAGAGGAAGATCAGCATAATCATACTTACCACCATACTCACACTCATGAGCATAGAAATTTAGCAGATGTTTATGAGATCCTAGATCGACTAGACAATGACAAAGTAAAAGAGTTAGCCAAAAAGATATTTTTAATTGTAGCAAAAGCGGAAGCTATGGCTCATGGCATTCCAATCGAAGAAGTACATTTTCATGAAGTTGGTGCAGTGGACTCTATTGTAGACATTGTAGCGGTAGCCATCTGTATCCATAACCTTGAGATTACTGATGTGATTCTGTCCCCTTTGGCAGAAGGAAGTGGAACTGTATGGTGCCAGCATGGAATTATTCCAGTGCCTGTACCAGCCGTGTTAAATATAGCCATGATGAATGAATTAACCATAAAAACAACGGATAATAAAGGCGAGATGATTACACCCACAGGAGCAGCAATTGCAGCAGCACTTCGAACTAAAGATAGGCTACCAGACCAATACATTATCAAGAAAGTAGGAGCTGGAGCAGGTAAGAAAGAGTTTGCTACCGCTAATATTTTACGTGCCATTATCATTGAAGAACAAGGAAATGCTCCAAAAACAGAAAGGGAAGAACAGGTATGGAAACTGGAATCCAATATAGATGATTGCACTGGTGAAGCATTAGGTTATACCATGGAGAAATTACTAGAGGCAGGTGCCAGAGATGTTTTTTATTCTCCAATTTATATGAAAAAGAATAGACCAGCATATCTTCTTTCTGTTATATGTAAGGAAAAAGATTGTAATATGCTTGAAGAAATCATTTTTATGCATACAACCACAATTGGTATCAGAAAAATAGCTTATGAGAGAACCATATTAGAGAGAGAGATTATTTCTATTGAAACGAAATATGGTACGTCGAAAGTAAAGTTATGTAAACGAGGAGAGTATATGGTTTGCTATCCAGAATATGAAAGTGTGAGAGAAATCTGTGAGAGAGAACATATGGATTTTGGGCAGGCTTACGCGTTTATTCTTACAGAATATTATAATCAGGCGAAAGAGGGGAAATAACATGCATATGGCAGATGCACTAGTATCCACTGCAGTGGGAGCTACGATGTGGTGTGGTACCGGTGGGACTTTAGGATATTCTATCCGAAAGATTAAACTAGAATTTGATGAAAAAAAAGTACCTATGATGGGGATTATGGGAGCCTTTATTTTTGCGAGTCAAATGATTAATTTTACCATTCCTGGTACAGGGTCAAGTGGACATATTGGTGGAGCTATGCTACTAACTGGTATATTAGGACCAGCACCTGCATTTTTGACACTTGCAGTTGTATTGCTAATACAAGCATTATTCTTTGCGGATGGAGGATTACTTGCCTACGGATGCAATGTGATAAACATGGGTTTTTTTGCCTGCTATGTAGCTTATCCTCTTATATTCAAACCAATACTTCGAAGAGGTATTACAAAAAAAAGATTAACGGTTGCTTCCATTCTTGCAACGGTTGTTAGTTTGCAGTTAGGCGCCTTTTCTGTAGTAATAGAAACACGACTGTCGGGCGTAACTCAATTACCATTTGAAACATTCTTGTTGGCAATGCAGCCAATTCATTTGGCAATTGGTATGGTAGAAGGTATAATAACAGCGGGCGTACTTAATTATATCTATAGTTTTCGACCAGAAATAATGGAACAAACTTTAGGGATAAACTCTGAGCACTTGAAAGAAAGTAAACGAAATGGTTTGAAAAAACTAATACTTGTGTTTGGCTTGTTAAGCTTAATAATTGGTGGTGTCTTTTCACAATTTGCTTCTGCCAATCCAGATGGACTAGAGTGGTCGATCGAGAAAACTTCAGGTAGTACTCAGGTGGAATCTGGGAATGCAGTATCTAAAAATATGGAAAAAGTTCAGCAAAAAACAGCTATATTACCGGATTATTCAATTCCAAATCTTGAGAATGAAAGTATTGGAACTAGTTTTTCAGGAGTACTTGGAGGAATAATTGTGTGTGTTTTCTCTGGCGTTCTAGGTGTTTTTATAACAAGAAGAAAAAATGTAGAAAAAAGTGGATGAAATTAGTATGAATCATTTTATAGATTATGATAGTTCAAATAGAAAGCTTGATCAATTAAATAATAATAAAACTATTGTTCATGAATTAAACCCAGTTATAAAGATTGTGATAACAATTCTATTCCTAGCAATGATACTATCGTATTCCCCATATGACTTAGACGGATTATTTCTTTACTGTGCCTTTTTAATTTTAACTATCTTTGTGGCTCAGATACCAATCAGTAATGTGATAAAAAAGATTATTATGACCTTACCGTTTCTTGTAATGATAGGAATTTCTAACCTTATCATAGATAAAAAGCCTATATTTATCATAGAAGGAATTGTTTTAACCCAAGGGATGATTTCCTTTTTATCTATGATTCTAAAAACAAGTATGAGTGTTTCAATTATTTACATATTAGTTGCAACAACCGAAACGACTAAGCTTATCATGGGGTTTCGTATGCTTCGCATACCGAATCTGTTTCTGGTACAATTAGAGCTAACCATTCGATATATCAGTGTTCTGGTTGATGAGGCAAGAAATATGTATTATGCGTATCGATTAAGAACACCCGGATTAAAAGGAATTATCCTACGTCACATGGGTGAGTTTTTAGGACAGTTATTGTTAAAAAGCATTTACCGGTCAGAGCGAATTTATCACGGTATGAAATGTAGAGGATACCGTGGAAGCGTATCAATTGATAGGAGAGAAAGATTACATGGAAAGGATTATCTGCAAATGGTTATACTGGTAACCTTACTCTTACTTTGCAGATTTATAAAGGTGTTCTAATAAATTGATAGATGTAAACAAAGTAACCGTTTCTTATGAGGCGACCAAAGAAGTATTAAATAAGATAAGTTTTCATATAAAAGCAGGTGAAAATGTAGCACTTGTGGGAGCCAATGGCACTGGAAAGTCTAGCCTTTTGTCCGTACTCATGGGCATATTACCATACCACATAGGTAATATACAGATCGATGGAATCCCATTGCAAAAGAAATACTATGATGAAATAAGAAAGCGAATGGGATTGCTATTTCAAAATCCAGATGATCAATTGTTTCAAGCGAATGTGTATGATGATATTGCATTTGCACCAAGAAATTATGGAGTTCCTGAAGATGAAATAAGGCGAAGAGCGGTAGATATCGTATGTCAATTAGGAAGAGAAGATTTGTTAAATAAAAGCACATTTAAGATCTCTGGCGGTGAAAAAAGAATGGTAGCACTAGCTGGGTTATTGTCAATGAACCCAGAAATACTATTAATGGATGAACCTACCTCATTTTTGGACCCTAGAGCAAGAAGACATTTTATTGAGTGTACGAAAAAGCTGTCTCAAACTAAGTTAATTGCAACTCATGATTTGGATATGGCATTAGACTTGTGTCCAAGAGTTATCATTCTACATAATAAATCAATTGTAGTCGATGGATTAGCAAGTGAGATTTTAATGGATGAAGAATTATTACAGACCTATGGGCTTGAGTTACCTTTAAGTCTTAGCCATAAATGGAACTGATAAGAAATAAAAGGAGAATATGTATAATTATTAATTAAAGATAGTAAGAAGTTTAAATGTTCCAGAATCTGCTGGGGCATTTTTTTGATGCTTTTCTCTACAGGAATAGAGTAATTAAATATCCGCCATAATACATTAATGATTCTATCACAGAGCGATATCCGCAATTTTGTTAAAGGAAAAGAGAGGTGCGATATGAAAAAAGATGAAATTTCCACATTAAAGGTGGCAGCTACCTATATTGGAACCATAGTAGGTGCAGGGTTTGCTACGGGACAAGAGGTACTACAATTCTTTGCGCGTTTTGGAATTAGGGGACTCTATGGTTTAATCTTAACAACGCTACTTTTTATTATTTTTGGATACATTATTATGATAATCGGGAATCAATTAGATGCCAGTTCACACTTGGAGATTATTCGCTATGCAGGTGGTAAATTTATTGGAACTTTAATTGATATTATTATCTTATTTTTCTTGTTTGGAGCACTCACTGCAATGATAGCGGGATCGGGAGCTTTATTTGAACAGCAATTTAACCTATCCAGTTTAGTAGGAAATATTTTAATGGCAGTTATTACAGCTTTAACTGTACTTACTGGAATTAGTGGAGTAATTAATTCCATCAGTATCATAGTACCTTTTCTGTTAGTTTCGGTTGCGGGTATCAGTATTTATTCTATCATGAATGCACCACCTAATATTGTAGTGTCCAACGCAATTGTAAATGAAAACGGCTTAATTACCAACTGGGTAATGGCAGCTATTCTATATATTTCTTATAACACAGTGTTGTCAATTGCAGTACTAGGCCCTTTGGGGGCACAAGCTAAAAACAAAAAATCAATCTTATATGGATCTATCTTAGGCGGTTTGGGACTTGGAATTGGTTCTATCATGATTTATCTTGCCTTATTTGGAGATATTGCAAAAGTTGCAAAGCTTGAGGTACCGATGATTTTTATCGCAGGTAGTATCTCAGGAATCGTACAAATTATTTATGCTGTTGTTTTAATTGCTGAGGTATACACCACAGCAGTTGGTTCACTCTATGGTTTCATAGCCAGAATTGTAGATGTGAAAGAGCATCCTAAGAAAGGAAGACTAATTGTTCTTATTGTAACAGTGGTAGCGTTTTTAGCGAGTCAATTTGGTTTTACTAACTTGGTACAGTATCTCTATCCAATGGTAGGATATGGCGGTATTGTATTGTTAATTTGTCTCGTATATAGTTTCTTTCGCTCCACAAAAAGCAGAGCTTAGTTATTACAACAAATGGTAAAGTATAGCATATACTATATAAATTTATTGCCTGTGCAAGCAGAGGAGTGTAGGGATGGAGAGATTAAATCCAGAAAAACTACATGTAGAATTCAGAGAAGGCGTAACCAAGACGCAGCCAGTTTTGGGACGTCGATATACACTGACTCATTCTGATTTAACTGCCGAATTATTTTTAACCATAGGCTTACAATATGCATATGACAAAATTACTACCATGCGAGATGAAGTGCTTGGAGAATGGAGAACATCAGATGGAGAGAACTATTTATATGTTCATGTTTATGTTGATGGACAATTTGGGGAAAGTACGGCAAAGATAAGAAATATAGTTTTTGTACGTGAACTACCATTAGCGTTAGAGGCAATTCGATATGGAGACAATGACCTTTTTGTTGCAGATCCCCAGTTAGACAATTCTCCGATATGGGTACATTTTCAATCCTCCAATCCTAATTATAATAGATTCGAGAATTGGGGAACACTTAGTGATTATAAATAATATTTGTTAAAAATATCCATTTATGCTATAGTGAGTACAAACTAAAAATTAATATTATTAGGTGATAATGGGAAAAAGGTACGAATAAACTAAGATAGAATACTATAGATTATAGATAGAAAGAAGAGGAGTAATCTAATATGCATATTGGAAAACATTTTAATAAAGTTATTATTTTATTAATGATTGCATGCCTGACCCTGTGTAATACAAGTTCAGCCAGCTCAGTTATCTCATCCGGTGTATCCGATACTAATATAAATCATCAACTAGCTACTCAAAAGAAACGAAATTCAATTAATTTACCTGCTAACTCAGTTAATATTAAATCATATGCATCCTACGTCGGGAGTGATAAAGATTGGTCTAAGGCTATTGCAAGAGCAGAGTTATCTGGAAAGCATATCTATTTCCCAGAAGGAAATTATAAAATCACCAATTATATAACCAAAAAAGATGGAGTCAATTGGTATGGTGCAGGTACTAAAAGCGTAATTTATTTTGATAATAGCTTTCACTATGTTAAGAATAAAAATGGTGGATATATTATAGTGAATGAGCATGTAGCCAGTGCGAATTCAATCAGTGATTATGATACCTTTAAGATAGAAAATTTAACGTTTTCAACCAGGTATACAGATAAAGCATCTTTCTTAATTGAAGGTTTTTGGGCGTTAGGTTATACCAATAACGTTGTTATTAACAAGGTAAAAATGGATCAGAGCCTTGATAATGCCAAACAAAGTAGAACATTTGATTTTAGAGGTGCCAATATAAATACTACCGTATCAAACTGTGATTGTATATATAATTCAACCAATGGAAAGTGGGGCAGTTTTACATTCCGCAATTTTCGTAAGGAAGCATCTACCGGTATTACCATAAAAAATAATACCATAGCTCGTAAATGTGGTGGTGACGAAAGTGGTTGGATTTGCGCCAACGTAGGAGATATAACCAATATCACAATCGATAGTAACACTTATAAAGTTGCTGATAACACGTCACAGTCGTCTGTCATATTTGTTTTACAAACAGATACACCTAGTTTAGCAGGGACACATAAAGTTTCTGATGTGTCCATTGTGAATAATAAAATATATATACCAAGATTTAATTACTGTGCCATAAGGGTAGGAACCTATTTACCTGGTTATGCCAATATTAATAATGTTACAATTAAAAATAATTATATACAGTGTAAGTTCAAAAATGATGCTCCAAATGCTTCTGGGGTGGGAATTTCCTTGCAATATACCACCAATTCATTGGTAGAAGGCAATACGATTTATGGCTTATGTAAACAATACATCAGTGGTGCTGATGTAGCAAGATATAATCAAGCATTAGAAAATGATAATGATATGGGAATTGAAACAAGAGGAATTACTAATTGTAAAACAGTAGATGGAAACAATATAAATGTAACCGGTATAGGATTTGTGGAATGTTATGAATTAACTAGAAATACTATAATAGCAGATTATAATTTAATTCAATCCAAACGTTATTTTTATATGAGCAAAAACACATTTATTAAAACTTCCTTCACCAAGGATTATATCATAAGCACCAATATTATTGATAATACTGGAAATAGGGCAAAACCGTATGTCTACGCATTAAATAATACCTTCTATAATGTTACGAAGCAGATTTTTAATGGGGATATGGATTTACAATTAGAAAATAATACGACGTATAATCGTTAACATAGTATAGATACACAGCAGAGTTATAGAATAAATTGGGATCTGATATAGTAAGTGATTGAAACAATCATCATACTAGTCAGATCCTTTTGTTATTCGTTTTTACTCTGTAATGTTATAGTCACAAGTTCAGGACGGTTAAGAAATCTAGGAAGATAGGAGTCGCCTAAACCTCTTGATGAAATCATAGTACAATCATTTTTAACAAACATACCACCAGCAAAGTTAGGGAATAAATCACCGTTATTCCCAATTACGCCACCAAGGAAAGGTAAGCGAATTAAGCCACCATGTGCATGCCCTGATAAAATTAATTGATAACCTAAAGTACTCATATGATTAAATTCATTGGAATTATGATACAAAAGAACATCATAAGTTTGATCGTCGTCAATGGTTCGGTTTGTAAAATCACTTCCCCATTTTAAACCATGGATATTTAGTTTGTCACTTCCGATAGTTATGGTTTTTGTAGAATCATCTAACTGAACAACACTATATTTCTTATACAGTTCTACCAGTTTCACATATTGATTCCATTCATCAAATTCATGATTACCAGATATAGTAAAGACTGGGCATATCTGCTGTAAACCTTCTAGTAGCAGTGATACATTTTCAATATCTTGGTGGTTCTTATCAATTAAATCACCTGTTAATACAATAAGATCTGGCTTTGCTGTTTTCACTGCATTGATTAATATCTCTTCTTGATTGCCAAAACGTTTGCAATGAAAATCAGATAGTTGAACGATCGTGTAGCCATCAAAGGAGGAAGGGATTCTACCATCTGTTATGATATAGTTTGTAACCTCTAGTTCATTATAAAAACCAATCGATAATGAAAAAAATAATAATGTTAGAAAAATAAGTAATAGGATAATTTTATTATGCTTGCTCTTGTAATTTCGGTGTTTCATTTGGGGTGTCACCTTTCTTCTGTTGTAGATAGTAATAGTTTATTATATAGCCTCTCGATAATATTATAATCAACTGTTTCATCAAACTTTCTTGCGAATAAAAAATCAGAAGAAGTCAATTCATCATAATCTTTACTCGTCCATATATGTGGATGTTCCGTACATTTACTTCGTTCAAAGTCAATCATGCGCATATTGGAGATATAATTACCGTCAAAGGATGTATCATAAAGCGAGTTCATAAATGGAGATAAATATATTGTGGTTTGTAAGAAAAGCTCATCTGCACATTTGGTTTTTTGAAACGTAGAGATAATCCAATGTGACTTTTTAAGTACGTATTGTACAAGGTCATCTGTAATGCTGAACCAGTTTGATCCATATTTTAAAGTTATCTTTTGCCGCTTTATTCGATCCACTCTTAATAAAATTTGTATTGCCAATAGTGTATTATCTATCAACGCAATCATATAATTGATAAGTCTAATTGGAGTTCGATTTTTATATTCTTGAAGAAGATGATATAAGGATAGTCTTCTGTAAATATGTGTATTTGTGTTAAGAAAAGCATCATTAAATTGGATAAACTCTTTTCCTTTATTTTTATTAAAAAAAGAATGAATCATATCCTGATTTTTTAATGGGAAGTCAGCTCCAGATATTAGGTGGTAATACTCATAATGGTGTTTAGCAGATACATTCAATAAGAATAATTCACATCGAATAGAAGATGATCCGCCCCAGGCTATATTGTATTTTTGAAAAATATAAAGTTTACTTTTACAGACATTTTTCTTGAATGTAGAACAATCCACGTTTTTGACTTTATGATCAATATGTAGGTAAATATCATTTCTAGAGTCATCTAAGAGTGTTAACAGCTTTTCTAGAATTTTGAAATTATTATGTGCCATAATTAAATAAGCATGCCTTTTCATGTACGGTACCTCATATTTTTCTAAATAATTTTAAAATTAAAAAGTGGATATGAATCAAAAACTGAATTATGAAATAATGATCTGATTGTAAATTGAATTTTTTATGCAGATAGGACAGCTGTTTTTTATAGTTATATGCCAGAGCAAATTTGTTTGCCAGTATGGTAAGAGCATCATTTACGTTTTTATTATATAGTTTTATAGAATAGTATTTGTGTACTAATTGATATAGATAGCGTAGTAATGTTAAGTAGTAGATTTTTTCATAATTATGTGTTTGTGCAAATAATAATCTGTCTTCTAACGCGTTAATTTTATCTATACCTTTTAAGTTATGTTTACACCCCATTATGCTATTTTGTCGAATTTGATAATAGTATAAGGTGGTATTGCAATATACAACTTTATCGGCCCTGTTTAGTAAGTGATGTATTATAAACTCATCCTCATGACTCACATTTTCAGTAAAGCGCAACTCTGCAAATAATTGTTTTCTGATTAATTTATTCCATGGCACAACAGTTGTTTCATACAAGTCATTATATAAGTTCTCAAGTGCTTGCAGCCCATCGACAATCGAGTTAGTTTTATAGTTAGGAAAAGAATTTTCTATTCTAGTTTCTATACTGGTTACTCTCTCAAAGTTTGCAATTACAATGTCAGAATTTGTTTCAAGAATTACTTTATATAATATTTCAAACATGTAGGGAGAAATATAATCATCTGAATCAATAAAAGCTACATAATCACCCTTTGCTAATTCTATTCCAATATTTCTACTATAAGAAAGTCCGTGGTTTTTCTGATGTACCACACGGATACGACTATCATTTTGACTAAATTCGTCACAGATTGTTGGGCTATGATCAGTAGAACCATCATTAATAAGTATAATATCTAAATTATAATGGGTCTGCGCTAAGATAGAATTAATACAGCGTATCAGATAATCTTCCACATTATAAATAGGAACAATGACAGATATTAAATCTTCCATAAAAAAATCTCCTTACAAAATAGAGTGAATTGTATAATTTTTACATTTCAGAAATTATAATATCATAGTCTGACAGGAAACACAAACAGAAATGTTGCGAATTGGATAAAATATCCAATAAGTTACAAAAATGGAAAAAAAAGGTTGACGCGATGGTTTTTTTCGTTTTATAATAAGTTTGTTGTTTTTAAAAATATAGTCTATTTACATGAGAGAGTGTAGTAAGAGAGGTGTGTAAAATGATGAAAAACATGATTGATTTTTACCGTAATAAAAATCAGATTATGAACGACGCATTCGATAGAGTGATAGTAGAAGTACAAATGAAAAAGAACAAATTCGGTTATAAAACATTCTTAATCACAGGATGTAATACAAAGGTTGGTACCACAACAAACGCAATAAATTTAGCTGTATCCATGGCAGCATCTGGGTGGAAAACGATCTTAATTGATGGTGACTTGAGAAAATGTTCACAGTATAAAAGACTAAATGATGTGGATGACATAGGCCTTTCTGAATATTTAATGGATAAAAAGAGATTAGATGAAGTCGTTTATGAAACCAATATAAACTTACTGAACTACATACCATGTGGTCGCGTGGAT
>JAEZUR010000168.1 GCA_023420935.1 Bacillota bacterium | reverse complement strand
TAAATATACGACCTCTTCTTCATAAGCCTTATCTCGTTCCAGAAAGTAAAAACATTGATGAGTTATTTAAAGAATTACAGAAATCCAAAAAATACATTGCTATTTTAATTGATGAGTACGGTGGATTCTCCGGTATTGTTACTGTAGAAGACTTGGTCGAAGAGGTAATGGGCGATATTGAAGATGAATACGATGAAGAAGAACCTGGTATTAAGAAAATAGCGAATGATACTTATATCATTGATGGATTATTTTCCATTGATGATTTAAATGAACAATTATGCCTTAGTATTAGTTCAGATAATCATGATACGATCTCTGGTTTATTAATTGATATTATAGGTACGATTCCAGATGAAGGTGATAGTCGTGTCATCGAGTTAGACAATCTGTTATTTAAAATTCTTCGTGTGAAAGATAACCGAATTGAAAAGATGAAGTTAACCATTCGCGAGAAAACAGAGCCTTCCGAATCCGATGAAGAAGAAGATTAATCTTATCGATAGGTACTAACTCCCATGGTTTTTCCATCTGTTTTTACTGTGATCGCTCCGCAATTAGAAGTTATAACGATTTTACTTCCCGCTGTGTCTAACCGCTCCAATAATTCTTGGTGTGGATGGCCATAGCGGTTCTTTTTTCCACAAGATATAACAGAAAGTTTTGGCTGCGTCTTCTGGAGGAAGTCTACACTTGTAGAATTCTTTGATCCATGGTGTGCAACTTTTAGTATATCATATTGTATTAAATGGTTTAAGGCCTCTTCTCCGTCTCCTTCTAGATCTCCTACAAACAATCCTTGGAACGATCTGTACGAAAACTCAAGTACCGTGGAATATGCATTAACTGACGCTGTTCGAAATGATTTATCAGGATGCAGACAGGTTATATTAACCTTACCATCAATTATTGTATCCCCCTTTTTTATATAAACCACATCAATCTTATTCTTCTGCGCCAAGTCTACTAACTCAACCAGATTACTTTCCTCCAAAGGTACTGCTGGTACCACTAATCGATTGACATGTATAGATCTATCTTCTATGATTTCAGATAACCCACTGGTATGATCTTCATCCCCATGGGTCACAATTATGGCATCTATCTGACCAATACCATTAAACTTAAGGTATGGTATTATTCTATAGTTTCCAACCTGCTTGACTGTGGAACTACCACCATCTATGAGATAGACCTTTTCTTCTGGTGTTTCAACAACAATTCCATCCCCCTGTCCTACATCCAAAAATGTGAATTGAAGTTTATGATCATCTTGTGGTATCAATATAATTAGAAGGAAACATAACACAAGTAAATTAACCTTCTTTGGAAACTTGTTGATAAGAATAACAAACAATGTAAGAAATCCGTAATATAGATAGACTAGTAATATGTTGGGTCTTCCAACGATTATGGTATGATAAGGTAATTTCGAAAAACAGT
This sequence comes from Bacillota bacterium, assembly GCA_023420935.1. GTDB lineage: Bacteria > Bacillota > Clostridia > Lachnospirales > Lachnospiraceae > Mobilisporobacter. Next base: position 2,885 of record JAEZUR010000168.1, on the reverse strand, counting down.
TACATATAAATTCAATGATTACCAATATGGTATGTACACCTCCCATAAAAAACATACCGCACAAAGGAGAAAAGCAACCAACAATGCCACCAATCATTGCAAGAATCACTAACAAGGAAGAAAAAGGAATAATTAGAATATTGATTAAGACACTATACAGAGGAATTTCGTAGAAATAATACAGAATAATTGGTAGTGTCATAAGATTGGTAGAGATACTTAGAATAAACCCTTCTTTTACAACTTGTTTTATCTTATTTTTGTTTCCTTTTAGCTCTTTATTCTCCGGAAACAATAATTGAAAGGCTGGTACTAGATATGTAATTCCAAGGATTGCACCAAACGATAGTAGAAAACCACTATTAAGAAATTGTAACGGTGATTGAAATAAAATTATGATTGCACTAAACGCTGCGGCTGACCTTAAATCATAAGTTCGCCCGAACATTGCTGCAACCATAGCTAATAGTAGCATAACAACTGCACGATTGGTCGAAACGCTAAACTCAGTTAGTAGACCATAATAGAACACAAGCAACATCGTTAGTATGGAATTTGGAATTTGATGTACTCCGATTTTGCTAAGAAGTCGATATAAGGCTAGGCCTATTAGCGATATATTCAAACCTGAAATCACTAATATATGTGAAATTCCACTATTTTGATACAACTCTTTTGTTTGCGAATCTAGAAGGCTTTTTTCACCTAATAACATTGCATCAATAATCCCCGCATCCTTTTCATCTAACATATTACAATAAGAAGATACCATTTTTTCTCTGATCCAATCTAGCATGGCTCGCGTTTTTGAATAAGAGTTATCCGTAATTTGAATATTTTCTGCAATCATTTTATATTCTACATGATTTGATTTATAATATTGTTCTTCATTAAATTGGCCTGGATTGGTTGGCCTTTGAAACTTCATGATTTTTCCTGACAGGCTGACTAGATTGCCAACCAAAAGATTTTTTTTACTAGAACTATACACTAATATCTTATTACAATAAAACTTTTTAGCATCCATAGGATATATGGAAACATCTTTTAAATAAAAAGATATTCCCGTATCCTTTTTTGTAATCTGATCTATTCTTCCATAGACAGTACCCTGTATTTCATCTTCAAAGAGCTCATCCATTAAGTTAGTACGTGTTCCATGGAATAGACAGACTAAAAAGAACGCCGCAAGTATCCAGATCAGCGGCCTTTTAAACAACAAATCACCTCTATTCTTTATCCATTACGATCTCAAAATCACGTTCAAATTGAACATCTAATTCAATTTTCTCCGTGTATGTTTTTACTTGTTTTCCATTTATGGTGAATTGAACTTTATTCACATTCGACATTTCAACTAATGTATTAACAACAGAATAAATGGCAACTTGGCCTGTAATATCCGGTAATCTTTCTAAGAAACTCTCATTAAAATCAACATAGCATACACCGTCTTTAATAGATGAATTTAGTAAAACTGTGCCATCTGGTATAGTTGAGCGCATGGATCCTTTATCAATACCTTCAATACGATCTGGCCCTGCCATTAATTGCTCTATAATAAGCTGTTCCATAGGAACTGTGCCATCATACTTTACTTTCACTCTTGTTTCGATAAGCTGATTTCCTTTGGGATTAGCAAAAAAAAGCGTCATCACAGCATTTTGATTACTATTGCCTTCCTCATCTCCATAATCTATAAAGTCATCCGCAGTCATAAACCCAAATGGTTTTTCGTTTTCATCCATCAAAGGTTGATCATCCACATTGAATTCTATACTTTCTACACCATTAATCTGACATAATGTTTTGACAATCGCTGCACGACATAACACTTCAGAAACACCAGTTAATAATTCGTAATTTGACTCAAAATTAAGAGTTAACTGACCATCCTCTGTAACTTTAAATTCTTTAACAAAAATATTCTCAGGTTTCGCCTTTTTATAAGTTAGATTTTCTGGGTTTTTATCCATGACTTTTAATAATTCGCCAATTAATTCGTTCTGATCAGAACTCTTTGTTGTATAGAATTCCTTTACTAATTTGGTTTCACCATTATTTAAATAATATATTTTGTACCCGGAATCTTCGTCTGCTTTCGTATACTCTTGATTCTGATTGCATCCAGATAATACAGACATCAATAGAATGAAAACAAAACCATATATAAACTTTTTCACAATATCTCCTGCTTTCTTCTTTTATGCAATATAATTCAAAGGTATTCTAACGGTAAATGTAGTACCTTCATGTTCTTTGCTATAAACTTTAATTGCACCTCGATGCATTAATACTGCATTTCTAGTAATAGATAATCCAAGTCCAGTTCCACCTGTTTCCCTTGATCTCGCTTTATCCACACGATAAAATCGTTCAAAAATATTATCTTGTGCATCCTCAGGGATACCCACCCCGGAATCCGAAACCTTGATATAGAAAAATTTATGATCTGCATTAAGAGAAACCCTAACCCAACCATCATCATAGTTGTACTTAATGGCATTTTCAATGAGATTATTAATAGCAAGGGAAAGCTTCACTTCATCCACTTCTGCAACTACAGGGCGAAAACTTTCAAAAACTAGTTCAATATTTCTCTTTGCAGCAATTGGTCTGAGTCGTTTTAAAATCTGCTCTAATAATTCATTAATCCCAATCGCGGTAATATTCATTTCGCCAGCTGTTTTATCCAGTTTAACAAGTGACAGTAAATCATTTATAATCTTATCTTCTCGCTCTATTTCTTCTGTGATATCAAGTAAAAACTCACGATATAGTTCTGCAGGAACTTCTTCTTGCATCAATAACGAATCAGATAATACTTTTATCGATGTGATAGGTGTCTTTAACTCATGAGACACATTTGATACAAACTCTTGTCT
>JAEZUR010000031.1 GCA_023420935.1 Bacillota bacterium | reverse complement strand
TCCACATTAACCCAATGTTGATCCATTTGATCCATGGTTATTAGATAAACTTTAAATTTTTCACCTACTGCAGCTTCATCGGTAGCCGCCGCATCATCTGTCTTCTCTGTTTTTGCACTATCTCCTGTCGTAGCCTCATTCTTCTTAGAACACCCCATTGCTAAAACCATGCATAAACATAACAAAATAGCTAATACCTTTCTCTTCATTTCCTAGTAACCTCCCTTGGTTGTTTGTTTTTATATCAAAGCCTAGGCTTTAATACCATTGTTATGTAAACTAATTTGTCTTCTTTTTTCTTGGCTTGCCAGTACGAACTACCACATCAAGAAGAACGGATACCACTACGATAATACCGATGGTTATATTTCTAATAGCCACTGGAGCTCCTGCAAATTGTAGGCCGTTTTGTAAAACACCCCAGATGGAGGCACCAATTACGGTACCAAGAAGAATTCCCTGACCACCCAGTGTACTTACACCTCCAATTACAGACGCTGCAACTGCATACATTTCATAACAATTTCCCGCATCCATGGTTCCCATACCTGTGGTTGCACATGTCATAAGTCCAACGGTACATGCACAGATTGCGCTTACCAAATATGCTTTAATGGTTGTGGAAGTCACATTTACACCAGATAATTTAGATGCATCAATGTTACTTCCTATGGCATAAACATGACGTCCAGTTCGAGTCCTGCTTAGTATAAAGTCAAAAACGATCCATAAAACGATAGCAATCCAAATGGTATTATATAATCCAATTGTTTTTCCATAATAGAAGAAATCTCGGAATCCCTTGGCACCTTCCCCGATCGATCCCGTATTATAGTTATTGTTCACTATCTGTGCAATACCCCTTGCTATAGTCATTGTGCCAAGGGTTGCGATAAATGGTGGTAATTTACATTTTGCTACTAATTCTCCATTTAGAATACCTACTGCCAGGCAACAAATAATTGTAATTAGTACTGCAACCAAAGGATTTACTCCCTTTGTCATTAACGTAGCGGAAATCATACAGCTCATTCCAACAACAGAACCAATCGATAGATCGATATTGCCAGTTATTAATACGTACGACTGCCCAATTCCTATGATTAGAATGGGAGCAATCTGACGAAGCAGATTCGCTACATTTTTACCAGAGAAAAAGATAGGATTTACAATCCCAAATACAATGCACAGGATAATAAGTCCAATGGTAACTGTTATTACCTGACCCATACCTCTTATTACAAACAATTTCTTTAGTACATTTTGTTTATTCGTTTTTTCCATTTTTTCACCTATCTGCCGGCTGCGACCGACACTCCAATCAATTGTTGAACACGCTTTTTTGTTCAATCATATCTCCCTTTTGTTGATAACCTTATGAAATACTTACTTGTTTGTCTATCTTCTTATCAAAGCTTGTTGCGAACTGTAGGATTGCATCTTGAGTTGCCTCATGTATATCCAGCTCACCAGTGATTCTTCCATCACACATGACTAAAATCCGATCACTAATTCCCATAACTTCAGGCATCTCAGACGATACAAACAACACTCCGATTCCTTGCATTTTTAATTCATTCATAAGATTGTATATTTCAACTTTAGCAGCCACATCTATTCCTCTGGTAGGTTCATCAAAAATAACAACTCTTGAGTTTCTGACTAGCCATTTCCCTACTACCACTTTTTGTTGATTACCACCGGATAAGCTACCAACATCTACTTCAATATTGGGAAGTTTGATTTTCAAGTCAATGACCGCCTTATTAGTCATATCCTTTTCCTTTTTACGGTTTACCAGTCCAACTTTATTGCAAATGATATCTAAATTGGGAAGTGCTACATTATCACGAACGCTGAGCTTCGTACATAAACCGTCCTTTTTTCTATCTTCTGGCGCCAGCACAATACCTGCCTTTATAGCATCCATTGGTTTTTCTATTTTAATGTGTTTACCATCCAGAATAATTTCACCGCTCTCTTTCGGATCAACACCAAAGATTGCCCTAGTTGTTTCCGTTCTTCCAGCACCCATGAGCCCTGCTATCCCAACAATTTCTCCAGCAAATAAATCTAAATTTATATTGCGCACCATTCTTCCAGCGTTTAAATTACGAACCTCAAGAATTTTCTCTCTTCTTTCACAGCTCACTCTCGGAAACTTTTCTTTAATCTCTCGCCCAACCATATAAGATATAATTTCTGCCAATGAGGTGTCTTTATAATCCATACTGGTGATATACTGACCATCTCGTAAAATGGTAACTCGATCTACGATATGCTCCAATTCTTCTAAACGATGTGATATGTATACGATGCCACAACCTTCCTTCTTTAACTTATGTATGATAACAAACAAATCATCAATCTCCTTAGAAGTTAATGCAGAGGTTGGTTCATCCATAATAAGTATTTTGGCATTGGTTGATAGTGCTTTTGCAATCTCAACCATCTGCTGCTTTGACACAGCCAGATCTCCTACTATGGTTTCAGGGTCTATAGCAATATTTAAACTATCAAGAATTTTCTTTGCTTCTTGGTTCATCTTCTTTGAAGATAGTAAGCCTGATTTGGTTAATTCACGTCCTAGAAAAATATTTTGTGCTACTGTAAGGTGGGCACACATATTTAATTCTTGGTGAATGATTGCCACTCCTAACTCCTGGGCCTTCTTTGTATTCATTTCTTCCACAATCTGATCAAATAGTTTGATGGTACCTGAATCTTTTGTGTAAACACCACTTAGTATTTTCATTAAGGTTGATTTGCCCGCACCATTTTCTCCTAACAAAGCTAATACTTCACCAGATTTCAGATTAAAATCTACCTGGCTTAGTGCCATAACTCCTGGAAAGCTCTTCGATACACTTGTAAGCTCTACAATATACTTATCCATAAATCACACCTAATCTTTCTCTGGTTTATATAACATTGACTCGTTATCTTCTCGATAAAATAAGTATATCACCCCTATTTTTATAAAACAGGGGTGATTCTTTGGATTTGTAGGGATATTCTTTTGTTATATTTACATATATCCATTAAACAATAGCACGAATGGAAGCAAACTCTTCTTTCGTATATTCTTTTACCACCGTACCTTGTTCAATTACCATAAGCCGATCTGCTACAGTTAAGGTATCTGATATATTAACTGCCAGAATAATTACTGTGATTCCTTTTCTCTTTAATTCACGAATTAAATCTGCTATATGTTTTCGCAGATACATATCTGCTCCAGAAAAAGGTTGCATACAAAAAACAATATTAGGATTATAAAGATGAATTCGGTAATACACCAGATTGTAGAGAGAGGTTAACTCAAGTTCAGATAAATCCTTAGCGTAGATTTCTTTCCCAACGATACCTTCGTATTCACTAATTATACTTCTCTTTATTTTTGCTTTAAATATATTATTATCTAATTTCTTGTCTACCAGAAAATATAGATTATCAACATAGCTTAAATTGTCAAATAACATTTTCTGTGTAGCATCTTCATCAATGACAGCAATTCTATTTTCTAAGGCTTTCTTGGCAATTTTCTCAGTATACTCTGAATTATGATAGATTATTTTACCGTAATTCGGACTTAGTTCTCCATTCATCAATGCCAGTAAATCACTATAAATTGTATTGTAGGTATCAAAAAGTACCACACATTCTCCCTTTTTAATAGAAAATGAAAACTTATTTAGATGTTCCGTATACACACTTTCGAATTCTAAAATACCTTGTCCTGCATAACCTCTTGGTTTTGGTTTCACATCATCAAAGGATATTGAGTAAACTTTTATCATATCATCCGTAAGCTCGTGTTTGTCTAGCACTTTGACCACTGCACCATCTTTCATTAAAGCAACTCGGTTGCAGATCGTGAATACTTCTTCATGATGACTTCCAATATAAAGAAAGGAATAACCAACTTGGGCATAATAATGAATTAAATTCCATAATCTAGATAAATCAACTACACTTAAAATATTACTTATATCGCTAATAATAATTAGGTTTGACCCAGAGATAATCGCTTTCAGCAATTCCACAATGCATTGCTCAAAGGGTGTTAGATTGAAAACTAATTCGTCCGGTTCCAGAGAAACATCCATCTCCTTTAAGAATTGATTCACTTGTCCTCTTAATACTTTATTGTTAATCAAATACTTTTTAAACCCACGACGAAGTACAAAAATATTATCTGATACTGTTAAATCTTGTATTAACTTACTTTTTTGATCGATCACATAAACTCGATTCATACTATTGGAACTATGCTCATAGTAATTTACTAATTCGTTATTCATATAAATACGCCCATAGTCAATGGGACTATTCTGGCATAAAAGTTGAATCAGCTGAGATTTACCTTGTCGATTAATTGGAATCAATCCCATAATCTCACCCTTGTATATTTGTAGATTTAAATTATCTAGATAGGTAACTCCACTACTAATACTCGTGACATTTTCCATACGAAGTATTTCTTCTTTCATCCTTTTCCCCCAAATCCAACTATTCTTTAACCTTTGGCAGTGTTATAGTTACGTCCGTTCCTACGTCCGGTGTACTATAGATATAAATCCCATATTCATCACCGAATAACAGTTTAATTCGATTATTGACATTAACTATGGCAATACCACCTTGTTTTCCTTTGGTTTGTGTTACGTCATCCAAGCAAGTTGATCTTAGTTTTCTATTTAACAGATCTAGTTGTTCTTTTTCCATTCCAAGTCCATCGTCTGATATAACTATAATAAGCCGATCTGCTGTAGTCTGAATCTTGATTCGAAGATTTCCTTTCCCAATTTTTCGTTCTATACCATGATAAATTGAATTCTCAACAATTGGTTGAAGCGTAAGTTTTGGTAAACGAAGCATTAATACTTCTTTTTCTTCTTCCTCAAGATATTCAACATTGACATGTAATCGATCTCCGAAACGATATTGCTGTATGATGTAATAATTTTGAATATTGGATAATTCATCCTCAAGGGTTACTAAATGATCCACATTGGATATGGTATATCGGAAAAATGTCCCCAATGCTTCCGTCATATCTGCGACTCCATCCATCCCTGCGCATAGTGCTTCACTCCGAATTCCTTCTAATGTATTATATAAAAAATGTGGATTAATTTGATTTTGTAATGCCAAATATTCTGCCTGTTTTTTTGACAGATTAAATAGTTCTTTGGTATCAAGCATCTCTTTAAACCGGTTCGTTGCCTCATCCATCTGCTGGCTTAGCGGGCAACGTAGTTCAAAAATCCCTTGTAATATAGAGCCGTCTGAGAATAAACTAAGGGCTTTACTAGTTTCTTTGTAAGGCATCAGTACCCACTTATACCCAAGATACAAAACCAGAATATAAATAGCCGAACACACCGTTATTTCGATTCCATAGTTTTGTTCTTTTATTGCAACGATAGCCAAAAATAATAGCATGATAAATGCCACGGTAGACATGGCAAAAAATAATATACTACTGCGAAACGATAGATACTTACTCTTGTGTTTTATCATTGATTACTGAAACCTTTCCTCTATTGTTGTGTTTATGAATATAGTTTTCTATACTCATTCGGTTTTAGATTTGTATGTTTTGCAAATATTTTTGTGAAATGTTTCATATCACTATAACCCACCTGCTCACAAATAACTGCAATACTATAATTGGTTTCTTTTAAAAGTTCTTTTGCCTTATTCATTCTTACTTCTGATAAATATTCTAAAAATGTATATCCTGTTTCTTTTTTAAATAATGAGCTAAAATAGGTAGTATTAAATCCTACTTTGGTACTGACATCCTCTAAAGAGATTGGGCTTTTATAATTAGATTGAATGAATTGTTTCGCCTCACGAATGGGTTTGGTATCCAATAGTTTCTTATCTTCTATCACTTTTTCTAGAGCAGTTACTATTGTGTCTGATAAATACTTAAATAACTTATGTATGGATCCATAGTCATTTGCATTTAAACTAAAGGTTTCAAAAAGATTATCTCCGCCTTCAATGGGGAATTTATGATTTCTCATGGAAAACAAGAATAGATTGCAAACTTCCTTGGTCATCTGTAATACTTCATGTCCCGTCGTTTCTGTTCTTGCTTTTAGCCCCTCTCTAAGGAACCGGATAGCAGTAATGACAGCCTCCTTATCCAGACGCTCCAACGCAAGATTCATATCATGGTTAAAATCATAGAATAATTTACTATCAGCCAACTGATTGGATTTCACTATAACACCTTCAATGACGCGGTTGGTACCAACTACTAAACGTTGTTCATATGCCCATATGGCTGCTTTTAACGAATTGTATATCTTCTGAATATCATCTTCCACAGTTCCAAGCCCAACTGTAACCTCTAAATGTTCAAAAATCTCCCGTTGCACTGATAATTCATCTAATAAATATTTACATTGCTTACGAATTATTTTTTTCTTCTCATAATTATAATTTAATATACAAATACAGATATTATTCTCTATATAACTTTCCATATCGTAGCAATATTCTTTCAGATTATTGTTAATCATCTTCACGATCTTTTCTTCTAAAAATGTGACATTACTGTAATAAGAACGTTCCACTCCATCTAATTTAATTGATATAATCTGAAAGAATCCTTCCTTAAAGGCATATTCATATTCTTCATTTACCATTTCAATTGTAATTGATTTTATATTCGTGGACTGTTGGAGCAATATTCTATGAAAGAATCCAATTCTAAGCTTATCGATGTTATTTTTAATACTTAGTTTCATTTTTTCTTCATTGGATAGTTGCTCTGCTCGTTCCAAATATTCATGTTTCATTTTCGTTAATGTGGTAATTAATTCAGCCTTTTTAATCGGCTTCAAAAGATAATCTGATACCCCAAATTTTATTGCCTTTTGTGCATATTCAAATTGCTGATAACCACTTATTATAATGAATTGAATAGATGTACTATACTCTTTTACCTTTGAAATCAACTCCAACCCATCGTAACCTGGCATTCTAATATCTGTGATTACGATATCCGGGGCATGAGTCTGTATTAATTCCAATGCTTCCAATCCATTATGTGCTATGGCAACTACTTGCATATCAAGTGATTCCCAATTAATCAATTTATAGATTAATTGACATATTTTATCTTCATCGTCTGCTATCATTATTTTTAGCATAAATAACCCCTATTCTAAGCAACAACTTCACTTATTCTCTTCTCTATATTGATAAACCCATACTGGAAATATCATATCAAATTTCAGAAAACCAGACAAGTATTCCCAGTCTAATACTTTTATTATACCACTTTTTTGATCACCGAAAAGGTGACTATCTTTTGCATTTAGGGGGCATTCTTTCGTTAAATTACAACAAAAAAACAAAGTCACACAACAGATGTTGTATGACCTTGTACCAATTAATCCTTCTTTAATTCTTGCTTACCTGTTACTTTACTATTTTCCTCCAAGGCAAAAGTTTTCTTTGCCTCATCTGTAGTAAAATATACATTTCCATCCACTGTAGCATCAATTAATTTAAAGTTTGATACGGATACATAGAGATCACCTTTAAACGTACCATGCTGGATACTAGCCTCTGGACTAGTAACTGTTAACTTAGGAGCGGTTAACGTATATCTTGCTGTAATATTACGTTCTTCATCTTGTGAATACAACGCAACTTTACGTTGGATAATATCTTTGCCTGCGTCATCCTTTTTACCATTTTTGTATTCCCCTTCGAGTAATAAATCTTTATCGATGGTTAAATCTTCTGTAATAGCGATTATCCAGGTTCCATTTGCACTGATTGCATTTAAAAAAGCCTCTTCCGTATTAACAATTGATGCAGATGAAACTACATCTGCTGTGGAGTCCGCTGTGGAATCTGCAGTTGCAGCCGCAGTTGCAGTTGGTGCTGTCGTTTCATTGACATTACCCGCATCATTATTCTTGTTCCCATTATCATTCCCACATCCAGTTAATAAGGCCATCATAAGAACTAATACTATTAATGTTACTTTTACTTTCATTATTAATCCGCCTTTCCATTATTTATATACTTTTATATTATTTCCGGATATGAGTTATTTCATGTATCTTGTTCTAACAATATATTTTCTTGCATATTTTTCTATTTTACGTAATATGTGAAGATAAGGCTGTTACAAACCATTGTTATAATAACATGCTTGCAAGTTAAACATGATGGTTATGAAGGATTTGAACAGCCTTTTGATTTTATTATTAATTTTTGAGTACTATTTATTATCTAACTGATTATCTTGTATATATTGATCCATTATCTTAGCTGCCATACCAACCAATTCTACGCATGGTCGTTTCTTATAATACTCCGTTGTTCGTTTTTCTGGAACTGGATTGTCTTTTCCCTTATCAAGTCCTAACAGTTCTCTACATATAATAGAGCGATTTTGCTCCTCAAATGCTTTTGCTAAAAACTGAATTCTTTCGTAATGTTGCGCTTTTTCTGTATGTATTTTCGGGTCTGAATAACCATAGAGCATACCCGCAACCATAAACATTCCACTAACTGCACCGCATACTTCTCTCAAACGTCCCATTCCTCCACCAAAAGAGGAACTTAGTTTTAGCGCATCTTCCAATTTCATATCATACAGATCATGAAATGCCAGAAAAACAGCCTGTGAGCAATTATAACCCTCCTGAAATAGTTCAGTCGCTCGTTTCTCATAATCCATTTTATTTACCATGCTACCTTCCATACTAAAATCACAATCCTTTCTATGTAACAAATTCATATTGGTTGCACTTCTTAAAATTTAGATTCAATCAAACAATAAGCAATGGCAACTAATAGGGCAGGTAGCATATTACCAACCCGAAATTTCTTGCCAAATGCTAGGTTTATACCAACACAAAATATTAAGATTGACCCTATAAAAGATAGATTTCCTATCATTTGTTCTGTTAAAATAGGTTCTATAACCTTAGCAAACAAAGTTATGCTTCCCTGAAAAATTCCAAGAGGTATGGCTGAAAATAAAACTCCCTTTCCTAGCGTTGACGCAAAAACTAATACAATGACTGCGTCCAACATTGCTTTCGCAAATAGCATGGAAGGATCACCACTTAATCCATCTTGAATGGATCCGACCACGGCCATAGCCCCGGTACAAATTACAAGGGTTGCTGTTACAAACCCTTCAACAAACCTCGGATCATCTTTACCTTTTGCTTTCTTCTTAAGCCAAGATCCAAACTGCTCCATTTTATCTTCTATATTAATCCACTCTCCTAACACAGCACCAACTACTAATGACAATATCATAGCCATAGTTCCTGTTGTTTCAAGTGTCTCATCCGTAATAACAAAGATTCCTTTTAATGCTCCTGCTGCTCCTATAAATATCACCGCTAGCCCCAAAGCATGCATGATTATCTCCTGATAACGTGATTTTAGTCCTCCACGAAATATTAGACCAATTCCTCCACCTGCAAATACTGCCAATACATTGACGAGTGTTCCAATTCCTCTCATTTGTTCCTATGCCTTCCTATTCCTGCTATCTTACTTGGTAAATCATTACCTACCTATTCTACCATTCTAGCTAAGGAGTTTCAATGCACGAAAGTATGAAATTTGCTTCTGTGATTTTATCACAGAGTAAATATCTATTCTCATATACAATAGCATTAGCAACTAACACCGACTAGAAAGGAAAACACTATGCGCAATCACCGCTTACTATTTAGTTTTACTTTATTGTACTTTGTTCTAGGATTTATAAATATTCATTTTTCGTTATTAGGATTGGTCTGCATGACCTTACCAATCATTCTATTATTACGCACTAGGAAAAAAACTTGGTGCCAAGGCTACTGCCCACGAGCAAGTCTTTACACCAAACTAGGAAAATACAAAAAATGGCCTTCCAAGAACACTCCTCTTTTTTTTATAAAAGGAAACATGAAATGGATTATGCTATTCTATTTTGGAATTAGCCTAACCTTTATTATACTAACTACAATTGGAGTAGCAAACGGGAATCGTCCAGCTATGAATCATCTTCGGTATTTTATTGTTATTCCAATTCCTTTTTCTATGCCTCAATTACTTGATATGATTGAAGTATCACCTTGGATTACCCATTTATCATACCGTTTTTATTCTATGATGATGACAACCACTACATTAGGGCTAGTGCTGGCGCTAATCTATAAACCCAGAACCTGGTGTACCATTTGTCCCATTGCAACCGTTTCTGATGTAATCCTTAAGAAATAATACATCCTTTGGTTTCTTCTATGATAGAATCTTCTACCATAGAAAGAAACCATTTATGTATCTTAGTATCCCCATTCAATTCCGGGTGAAAGGAAATTCCAATTTGTTTTTTATATTTTACACCAACAACTCTATTTTTTACTGTTGCTAGAATTTCAACCTCAGGTGAAACCTTTTCTATATATGGAGCTCGTATAAATGACATGGGAATCTTACCAAAATCCTTAAACTCATCCTCAATGTAGAAACTACCAAGCTGCCTACCATAAGCATTCCGCTTAACGGTTACAGGTAGGGTACCTAAATGAATCTTTTCGCCACTGGATAATTGCTCTGCTAATAAGATTAGTCCTGCACAAGTACCTAAGACTGGAAGTCCATGTTCTATCATGGCTTTCAAAGGTTCAAACATGTGAAATTCTATTAATAATTTACTCTGTACGGTACTTTCCCCGCCTGGTAATATGAGTCCATGAAATGTTTGTCTCAGGTCTTCCTCTTTGCGAAGTTCAACAGATTCTATTCCTAGTTTTGTAAGAACTTCTTCGTGTTCAACAAATGCTCCTTGAACGGCTAAAACGGCAATTTTCATAATCATTTGCCCCTTTCAGCCATCAATAATTCAATCTCCTGCTCATTAATACCAACCATCGCTTCTCCCAGATCATCTGATAAGTTCGCAATCATAGTTGCATCTGTAAAGTTGGTTACAGCCTTGACAATTGCTTCTGCTCGTTTCGCTGGATTACCTGACTTAAATATTCCAGAGCCAACAAACACCCCCTGTGCCCCTAATTGCATCATAAGTGCCGCATCCGCTGGCGTTGCAACACCTCCTGCTGCGAAATTCACTACTGGTAGTGTTCCATTCTCGTGAACATACGCAATTAAATCATAAGATACTTGTAATTCCTTTGCAACGTGAAATAGTTCTTCTTCCCTCATAGACGTGATTCTTGCTATCTCACGATTCAACATTCTCATATGCCTAACTGCCTGGATAATATCACCCGTTCCTGGCTCACCCTTTGTCCTTATCATAGAAGCACCTTCTTGAATCCTTCTTAGCGCTTCACCTAAATCCTTGGCACCGCAAACAAATGGAACTGAAAATCTAGTTTTATCAATATGATACTGGTCATCTGCTGGAGATAATACCTCACTTTCATCAATATAATCAATCTCAATTGCTTCCAATACTTGTGCCTCAACAAAATGTCCAATTCTGCATTTAGCCATAACAGGTATAGAGACTGCTTCCTGAATGCCTTTTATCATCTTAGGGTCACTCATTCTAGAAACTCCACCTGCTGCTCTAATATCAGCTGGTATTCTCTCAAGCGCCATAACTGCACATGCTCCAGCCTTTTGTGCAATGACTGCCTGTTCAGGCGTCGTAACATCCATGATAACTCCACCTTTTAACATCTGTGCTAACTCTTTATTAATCTTATACTGACTATGATTCATGGGAAACTCCAATCTGCCTGGTGTTCAGGCTATAAAATGTAATATACTACTCGGCCGAGTTTCCAAAATATTGAATTAATTCACTGTTATTATAGCAGAAACTGGATGTATGAAAACATCCAGTCTCTATATTTTTAATAGTGCCACTTTTCAATTTCAGTATCAATTTTTCTTAACTTCATAATTTTATGGAACAATGACCTTCTAAGATAGTAAATCAATTTCCATTTTATAGAAAAATAGCTTGACACATGCAAAAAAATGCACCTATAATAGTGCTATTACCAAAGGTTCATCCCATAAAATGCACACAAGGAGGATTTAAGTAGTATGTCAGCCACACTCTATTATTTTACTGGAACGGGGAATACACTCTTTATCGCTAAAACCATAGCCAAAGGGTTAACTGACGTTTCTCTCATTGGCATTAATCAATTGGACGAATGCAAGGAAGTTATTACCAATTCTGATATTGTTGGAATTATTTACCCCATCTACTTTCTGGATGCACCAGAACCTGTATATGATTTTATTCCAAAACTGAAGACAAAAGATAATTCTTATCTATTTCTATATGCGAATTACGGCGAACATCTTGGTAATGGCTTATATAATCCATATCAAGCATTACAAAACAAAGGAATTACTGTAAATGGAGCATTTGATGTTGCGCTACCTGATAACAGCATTATCTTTCCTACTGATCCTGAAAATCAAGCGCATATGCTGCAAGTTGGGAAGGATATCATCAATCAACACACGAAACTTATTGTGAACCAAGAGTCCACAATCTTACCAAAAGCAAGCTATACCGATAAGATAATTAGCCCCATGATGAAATTAGTAAATCACTTATTTTTAGGTATGGATAAAATAAAAATTAATCCTGAAAAATGTACCAATTGCAATCTATGTACTTCTGTATGTAGCAGTTTTAATATGCTAAAAGGAACAACGAAACCCACAGTTGGGCGTCATTGTTCCATGTGTTTTTCTTGTATCCATTATTGTCCAAGTGAAGCCATTCGTTTTAAAAATATGAAGTCAAAATCTAATTATCAATACCGTAATCCAGATATTACATTAAAAGAAATCATAAATTCTAGAGTTCCACTAACAGATTAGTATCCACAACATCCTTCAGGTAAACCTGTATTATCCACAGAATTGGAACTGTCATCCTCTGCCGGTACAGTAGTTTCAGTCTCGGATGGTACGGAATCTGATGTTTGGGCTTGGGTTCCAGCAGGCTCTATTACTGTGATACTACTTCGAATCATTCCCATCCAACAACTATATCCAAAGGATCCTGTCTCACTAGGAGTAAATTTAATTACCGTTTCTCCTTCTTGTAACTCTTGTTGGATTCCATACTCTGGAATTATAATCACATAATTACAACCGTTTAAACTACCTGCTTCTGCAACGATTGTCCATTCTACAGGGGTTCCTGCTTCAACAGTAATTGGTGTATAACTTCCCGGCTGCAATGTAGTAGTAATTTTCTGTACTCCATTATCTGCATCCACTGTTGCTGTGTTTTCATCTACTGTTTTTGTTTCATCTGTATTGGTACCAGCTTCAACATTTGTACGTGGTATGAGAGAATTAAATGTAAAACCAGTAAACGCTAATCCTCTATTTAGCATTACAACACCTAATACAACTACTAACACTGCACTTGCTTTTACCATATTTTTTGTGAATTTAGAGCTTAATAAAGAACCTAATGCTCCAAAAGCAAACATAAGTGGTACCGTACCTAAGCTAAATAAAAACATAGAAATTGCTCCAGCCAAGAAACTTCCCGTTCCTAAAGCATAGATTTGCATTGCTTGTAATGGACCACATGGCATTAAACCATTTAATAAACCTACGATAAATGGACCTTTATTCTTTTTCTGACTATGAATTTGTTTTGCAAAAACTTTTGGCATGTGTGGGTTTAATTTACGAAGCCAAGGGAAAATATTTAACATATTAATTCCCATAATTACCATAAATACACCTGCTCCAATGGAAACAAAAGCCTTACCACCATTGGTTATACTTATCATGGAACCAAATGCTCCGAATATACCACCGATAAGAGTATAAGCAACCAGTCTACCTGCATTATACATAAGACTAGGTACTAATTTCGAATATTTACTATCACTATTTTGATTGGTGCGATATGACATGCACACAGATAGATTGATTCCACCACACATAGCAATACAATGTAGAGAAGTCAATAAACCAATTACAAATAGAATTCCATATCCCATATTTTGATTTACTTCTGGAATAAAATTAAATCCCACGGTATGTTTAATAATTAAAAACACACCTAAACCTAAAATACCTGTTATAATCCAAAAATTAGTATCCGATTTTTTCTCATTTTGATTTTCTACTTTTTCTTTTGCAATATCATAGCCTAATTTCTGGATTACGGCTATAATTTCATCTAAATTTGTTTTTTGTTGATCAAAAGTAATCTCAAGAATAGATGTTACATAGCTAACTTTTAGATCCGTAACACCCTCTATTTGTCTTAATTTTTTATCAATTTTAGTTTCGCAGGCTATACATGTCATTCCATCTAATTTTAGAGTCTTTTTCACGATACCATTAGCCATATTATTTACCTCCATGTAATTCTAATTCCAATGTTTTTCCCTATTGTGGATAACCCCTTGACTTGGATTAGATTTGTTATGGCCTCATTATAGTGGAGAGTTATGAAGATATTATGTAGATGTGATTATATAAATGAATTTATTGAAAATTATTCTATATTATGAAAAAGATAGAAGATAACTTTTGGAAATCAAACGGTGTACGTAAATGTAGAAGATTTTAATTTGTTGAATTAATTAATGTTTTGGCTTCTACATTTACTACGCGCGGTCGCGCGCTATAGAAATAGAGAGAGAGTAACCCGTTCAAGCAAGCTTGCGGGTTACTCTCTCTCTATTTCTGCACCGTTTGAGTCGAACGCGATCGTTAGAGCATTTTATCGATGGTTACGATTAATTCTTCTATGATACCATCTTCATCGGCTTTTATTTTTTCAGCCACACAATTTCTAATGTGATTTTCTAGGACTAACTTACTGATACTATTAAGTGCGGAAGATGCTGCAGATACTTGATTCAGTACATCATCACAGTACACATCTTTTTCTATCATGCCTTTAATTCCTCGTATCTGACCCTCAACTCGATTTAATCTTGTTATTAATGATTTCTTTAATTTATCATCTCGGTCAGTTACTCTACTATCATTCTCATCCAGTACTGGAGTACAGCATGTTTTTTTTGCATTACTCATTACCATTCCCCTCTTTCCTGCAACTATTCTAAACGAATTTTTACTTTAAGTCAAAAGGTTTTAAAAATTTCATTTTCTCTATTTTCTTACCATTATCATCCATCATTGTTACTGAGGCATAAACCCAACCTTCTACGTTTTCAGTATCTACTCCAGCTTCAATAAATTGTTCAGGATTTACAACAAATACGATATCTTTATCATTTTTACTCATATCCTTTGCCCATTCAAACATATTGCCTTCCGAAAGATCTACACCGTAATGATCTAATTGTTGATGGTACCCAATCGAGTCTCTAGAAAGAGTTACAATCTGATTAAATGCTACTTCTGGAGTAGATTCTCCATTATATGCTGGTTTGTCAGTACCTAACTTCGTACCTAACATAATCTTATCATCAATAACTATTCCATCTGGTAACTTGCTAACATCTAATCCAGCTGCGATAAAAGGAGCCGCATCAAATTCTATCATTACATCATGAATTGGACTTTTGCTATAATCTTCACTCCAAATAAATCTTGCGGAATCATCTGGCGCACTTAGTGACCATCCTCCATTCATATCATCCTTCTCTACGGAATCTGAAGCTGTATTTAACACCTCTTTAAATGATGATTTTGAGACATCTGCTATAATATCTGTCTTCTGGCATCCAGCGAAAATACCCATGGCTACAACTGCTAGAGTTACTAAAACTAATTTATTCTTCATATGAATTCTCCTATTTCTACTGTTTTGTTCTTAATAATTGTTTATTTGTAAGGTTTAAATGTTTTCAATCTAAGTGCATTGGTTAATACAGATACACTACTTAAGGACATGGCTGCTGCTGCGAACATCGGATTTAAAGTAGGTCCTCCTAATGCATGGAGCAAACCAGCTGCTAGTGGTATACCAAGAACATTGTATCCAAATGCCCAAAATAGATTCTGTTTGATATTACGGATTGTACTTTTACTTAACTGAATTGCAGTTGGTACATCCATTAAATCACTTCTCATTAATACAATATCAGCAGATTCCATTGCAACATCTGTTCCAGATCCAATTGCTATCCCAATATCTGCTTGAGCAAGCGCAGGCGCATCATTAATACCATCACCAACCATAGATACTTTTCTGCCCTCTGCTTGTAATTTTTTTACTTCATTTGCCTTATCCTGAGGTAATACTTCTGCAAGAACACGGTCGATACCTACTTGTTTTGCAATGGCTTCTGCTGTTCTTCTGTTGTCACCAGTTATCATTGCAACTTGGATTCCCATACTATGAAGTTTACGAATAGCATTGGCACTACTTTCTTTTACAACATCGGCAACTGCTATAATACCAGCAAGTTCATTATCAATAGCGATGTACATTGGAGTCTTACCTTCTGTAGCCAACTGATTTGAGCTTTCTTCAAAGGATGTAAGTGAAACTTCTCTTTGATCCATTAATTTTTTATTACCAAGTAAAATCTTCTTACCATCAATGGTTACCTGAATACCATAACCTGGTATCGCTTCAAAGCTTTCTAGCGGTAGAATCACCATATTTTCTTTTTCTGCACCTCTTACAATGGCTTCTCCAAGAGGATGTTCTGACCCTTTTTCAGCAGATGCAGCAATCTGTAACAATTGCTCTTTCGCAATATCTTCTCTAGTTAATATGTCTGTTACTTCTGGCTTTCCTTCTGTAATCGTTCCTGTTTTATCAAATACGATGGTATTAATCTTATGGGCGCTTTCTAGAGCTTCACCACCCTTTATTAAGATACCGTATTCTGCACCTTTTCCTGTACCTACCATAATCGCAGTTGGTGTTGCTAAACCTAAGGCACATGGACACGCAATAACCAACACAGAGATGAAAATTGTTAATGCAAATACGACAGATTCTCCACTGATTAACCAAGCAAATGCCGCTAATAAAGCAATTATGAATACGATTGGTACAAAGTAGCCAGATACAATGTCGGCCATCTGAGCGATTGGAGCTTTTGATCCCTGTGCATCTTCTACCAATTTTATAATCTGTGCTAATGCTGTATCGCTACCAACTTTTGTAGCTCTAAACTGGATTGATCCATTTTTGTTAATACTTGCAGCATACACCTTATCTCCTGATTTTTTCTCAACTGGAATACTCTCACCAGTTAACATAGATTCATCAATCGATGTATTTCCTTCGATTACGATACCATCTACTGGTATTTTCTCTCCTGGTCTTACTAAAATAACATCATCTACTTCTACTTCTTCTATTGGTAATTCAACTTCTTTCCCATCCTGTATTACAATTGCTGTCTTTGGAGCAAGACCCATTAACTTTTTGATAGCTTCTGAAGTTTTACCTTTTGAAACCGCTTCTAATGACTTACCTAATAAGATTAAAGTAATAATTACACCTGCGGTTTCAAAATACAAATGATCTACATAACCAAAATCACCATTTATAATAAGGAATGTTGAATATAAACTATATAATACCGCTGCTGTCGTTCCCATGGCGATGAGTGAATCCATGTTAGGACTTCTTCGAATAATTGCTTTAAATCCAACGGAATAAAACTTATTACCAGCAATTAATATTGGTATTGTCAATATAATCTGAGTAAACGCATAGTTTAACGGATATTGCATTGGTCGCAGGAAACTAGGTATTGGAAAATGTAACCACCATATCATAGACCCCATTGCCAGATATAACAGTGGAATACAAAAAACGGTAGAAACAATGAATTTATTCCATAATGTTTTAATTTCCTTTTGTTTTCTTACTTTATCTTCATCAACCGCTTCTTTATTCTCTATCTCTAAAGCTTTATATCCTGCTTTTGCAATTGATTGCTTGATCTCTGATAATCTTACTTGACCTGGATCATATTTTACCGTTAATTTTTCTGTGGCAAAATTAACAGTAGCTTGACTAACTCCACTATGTTTTGATACCACTTTTTCAATTCTATTGGCACACGCTGCACAAGTCATTCCTTGAATTGGCATAGTGACTTCTTTCTCTTTTGATGCTTCCACAACTTCATAGCCAGCTTTATCTATTACAGCTTTTATATCAGATACGGAAACTTTTTGCTCGTCATATTCTATAGTTAACTTTTCTGTTGAAAAATTGACAACAGATTCGGATACACCATCAAGCTTCTTTGTCACTCGTTCCACTGTTTTGGCACAAGCTGCACAAGTCATACCTGCGATCTTCAAATTCTCTTTCTGCATACTTTACTCCTATCTATGTGCGTAGCACAATATACTATCCTGACATTTGACGACTTGCAATTTTATGTAGTAAGAAACCCCTAAAGGAGTCTCTTACTTCACTTCATAACCAGCCTCTTCAATGGCATCAGCAAGCATCTTTTCTGTTACTAGCTCTGAATCATAATCTACTGTTACTGTCTTACCTTCAAGATTCACTTCAGTCTTAACAACACCATTAATCTCACCTAATTCATTCTTTACTGCTCTCTCACAGTGACTGCAAGACATTCCTTCTACATTTAAAACTTTCGTAACTACTGTCATGTTACTATCTCCTTTCTGATGTATTTTATGTCTATATACTATACCCCCCTACCGTATTTGTCAAGAGAATTATTCTAAATATTTTTTTCTTGAATTAGGTTGGTGTAAGTAAAGTATGTAAAAACAGGCAGAATAATACCTATCCATCTGCCTGTTAGCGTCTCAATATTTCTTATTTTTATGCACAAGACTTCTTTTCCTTTAAGATGATCCGTTGGATACTTTTGATAGATTGGTAGCCCTAATCTTTTATTACATTTACGGTAAGATTTTTATTACTTCACCGCTTTTTACCTGGTAAATAACTTGAGCTAGATTTTCTACTAATTTTCTGTCGTGACTAACAATTAATAATGTTCCACTATAACTAGAAAGTAGTGCTTCCAAACCTTCCATGGTATATATGTCCATATGATTTGTAGGTTCATCTAGTATCAACATATTACAATCCGATGCAAGAACCTTAGCAAGCGCTGTTTTAACACGTTCCCCACCTGATAATACAGTAATCTTTTTGTTAATGTCATTTTCATTCATATAGAGATTCATTAAAATTGCTCTAGCAATATGCTTTGGAACGGCTGCTGTTGACATCACATTTTCTAACACTGACTTTTGTATATCTAAGTTTTCCTGTTCTTGTGAAAAATAACCGATTTTGGCATCAGTGGTTATAAACGTATGATCTTCTTGCGTTAGCAAACTTTTAATTAATGTTGTTTTACCAGCTCCATTGTCACCAATAAGAAATGTTCTCTTTCCAGTTAAAATTTGAATACTGGCATTTGCTAAGATACATCTGTCGTCATACTCGACTGTTAAATTATCGACTTTGGCTGCTATCTTCGCCTTGATATCCTTATAAGAACCTAATTTCATAGTGATATGAGGTAACTCTTTGGGACGTTCCTTTTTCTCTAAATGATCCAATCTACTTATAATCGCACTAGCACGACCTTCCACATGTCCTTGTTGAATAGCAGCTCCACCTTTATATAACATCCATTCGCTACTACCCATTCTTTTTGGGGGTTTAAGCATACCCCTAGCCTCCTGCTTTACCTCTCGAATGGTTTTTTCCAATCTTTTTCTCTCAGACTGATATTGGTTATATTCAAACTCTGCAAAGTCCCTTTCTCGATTACGTTGTACTAGCCAATCGCTATAATTTCCTGGGAATATTCTAAGTGTTCCATCTTGTAGTTCCCATATCTGATTGCAGACATTATCTAATAATTTTCTATCATGAGAGATTAATACAATGGCACCACGATATCCTTTCATCATTTTCTCTAACATTTCAATTCCATTCACATCTAGGTTAGTAGTTGGTTCATCTGCAAATAATATAGGCGCATGTTTAGAAAATGCAGCAGCAATTGCTAACCTAGTTTTCTCTCCACCACTTTTGATTGCACTATCTTTAATTCTCATTTGGCTAATATATTTTCCGTCAGACATACCATCTGTTTCACCAGTTTGTCGTATCATTGCTATCTCACCAAAGCGTTCCAGTATCCCTTGATCTTGCTTTATTTCGCCAGATAAGATTCCAAGCAAGGTGCTTTTCCCTACACCATTTCGACCCACTAAACCAATCCGATCTCCTTCCTGGATCTCTAATTTTTTAATATCTATAACCGTCTGAATACCGTAATCTTTCTTTATATTCTGTCCTAATAACAACATAAAAAAATCCCTCCTTTGCAATTCGCTCAGAACGGATTCAAAACCAACAGTAGTAACACCTTAAATCATAAGAGTAGTATCACATCTTATGAATCAAAGTATTCTACCATATGAAGGTATGTCAATTGAATCGAAATGACTGAACGAAATGGCATTAAAAAAACAAACCTTAAAATATATAAGGTTAATCACACCATCTTTACTTAATAAGTTCAATCATTATCTCTTCATTGTACACGACCTTTCCTTTTTTATACAATATATTATACTCAGCTTCCTTACTTTCGTCAATGATAAAGTAAACTACATACCCCCTGCCAGTATACTAGCTAGTGTATTTCCTTGCTTTATCTTATTCAGGACTTTTTTTCTTGCATTGTCATATTGATGAAACGTAACAATTGCTTTAGATAACTCATAATATACTTTCCAATATCCCGTATATAAACAATTTTCACCCTTATTTTCAATAAATCCAATCACATCCCAAACTGGATACCCTAATAATATGCCAAGTTCATGAGGAAACTCAGCTTCATTTTGCTTGTAACTAGTAAATCGCTTACTAACTTCATGTAGCACATCTATTACTTCTAATGTTTCATATCCTTGATTTTCTAAAAACTCTTTGTTTTTAAATTCATTCATGGTTTGTTCCATCATTAAGCGATTATAAAGTAATAAAACGGATTTTTGACAGTTCTCAAATAAGCATGTTGTAGATAAATTGGTTTCTCTACATACTTTACAAATAGAATTAGCTTCATGTCTATTGACACAGATCATATTAGAACTTTTTATCCCACACAACACAGGTGCACAATGATTCGCAATTGTAATTTCTAATTCTTGTTTATCAAATTTCTGTTCCTTCGTATCTTGTATCTCTATCATTTGCAACACCCTTCTCTTTTTCATAGTATCTGCTCTTAGCATCAAGAATATGCTAGATAGGATACTATTGCAAGATGGTAATGTGATAGAAAATATCAATAAATTGTTAATGAGAAAAATTACTTTCTAAGTTCCGGATAAAATCCATCTATTTCCATGTAGCAATGATTACATACTATGCTTTTCGAGAAAAATAATGTGGAAATAGAAAATCACCTTCCCCAAGTTTTACATAGCCATTCTTCTCTAATGCAATCACTCTCTCTGTTGCTTCTGGTATTGCTTTTATAATAATAGTTTCAACCTCAAAGGCTTCATAAAACTCATCATTGGCAATTTTTAAAATAGGATCAATTATATTACTTGTTTCGTATGTACTTCTCAAATCAATGCGCAAAACTCCATGTACCCCTAGTTGTGGAGAATCACCCCTTTGAAACATTTCGATGGTTCCAATCTTTTCCTTCGTTTCTTTTAATATCACTGTCCATCGTACAAAGTATTTCCATCCATATGATTGATTCCAAAATTCGATTGCCTGCTTCATTCTTTCCAATGTTGGATAATAAAAGGTGTCTCCATGACAATTGTCCGCATTAAAAAACGGAACCGCAGTTTCATCAGAATAGCATAACAGCAGTTCGTTGGCATCCTCCATGCTTGTTTGTGTCAAAATAATTTTATCATCCTCATAGCTTGGACATGATTCATAAATAGTACTCATCCCATACCTCCATAATGTTTTCTCTCACTTTATCATGACCATGGTGACAACAATATGTCACACATTTTTATATATTTCTAGGATTTCCATACATTTATTCTTAAGACTTTCTTTTGCTTCCATTGGTTCTAAAATAGTTACACTATTACCAAGTGCAATGATGGTAGCCAGCCAAAAATGTTCCCCTTCTGGCACATGCAGTCTCATTAGATAAGATCCATCCTCCAATTCCTGCTCCACAGTTCCATTTAAATACTCTAATACTTTCATCCTTGCTGTTGCATTGCATTGAAGTTTTATGTCCAAGAGTCTCCTGGTATCCTTTTGGCCCTGATTCTTCATGATTTCTTCCGGCAATGGATGTTCTTTATGCTGCGGTTGAAGGGTTTCATATAGGTTTTCCATCCGAATTAACTTATATAATCTATAATCCTGATGATCTATGGAATATCCCAGAAGATACCACGAGTACCATTTGTATATAACTGAGATTGGTTCAACCTGATGTTCCTTCATAGATCCCAAATTACTTGTATACTTAAATCTTACTATTTTTTTAGTAACGACTGCATGTTCAAGTGTAGTAATGTATTCATTCACATTTTGTTGTTCTCTTAACACTCCAAAGTCAAGAATAATATTTTCCTTCTTCTTATTAGTTGAAACAGCACGAATTTTTTCTAATGTTTCTTCCAGATTATGATTCCTATAGGCAGATAAAAAACCACTTAACGCAGAAATAATGTATGTATAATCATCTTTACCTGCCAATTGTCGCTCCATCTGAAATGACTCTGCTATTTCATAACCGCCATCAGAACCATAGGTAGAGATTATTGGTATACCAGCCATACACAGAGAATCCATATCTCTACGTATGGTACGAATAGATACTTCGTACTTTTTAGATAATGTTTTCGCATTAACTTTCTTGTGGTTTAATAAATAAATGATAATTCCAAGTAGTCTATCCGTTTTCATATTAACTCCCAGCTTATTTTAATGTTTATCCAATCGCTCCAATTATGGTATCTTATTACCTAAAATGAATCCGTTTTGCAAGACTCCATACACCGATTTTGGCTATTATACTTGCGATTATACTTTTCACAGGATTCACTTTTGTTTCGTAAAAATATTTATCATGATTAGAGTAATAATGATAGTCTGCAGGCAAGGTTTCCTTTGATATACTTGCCATTTTCTTAAATATATGAAACCAGATAAGGTTTCCTAACTTGGGGCTCTGATCTTTCTTATCTATCATAGACTTATAAAATCTTCTTGCACATTTTCTAATGTTTTTCTCTGTTTTATCCACATATGATTGAGTAGATTCCCAAGGCGTTGCTGTGATTCCTAACTCGCAAGCTATCTTACTTCCACCTAGTGTTTTAGATAAAGCTTGCAATGTTCCATTAAGCCCTGAACCTCCATTGGCAACAAGCATAAGTGATTGTTGAAAGAATTTTGGTCTATGCAGACTATATGCAAAACGATCCATAAAATTCTTCATTAAACCTGTGACATTCCATGTATAACCTGGTGAATTGAGTATAATACCATCTGCCTGCAGTAAATCCTGCTCAATCTGCTCCCTATCATCGTTGATAGGACATGATTCTTCTCCCTTTGCGATGCATGCAAAACAGCCTTTACACATTTTAATATTAGCATCCTTTAGGAATATATATTGAAACTCTATGTCAGTTATTAATTTTAATTCGCTCTCAATCTTTCGAACAATGTTATATCCATTTCCTTTATGGGGACTACCCATAATAGCGATTACTTTCATTATAAACCCTCCTCTTAAATCCGCAAAATCTAAATGTTTGATTAGAACATTGTCAAACTCTATGAAATATATAAACGTTCAATAATAAAGTCTATAAATCGATCTCGATCCTCTTTTTTATTATAATCGAGCTGAAGCAATTCTATTGATATATCCTTTCTTAAAAACATAGCTTGTAAAACAAATGTCAAACAATATGTTAACAAAAGTTGTTGCGATTTGTCTATCTTACTATCCTTTAAAGTGGACATAAAACCGAGAACTGTCCTACTTGTATTATCCATAATAGTTGGAGATGCCATATCTGCTAAAATAGATATTTTTGAAATTTTCGGATTCTCTATTAAAAAGTCTGCTACTTGTTTTACAACTTCTTTTAAACGTTCTATCTCATCTACCTGTTCACTAATGTTTGGTCGAAATACATTTATAACCTGTTCGATAATTCTCTGTACACAAATTTCAATAAGTTTTTCTTTGGTTCCAAAATGATAGTTTATTAACCCAATTCCCACATGCGCTTTATCTGCAATATAGCGTATTGTAATATCATCTATCTTTCCATCATCTTGTTCTAAACATTCTATGGTAATCTGAATGATCTTTTCTTTCATATTATCCGCTCTGCTCATAATCCCTCCAAACTGAACATTGTTCAGTTACTATTATACTCCACTTTCTTCCAAAGTCAAAATAAAAATAAAAAGAACTAGATACTTTGATATAAATACAAAGATATCTAGTTCCAAATAAACTTTATTCATTACACGTTTTTAAATTCAACTAATATTACATTCATTCCTTAAGTTAGCGCTGTAAAGGCTTCAATCATTTCCTCACACCATGTAATGGCAGCCTCTGCTGATAGAATACCATATCTTAATGGTGCATATAGAAAAAGCTCTCTTTCTGGAGAAATGTTCTCTTTCTGGTTCTCCTTGTTGGTTGCTCCATCTGAATTAACTTGATCCTTATGAAAATACGTTTCCGTTTCTTTTAATTGTCGTAACTTAGTTTCATGGCGAAGTTTATATTCATCCAGCATAGTTAAGACATTTTCCCTAGGTAGATTGCTTGAGAAAACAAACTTTAAGAAAAATTCCGATCTTACTGGTTGATATTCAACTGGATCCATTAACCAATTCAAAAAATCTTCTCTACCATTTTCAGTGATTGCATATTCCTTTTTTCTTGCAGAAGAGTTCTCATTATTTATGGTAATCAGACCCTCTTTTAACATCCCATTCAGTACTGGGTAGATATGCCCGTAATTTTCATGCCAAAAATTTGAGATAATCGTATCACAATATTTTTTTATATCGTACCCAGAACCAGGCGAAATACTTAGTATACCAAGTATTGCATATTTCGTTTTATTCTTAATTGCCATTCCATTTCCTCACATAATCTTTTATTTTTACTACTGTATTTGTACAACCATCAGCCTGCCTAAAAGAATTCCCAATTCGCTCACAAGCCGTTTTATACTCATCATTGAATTCTATTTTTTCAACCGCTTCTATTAATTGCCTATCAGTAATCTCACTCATTTTAAGCATGATACCGGCACCAAGTTGCGTAACTCTTGTGGCTACCATGTATTGATCATTCACCATTGGCAAAACAATAAGCGGCACGCCATAATACAGCGATTCACTCACACTATTAAACCCGCTATGGCTTATAAATATATGACTTTTCTTAAGAATTTCCAACTGTGGCACAAATTGTTTTACAATAAAATTATCTGGAATCTGACCCAACTCATTAATATTACACTTCGTTCCTACAGACATAACAACTTTATACTCTGTCTCTGCAAATGCTTGTATACACATCTGATAGAACCCACTAAAATTATTGTTAATGGTACCAAGGGAGATGTATATTATCTTATGTCCTTCTAATTCAGACAATGGAAATTCCAATAATTCCTTTCGTTTATTCACAGACGGTCCAACAAATAGGTAACTATCATCAAACTGATTCCCATCTGGATTAAACATTCTAGAAGTATATACAAGATTCAAATCACCTTTATTAATGAAAACATCTAATAAACTTGCTGCTTTCTTATTCCATGCACTACATAATTCTCTAAGTATACGATAGCATTCATCTAGTTGTGGATGACATCCTTCAACAAGCATACTATCTGGAACTGGTAATTTATCCATAACGAATGAACTGTTTGAACAGATTACAGGCACTTTCAGAATATTCTTCAAAAAATACCCCCCACCAAGTATGGAATCATAGATAACATAATCATACCTAATATTCTTTGTTTGTTCAAGTAAGTCCGGTAAAAGAACTTGATCATATTTTACGATATATTCCATTAGCTTATAAAATGGATGATCTCCTGTTGGTTTATAATCTTGATAAAACTGATCCAATACTCTACCTGTTGGAATTATATGCGCTCCTACTGATTCGACTTTTTCCCGAAACAGTTCCGAACAATAATACCAAACCTCTTCTCCCTGATTAACCATTTCAGTAATCAGTGGTAGTGTTGGATTAAAATGACCCTGTAAGTTCCCATTCACAAATAATACGCTAGACATAAATAGCCTCCTTTATATATCACTCTGATATAGTTTATATAATATATCAGAGTGATATATATGTCAACTATCTTATTCATCGTTTTGATGAAATATTTAAGTCACGTGATTACAAGGGTCTAAATTACACTAGTAAAGTTTATGAAGGAAAAGATCATTACACGGTAGGAAACCCAACTATGCTAGATGGTCTTAAGATGTTTTTGTCTCCAAGTAAGTAGTCCTAACATTATACATAATTGCCAACGAGAAAAAGGCTTAGAACTAAGTTCTAAGCCTTCGTGGAGGGAAAATGCAACTATAAAGATGCATATGAAAAAGCATGTTAAAATTGAATTGGTAATTCAATTGGTTTAATACCTGTTAATGTAGTACTTCTACTATCTGGTTGACTGATACCTATGTATAGTGTAAATTGCTTACTATCTAAGAATCGATTACCTTCTTCATCAACTACTTGCAATGATTTTTTAGGAATAGTAAATGTAACTTTTTTCTCTTCCCTTTTCTTCAAAGTTATTCTCTTAAATCCACATAAACTGTAATTCTTAACAGCATATTTAGATTCTAGGTCTTTAATGTACACTTGTACTACATCTTCTGTGTCATATTCGCCATTATTCACGACTGTAGCCGTTATCTCAATATCTTCATCAGATTTTGCCTCTTTCATAAAAGATGCATGAGTTACTTCTATGTTACTGTAAGTTAAACCATATCCAAATGGATATAACGCATCCTTTTCCATGTAACGATAAGTTCTGCCCTTCATAGAATAATCTTCAAACTCAGGCATATCATTTAAATCCTTATAGAATGTCACTGGAAGCTTACCTGATGGTGAATACTTACCAAATAAAATGTCAGCAATTGCTTTACCACCGCTTGCACCTGGATACCATACATGAACAATACCATCTAAATGTTCCTCTGCATAGGTTAAATCAATTGCACTTCCAGCCATTAAGCAAAGAATTGTTGGCTTTCCGACTTTCGCTACTGCTTCTAATAATTCTCGTTGTACTTCTGGAAGATTTAGATCTAATTTATCTCCTGAAGCATAACTATTACCCGTGTCCCCTTCTTCTCCTTCTAAGGTTTCATCTAATCCAAGACATAAAACAACAACATCACTTTGCTCCGCAACAATAATTGCTTCTGAAATTCTGTCCTGTCTCCATGCCAAATTTTCAATTTTATCCTTATATAAATGTGAGCCTTCGGAATATAACACTCTCACATCATTACCCAATTCATTTTGAATTCCTTCTAATATAGTAACATATCTAGAAGAAGTTCCGTGATAATTTCCAACTAAAGCTGCACGACTATTAGCATTAGGTCCAATGACCCCAATTGATTTCATCTTTTCTTTGTTAATTGGTAATATGCCGTTATTTTTCAATAGTACAATGCTCTTACGTGTTACTTCATCTGCTAATTCTAAATGTTCTTG
Source organism: Bacillota bacterium (assembly GCA_023420935.1). Classification (GTDB taxonomy): domain Bacteria; phylum Bacillota; class Clostridia; order Lachnospirales; family Lachnospiraceae; genus Mobilisporobacter. The sequence continues at coordinate 55,617 of JAEZUR010000031.1, read as the reverse complement.
ACACTCTACTTTTTCGTATTTTATTTGATCAAATTCAGTTTCATCAAATAGGCCAAGTAGAAATCTAGTTGTAAATAAACGTTCCGCTGCAATCGTAATATCTTCTTCTGTGATTAAACCTGCATTATATGCTTTTAATATATATAGATAGGTATTACCACAATTCAAATCACAGCCAGTCTTTAATGCAAGTGCTGCGGACTCTTCCGGTGTACTAGTAATCATATGATGCGTATGGAAATCCCTAATAGCCCAACAGTCTGAAACATAATGACCTTCAAATCCCCACTCATCACGAAGGATATCCTTCATCAGTGTTGAACTAGCACAACATGCTTCTCCATTGGTTCTGTTGTAAGCTCCCATAACAGCTTCCACATCACCCTCTTTTACACACTCTTCAAATGCTGGTAAGTAAGTTTCTCTCATATCTTTTTTTGATGCAATGGCATTAAACTCATGTCTTACTGCTTCTGGTCCTGAATGAACTGCAAAATGTTTGGCACATGCAGCTGTTTTTAAATATTCACCATCGCCTTGTAATCCTTTTACATAAGCCACACCTAATTTACTGGTAAGAAAAGGATCTTCCCCATATGTTTCATGTCCTCTTCCCCATCTAGGATCTCTAAAAATATTAACATTAGGAGACCAAAAAGTTAACCCTTTATAAATATCCCTATCGTCATGTTTGGAATACTCATTATATTTTGCGCGCCCCTCTGTAGCTACTACATCTGCTACTTTTTGCAACAAGTCTTCATCAAAGGTTGCTGCCATTCCGATTGCTTGAGGAAAACTAGTAGCTGTTCCTGCTCTTGCAATACCATGTAAAGCTTCATTCCACCAATTATAAAAAGGAACATCCAATCTTGGAATGGATGGTGCATCATATTTTAACTGTGATGCTTTTTCTTCTACTGTCATTTTACTGACTAATTCTTTTGCTCTTCTTTTTGCTTCTTCTCGATTCATATTTTATCCATTCCTTTCATGTCTATCCTTTAACTGCGCCAGCTGTTAAACCTGCAACAATTTTATTACTAAACATACAGTACACAACAATAGTAGGTAACACTGCGATTACGATTGCCGCAAACATTTGTACATAATTGGTTGAATATGGACTAACGAAAGCAGTTAATGTAACTGGAAGTGTTCTCTTCTCATCTGTTGAATTAAATACCATAGCTACTAATAATTCGTTCCAATTGGCTACAAATGTCATAAGTCCTGTTACAAATAAGCCAGATTTTGATAATGGTAGGGCAATCTTAAAAAAGAATCCATAGATAGTAGATCCATCTATACATGCTGCTTCAAGCAATTCTTTTGGCATACCTGTAAAGAATCCCATTAAGACAAAGATTGTAGTTGGTAATGAAAATGATATGTATGGTAATATCAAGCCTGTTAATGTATCTGTTAATCCAATCTTAGTAAATGTAATAAATAGCGGTATTAGTATGCAGTGAACTGGTATCATCATACCTACTAAGAAAAATATTAAAGCAGATCCAGAGAATTTCCATTTCATTCTTGCAATCGCAAAAGCTGCCATTGCACCAAATAACATACTTAATGCTAATGATATAAAACACACAAGTGCTGAGTTAAACGCTGCTATTCCTAATTTTCCAGCTGTCCATGCAATATAATAATTTTCCCATTGTGGATTCAAAGTTAAGCCAAATGGATTACTAAATAATTCTCCATTGGTTTTAAGTGATACAAGAATCATCCAAAAAAGTGGGGCAACATATACAATTGCTAATAGGATTAAAAGGATATACATAATGACTCTGGTCGGTTTGATCGATCTTCTATTTTTAATTTTATTCTTCATCATTTATATCTCCTTACATTTCATAATCTTCTGCTTTAATACATTTATTTACAATAAATGTAACAAGTAGACATAACACTGTTAACGTAATAGAAATTGCACTTGCATAACCGTATTTAAAATATTTAAATGCATCTGCATATACCAAAGAGGAAAGTACTTCGGTATTATGGCTTGGTCCACCTTTTGTCATATTCCAAATTAAATCGAAAAACTTCAAGGAACCAATACAGGTAAGTGAAACGCTAACTTTCGTCATAGGCTTAATTAATGGCAAAGTAATATATCTAAATGTTTCTAGACCAGTAGCACCATCAATCTTCGCTGCTTCTGATAAAGATTCTGGGATGCCAGTAATTGCTGCCATATAAAGCATCATCGTTTGACCCATATACTGCCATGTAGCTACGATACCAATTGTTATCATAGGAAGTGTAATAAATCCACTAACATCCATAAGCCAAAGTGGTCCTTTAATTCCAATTTTTAATAAAAGCTGATTAATACCCATACCTGGATTAAAAATGAAACTAAATAATAAACCAATTGCTGCTGAAGACAGAACACAAGGTAAGTAATATGTATTCTTAAATACATTGGATGCTTTAATTTTACTTGATAGTAATGCTGCTAATCCAAGGCCAATTGCCTGCTGTGTAACTAGCGAAAATAGAGTAATAAATAAAGTGTTTTTGATTGCTATATGAATCTGAGGATCTTTGGTAAACATTTTTATATAATTTTCAAATCCCACAAATTTCGGTGAGCTGAGAGCATCCCAATTACATAGGGAGATATACACCGCACTTAAGATCGGCCCGACTAAGATTAGTATAAATAAGATTGCTGCAGGTGCTACAAAAAATGCAATGGCTTTTTTGTCACGAAGAATTTTCTCCACGTTACATTTCTCCTTCCATTTAGATGACAATAAGAAACACGCTTCGCGCGTTTCTCATTGTCAAAGTTAACTTAGTTTAATATCTATTGTGCATCCATGAATGCTTGAAGATCTCCGAATGCTTGCTCTGGAGTTTTCTGTCCTGATGCAATTGCTAATATAGCATTATTGTATTCATCACCAATTTCTGATGTTGGAACCATTTCATTATAGAAACCAAGTGTTCCGCTCATGTTAGCCATAGCTTCAGTAATTGCTTTGAACTGTTTTGGAGCTTTATCGTAATCAATAGCAACATCTTTGATTACTGGTACTTTACCAGCAATTTCTGCTGTTTCTTTTTGTGCTGTTTCACTTGTTAATAATTTTAAGAATTCAACAACTCCATCAACAACCTGACTGTCTTTTCCAATACAAAGATTATCTGTTTTAGCAATCCATCTATTAACATCACCAGTACCATCTTCTAATTTAGGGAATGTGAATACGCCTGTTGTTTCTTCTGCTTCTGGAGCATTACCATTAATCTGTCCGATTGCCCATGAGCCTTGAACTAACATAGCAGCTTTTCCTGTATAGAAGTTAGCAGTTGCCTGGTCATTACCATCTCCTAAGAATGTATCTTGGAAATAACCATTATCAGCTAATTCTTTTAATTTATTACCAGCTGTAATATAGCTTGCATCAGTAAATTTACCACTACCATCTAAAACTGCTTTAAGATTATCAGGTCCGCCTGCTCTATCGCAAAGGTATCCGCCAAGAATACCGATACACCATGCATCTACACCAGATGCTGTAATTGGAGAATATCCAGCTGCTTTAATCTTAGCACAAACATCAGTAAATTCTTTCCATGTAGTTGGAGGTTGTACGCCAACTTCTTCGAAAATTTTAGTGTTATAGAATACACAAGCTGTTGCAAAGTTCAATGGAACAGCCATGATTTTTCCATCATATGTAAGACCATCAAAGATACCATCCTGGAAAGTTGCTTTCCAATCAGCTTCTTTTGCTAAAACATCTGTTAAGTCCATAACTACGCCTGCCTCAACAAATTTACCCATTTTAGGGCCTGGATCTGCAAAGAAAATATCTGGTGTCTTACCTGCTGCGATTGCCGCATTTAACTTTGTATCATATTCATTGTTGCTTAATGCTGCTGAAGTAACTTCAATACGATATCCGTTATTCTGTGCATTAAATTCTTCGATGTATTTTTTATACTGTAAAGACATTGCATCTTGTGTCGTATTTAAATCATCCCAGAACATCATGTTAATAACTTTTACATCTCCAGAATCTTTTGAACCAGCATCACTAGTTGCTGCTGCATCAGATCCTGTTGCTTCAGTTGAAGCATTGTTAGCAGGTTTCTTTCCACATGCACTTAACATGGAAAACGCTAAAACTACTACTAGAAAAACTGATAAAACTTTTTTCATCCTCATAAAAAAATCTCCTCCTTGGGTAACGTTTCGTTTTTTAACTACTAAGAGAGTATAACATACTCGAATCGAGATTTCTTATTAATTATTGCTTGTTCATACTCAATTATTGCTATTTTTGTCGAATAATTCACTACGTTTTAATACAAAAATCGACACATGCATGTTAAATATGTTCATTTTAGCGCTTCTTATATATGTCCTAATTGTATATTTTTTATTATTGCCATTGATTTATTATGTTTTTATGATATAATTACCTTAAATTCGATAGCAATTATTACATACGAAATTCGAATTAATAGAAAAACTGCTTTTAGTGGGAGGTATTTATATGATAGAAATATTAAATGGCATAAAGGAAACCGTTAATTTTAAAGGCAATACCGGATTGCGTTTATATGATAATAATGAAAACGAAGTATATCCCAACCACTGGCACACACCACTAGAAATTGTTATGCCTATCAACGATTTATATACAGCCGTTTGTAACAACATCACATTTAACTTAAATGTAGGTGATATTTTACTAATCGCTCCTGGAGTTATTCATAATTTCCCAGCAACGCCAACTGGCGAGCGTTTGATATTCCAGGCTGACTTTTCTATGCTTCATAATATTAAAGAACTGGAATCCACCTTATCCATAGTATCCCCAGCAATCGTTATCACCAAAGAAAATTCCCCATCCATCCATGGCCGAATCCAAGAGATAATGTTTTCGATTAAAGAAGAGTATTTTAGCAATGCTACGTTAAGTGAAGCCGCAATCTATGCACTTCTAATCGAAATGTTCGTATTAGTAGGAAGAGAATATACCGCCAAAACTGATATGTTTAACGTAACTAACACAAAACAAAAAGAATATACAGAAAAATTCTTATCTTTGTGCGATTATATTAACGATAACTGTACCAAAGATTTGACATTAGAATCTGTTGCTGATATAGCAGGTTTTAGTAAGTATCATTTCACCCGTTTGTTCAAACAATTTACTGGTGTGTCTTTCTATAAATATTTAAACCAAAAGAAAGTGGCAATTGCTGAAAAACTTTTAATTGACCCAGATATTTCAGTTACAGAAGTTGCACTTCGCTCAGGCTTCAGTAGTCTGTCTGCCTTTATCCGCATGTTTAAAATTATAAAATCCTGTACACCTACAGAATTTCGAAATATGTACAATTCATAATTGAAAGGAGTATTCTATGAAATACCAAAATCCTATAATACCTGGTTTTTATCCAGACCCTAGCATTATTCGTGTAGATAATAAATTTTATCTTGTAAACAGTACCTTCGAATACCTACCTGGAGTGCCAATTTGGGAAAGTGAGGATCTAATACACTGGACACAAATTGGTCATTGTATCACGAGAGATAGTCAGATTAATATTAGAAATTGCAGATGTTCAGGAGGGATTTTTGCACCAACCCTTCGTTATAACAATGGAACCTTCTATATGATTACTACTGATATTGAAAAAGGAACCTTTATTCTAACTAACAATGATATATATGGAGAATGGTCAGACCCACTCCTTATCCAAATATCTGGTTATGATCCTTCTTTATTCTTTGATGAAGATGGACAGGTTTATATTCAAATAACACAACCAGACGAGAAGGGTCTAGGTATCTATCAAGCAAAAATTGATATAGTAACAGGAACATTGCTCACTGCCCCTAAACTTTTATGGTACGGGACAGGAGGAAGAGATCCAGAAGGTCCACATGTATACCATATAAATGGATATTATTATCTTCTTATTGCAGAAGGAGGTACCAGAGAAGGTCATATGGTTACCATTGCAAGAAGCAAAGATATCTGGGGACCTTATGAATCCTGCCCTCACAACCCAATCCTTACCAACCGCGAAGAACCTAATATCTCGTTACAAGCAATTGGACATGCTGATTTCTTTCAAGACACATCTGGAAACTGGTGGACTGTTGGGCATTGCCATCGCACATTAGAACACTTTTTTCACCATTTAGGACGGGAAACCATATTGATTCCATTTACTTGGACCACTGACGGCTGGCCTGTTATAGGAACAGATGGTCATATATATCCGGAAATGGATGGTCCTATACCACCATCAAAAACCTATATACCAACATTAAAGGATGATTTTGACTCCAACAAACTTGATCTTCAGTGGAATTTTATGAGAAGCTTTCTGCCAAAAAATTATAGCCTTACCAGCAGACCAGGATGGCTTCATTTAACTGGAACACACATCACGATAAATGACTTAGATTCTCCAACCTATATCTGCCGAAGACAACAACATTTTAATTGTAGTTTTAAAACCAAAATGAATTTTGAACCAAACAAATCAGGCCAAGAAGCAGGTTTATGCATCTATTACGATAACGAACACCATATGGAACTAGCAGTAACTTTAATAGATAATAACCCATACTTAATCCTAAGAAAAAATGTAGCCGACATCAAAGTTGTCACAAACATCACCGCTTTAACACCTGATTTCTACATAGACAACACAATATACCTAGAAATCAAAGCAACACCAACCGAGTATCATTTTAATTACGGCAACACAGAAGCCTGTGCAAACCAACTAGGCTTCACCGTAACCAAACACCTATCCACAGAAGCCGCCTATTCGGACTTCGTCGGCGTATTTTGCGGCATGTACACCTCATCCCCAGATGAGTCCGACACCACCCATGCCTACTTCGACTATTTCACATACACCCCACAAGACTAACCAACAAACGACCTATACTAAGCTTCATCCATCCAACAACCTGTCATCACTATGATTCATCTCATCCAACAACCAGTCGGCATCAGGGAACATATATCCTACAACCAACCTGCGCTTGGGCACATATATCCTACAGCCAGCCGACATAAGGGCACATATATGATCCCGTAATGCACTGTTGAACAAGCAAATGCCTTAGTTTGTGTGACAATGGCAGACATAATTGTCTGACCATGGCATTCAAACTAAGGCATTTGATTGTTCATCTGTGTGTGAGGGATCATATATGTGCTCTTGTGTCGGCGTCCTCATATCAACTATCTTGGTTAAATTAATACCCCATTGCCTCCAACACGCGATCGATGGTTCTTCCATTTATGATAGAAAAAGCATGGCTAACAACCGGTTGTTCTCCATCCGTGATACATCTTCCCAATTGTTCTACTTCTGATTTGTAGTTATTTGGAACTTCTATAACTCGTTCTTCTTTCATTCCATTTAGATTAATATAATATTTCACTATACCAGATTGATTAAATTCAATAGGCGCTTCAATGGTTCCTTTTGTTCCATGCAAAAAGAAACGGTCTGATCGATGTTTTCCAGAACACATTCCAGTTGAGAAACAAGCCTTTTTACCACCAGCAAATTCCAAATATGCAGTAGCGAAATCATCAATTTTTTGATCTGTAAAATGCGCAATCGCCTTCACATCTTTCGGTTCTTCACCAAACATGGTCAATGTCAACGAAATATTATAACATCCAAGATCATAGACGGATCCACCTAGTGTATCTCGGTTCATCCTGATATCTTCTACTGGATTGGATGGCGAGAAAAAGGTACTTTCCATAAGAATTAAATCGCCTATGATTCCAGAATCTAATACTTGTTTTATTTCTTTCACGGCTGGACTATGAAGATAAGCAAACGCTTCCATGAAGATAACGCCTTCTTCCTCACAAACTTGTATCATCTCTTGGATATCCGATACATTGCCACATAAAGGCTTTTCACAAAGGATATGTTTCCCCTTTTTTGCAGCCTTAATAACCCACTCTTTATGCATATTGTTAGGAAGTGGAATATACACAGCCTCAATAGACTCATCTTCCAACATTTCTTCCATATCATAATAAGCTTTTTCAAACCCGAACATTTTTTTAAACTCATCTACTTTATCCTTACTTCTACCTGCTATCCCATAGAGCTTACAATTGCTTGCTGCTAACATAGCAGGAATCGTTTGTGTCTTAGCAATATTAGCTGTACCTAGTACACCCCAATTCACTTGTCTCATTCTTAATTCCTCCAATCTTTTTATTATCTACTATGTGCATTTTCTTATTCATCGTATCTATCGAACCTAATAGTATAATTAGGTTACTATTATAATAGTAACTCTATTTTTCTTGATTTACAACCTTTTGTACGCGGTTAGCTAGGATTCTACAAAAGAAAGCAAATATTAAACATCCAATCATAGCACCGCAACCATCAATCAATACATCCATTGTTTGACCAGATCTTCCCGGAATAAACAATTGATGAATTTCATCTGTTATTGCATATAAAACACATATAATTTCACTCCATAAAATGAGATTTACAAATCTTTTACCATACACATAAAGTGAAAAAGAGACAGCTATAGCTAACATAGCATATTCTGTCATATGAGCAGCCTTACGAATAATTGTCTCCACCAAATCAAGCCATATTACTCTATCTGATACCTGTAGTTCTATTGAAAACAAATGAACCATCAGATCAAACAACTGCTCCGTAATACCACTACTAAGGCCTGAAGATTCTACTGCGGTTTGAGAAGAGAAAATAAATATTCCAATCATAATGACAAAGGCTGGTATAATTGACATACCTCGTAATAATTTCTTCCTTACAATTCTAACTCTTATTATATCTTTCATAACAGAACATTCCTTCCAAATTATAACATTCCTTAATTATCATGTATATTAATAACTATCTTAGTATAACATTACTTTATTATTAAGTAATGGTTTTTGATTGAAAATAATAAAAAAGAACATAATAAACTTAGGCCATCAAGAGCGATGACAAGCAGATTAAAACGCAATGAATATAACAAGGAGAGTAAAATCATGATTACGATAAACCAATCATTATATGAATCCATAACCAAGCACTTATTAGAGAGCGATCAACCATCCATGTACTTAAACCCTCTATCTAACCAACCAGAATTTAAAATATATCCATTTGATTTATTATTAAAGTTAAAGAAGACAGAACAATCCCCCGTACATCATCCCGAGGGAAATGTGTGGAACCATACTCTAATGGTAGTTGATCAAGCTGCCAAATACAAAGACAGAAGCAAGAATGCAACCGTTTTTATGTGGGCTGCTCTTTTACACGATATCGGAAAGCCCTCAACGACCAGAGAAAAAAAGGGAAAAATAACTGCATATGAACATGATCTTGTAGGTGCAAAATTAGCCAAAGAGTTTTTATCTCATTTTACATCAGACGATGATTTTATAAGAAACGTTAGTACCTTAGTCAAATTTCATATGCAGATTCTTTATGTATTAAAAGATCTACCGTTTGCTTCGATTAAAGATATGAAGCAAGAATCCGATATTAACGAAATTGCACTCTTGGGACTTTGCGACCGACTTGGCCGAACAGGAAGCAACCAGACAGAAGAAGAAAAAAATATTCTTCACTTTGTAAGCAAATGTAATTAATAAAAAGTTAGGGAGTTGCAAAAGAACAACCCCCTAACTTTTTATACATCACTCCATAAAAATCTCTCTTTTTTACATAGCTAATACCGCTAATTGAAGACATCCCATAATTCCTTGATTGTCCTTTAATGCCGCTGGTACAATATAGCTATCTAGATCTTCTAATTCTTTCGTTTGTATATATCCATTTAATAATTCTTTCACTTTTTGACGAATTAGTGGAAATAATTGAACCTGATGCATAACGCCACCACCTAATATGATTCTATTTGGAGATAAAGTTAAAATATAATTCACCAATGCTTGTGCAACATAATAAGCTTCCATTTCCCAAACAGATTCATTTTGGGTTAATTCTTTTGCAGATTGCCCCCAACGTTCCTCTATAGCAGGCCCTGATGCAACCCCTTCGAAACAACAGCCATGATATGGGCATTTACCTTTATATTGATCATCTGGATGTTTTGACATCATAATGTGTCCAGCCTCTGGATGAAGCATATTATGCAATAACTTACCATCCGAATAAACACCAACACCAATACCAGTACCAATAGTAATATAGATGCCAGAATCTAAACCTTTCAGCGCCCCCCATGTTGCTTCTCCTAAACATGACCCATTCACGTCTGTATCAAATCCCACTGGTATATTGAGCGCATTCTTAAAAGCACCTACTATATCATAATTTCTCCATGGAATTTTCGGTGTAGAAGTAATATATCCATAAGTAGGTGAATTCAGATTCAAATCAATTGGTCCAAAACACCCAATTCCAAGCGCCTCTACCTTTTTTTCACGAAAATAATCAATTAACTTCGGCATAGTAATCTCTGGCGTTTCTGTTGGTATCGAAACCTGTTCAAGTATATTACCATTTTCATCTCCCACTGCACAAACCATTTTTGTTCCGCCAGCTTCTAGTGCACCAATTTTCATAACAAATTAACCTCCAATATTTTTTATTTCAATGCTGCTCTTTTCTGACATACCTTTCGACAATTGCGACGATAAGTTTAATTATATATCTATAAACCACATTTTTTTACTTTCTTTTGATAGTTTATCATTTCTAGTCTATCGGAGTCAATTTAATTGTAGACCATACAGACATTTTTTAACTCTTGAAATTCCTGTCGAAAAATGATACGATATGCTGAACGTTTTTGTTCTAATTCAACCTTGAAAGGATAATAATGAAATTATGTCAACACAAACAACTTCAAGCATTGCCAATCCTGCTCCTTTAGGACTTTTAGGATTTGGAATGACTACCTGTTTATTAAACTTACATAATGCAGGGTTTATTCCTCTATCCATAGTTATTGTCGCTATGGGATTTGCACTAGGTGGTGCAGCACAGATTATTGCTGGTATTATGGAATTTAAGAAAAATAATACCTTTGGAGCAACCGCATTTACTGCATATGGTTTTTTCTGGTGGTCTTTAATCCTAATCTGGATCAAACCATTTCAGTCAATCGAAGCAGCCGATCCAACTAGTATGGGCTTTTATTTAGGACTATGGTTTATTTTTACCGCTTTTATGTTCATTGGAACATTAAAACACAATAAAGCTTCTCAAGTTGTATTTGGTACACTTACTTTATTGTTTTTGCTTCTATCCGTTGCAAACTTTACAGGTTCCGAGGCTGTACATACATTTGCAGGATACGTTGGAATCTTTTGCGGTTTATCTGCCATCTACAATGCTATGGCTCAGATTTTAAATCAAGAGTTTAACAAAACAATTATGCCATTATAAGCCATGTGTTTGCAAATTTTAAGTTAATAAAAATGCTAGTTATACGACTTTCTTATAAGCCATATAACTAGCATTTATTTTAATCTTTGATATATTTCTTAAGAAAACTTTTAATCTTTTTCTGATATTCCTTTTTTGCTTCATGATATGACATTGCATGACCAGCTCCTTTTACTACCAAAAGATCTTTAGGTGCATTACATGCATCATATAGTTTATAGACCATTTCCGTGGGAACAAAGGTATCTTGATCTCCATGAATAAATAACATCGGTAATTTATCTTTCTTCACTTGATTTAAAGCAGATGCTTCTTCAAAAAAGTATCCTGCACGAATCTTAGTCATTAAGCTTGTGGCATTAAGTATTGGAAATTCAGGCAAATCGTACATTTGCTTCAACTGAAATTTTAACTGATCAAGAACAGACGTGTAACCACAATCTTCGATAATTGCTTTTACTTGGAGAGGAAGTGTTTCACCACTAACCATCATTACCGTAGCACCGCCCATGGAAATTCCATGCAAAACAATCTGAGAGTCTTCTCCCTCACTCTCGATCACTTTATCAATCCACTGTAGGTAATCTTTTCGATCTAACCAACCAAAACCAATATAGTTCCCCTCACTTTGACCATGACCTCGATCGTCTGGCATCAAAACATTGTAGCCCAACTTACTATAATAATACTTGGCAAAGCTACCCATGTCTTTTCCCTGAGATGTATAACCATGTGCTAATATAACAGTCTTATTGGATCTTTCCTTTGCTTTTATAAAATAAGCTTTTAAAAAAAGTCCATCACCTGTCTTTATATTCCATGTTTCGTACCCCTGCTGTTCTACCCACTTTGTACCTTTTACATCAATTGGTGTAGGAAGAGGTTCTGGTGCCTCTTTAGGCGTATTGTCCTCAAAAACGATTACCGTCTTACGATTGATTGCTACATTAAAAAAATACAACGAAATAATTGCTAACACGGTAAATCCAATGATGCAAATTATTCCGAGAATAACAATTAATTTTCTTGCATTTGAAGACATATCCAATCCCCTCCTGTCAGTTAATTGCTATGAATATTATACCATTTTTCTCTATTTTTGGCAACTAAACCACTTGAATTTTATTGACGTTTTACAGCCGTTTTATTGCTGTTTTTTCACTGTATTTATTGCTATATTTATATTGTATCTAACCCTCTATTCCTTCAGATCATTAGATTAATTTTCCAACCATAGGTAGTGTTGTTAACCTTTCTGAACCTGGATGGCATGCATTAAAATCTGATGTCAATTCATTTCCCGGTATCATTCCAAAATGTGTATCATTTTGCCAGGCAACAACACTGCTAACATCATAAACCACACCATTCACAGCAACATAACTAGGTTTGCCATTTTTACCATTGTACTTACTCAGTTCCTCTTTTGTAAAAGATTTCTTATCTTCAGTATGATTCATTCTTTCTTCGTTCATACGCCCTCTCCCTTACCTATCATATACTTTTCCTTTTTCATTTAATTTATGCACAAAATTTTTTCTTGGTTATCTCACACTTCGAATTAAGCTTACCATAAATTATACATGGAAAAGGAAATAAAAAAAGGTTACAATTGATACAGTAACTTGTGAGCTGCATATGCATCGGGAGGAAAGTAAATGAAGAAAGTCCATTTGATCATCCTATCTGTTCTAATTCTTATTAGCATTGGAATACTAGGGAATCAGTATCTAAATAAAACCACACCTAAGATGACCTACCCCTCATTTCTTGAGGCTGTAAGTGAAAACAAGGTGGATTCAGTTAAATTCTCAGCAGATAGTAACACATTTAAAGCAAGTCTTATCACTGAACAAGATAAATTCTATGTTGTTCCAAATCCTAAAACAGAAGATTTTACAGAGTATTTATTAACCAATCATATTACCGTAATCTATGGAGAAGATACCGTGGCCTCTAATTTATTAAGGGTACTTCTAATCGGAGCATTAATTGGCGGTATTGTTTGGTATACCAAAAAAGGAAATAACAATATTTCTATTATTGATGCCAACAAAAAATCGAACAATAAATCTTCTATTACATTAAACCAAGTAGCAGGTAATACAGAAGCCAAATTTATGGTGGAAGATATTATAAGTTTTATTAAAGAACCAGAAAAATATTCTGCTGTGGGGGCTAGAATGCCAAGAGGCCTTCTTTTATATGGGCCACCCGGAACAGGTAAAACCTTAATGGCTAAAGCCATAGCAGGAGAGGCAGATGTACCTTTTTATGCTATGAGTGGATCCGATTTTGTTCAGAAATATGTTGGAGTTGGAGCCAGTCGTATTCGTAGCTTGTTTAGTATGGCAAAGAAAAGTGAAAAGGCAGTTATTTTTATTGATGAAATTGACGCGATTGGTAAGAAACGTGCAAGAAATGCTTCTGCAAGCAACGATGAGCGTGATCAAACATTAAATGCACTTCTTACTGAAATGTCTGGATTCTACGAAAATTCCGGGATTGTAGTTATTGGTGCTACCAATCGCTTAGATACCCTTGATGAAGCCTTACTTCGTCCAGGCCGTTTTGACAGACAGATTGAAATTGGTCTTCCTGATGTTAATTCAAGAAAAAAAATCCTCTCTCTTCATGCGAACAAGAAGCCATTATCAGAAGAGGTTGACCTTGATGCACTATCCAAGTCAACCGTGTGCTTTAGTGGAGCTATGTTGGAAAATTTGCTAAATGAGGCTGCTATTTATGCTGCCAACGAAAGTAAACCAGCGATCAGACAAGATCATATAGATAAAGCATTTTATACTGTAATTGCAGGTTCACCAAAAGTGGATCGATCTTATATTTCTGATAATGATCGAAAAATAACTGCTTATCACGAAGCAGGACATGCTTTACTGACCACCTTACTTCTTCCAGAGCATTACATTTCCAAAGTCACAATTATACCAAGTGTTCGTGGAGCTGGAGGTTTTAACCTAAGCATACCTAAAGATGCGATGTTCCAAACCAAACGACAGATTTTGGCCAATATTCAAGTACTATTGGCTGGTAGAGCTGCGGAAGAATTAATCTTTGGAGAAGAGGACATTACAACTGGAGCAAGCAACGATATCCAAAAAGCATCTGCCTATGTGGTGGAATATATCAATAAATTCGGCATGGATACGGAGATGGGATTATTTAGCACAGAAGTGTTAGATAACAGTCATGACAGTCAACTTGTAGACAAGAGTCGAGCTTTAATAAATCAATTGTATACTGACACAAAGTCACTACTACAGGCCAATCATGATCGATTAGAAGAAATAACTTCTGAATTACTAGAAAAAGAGTCATTAAATGGAGAAGATATAAAACGAATTTGTGCATAGAATCAAGTAAAAATAATGGCTTTTGCAATTCATAGTTGCAACAGCCATTATTTATCATTGATCAATATGAAGTTCTCGAAACAAACAAATTTAGCTAAATAATATATTTTAATTCCTTATGATCAAATATATCTTCTATCTCCTTGGCGAAAAAGGACTTGATCTCATCCATGTTTTCTTTTGGATAAACATATTTTCCATATCCAAATTGCCCGTACTTAAACTTTCTATCATCCTCATTCATTGGTAGTGTTGTCTCTGGAAATACTTCATTGATACGATTCTTTGCAATGGAAGTATAACGATGAGATATAATCTCAAAAGTGATCGGAAACTTTAAATCACTTGGAAGCTTCCCTTTTAAATCTACCAGCAATTGATGATACTCTTCCTTCCAACCAGGATAAAGGAACACTGGGGCTATTAGAAATCCTACTGGATATCCAGCTTCTATGACTTTTATACTTGCCTCCAACCTTTTGTTACTTGAAGCCGTAGCATGTTCATACGCCTTTATAATAGATGGTGTATTTAAACTAAATCGGATCTCTGTATGACCATTATGTTTAATGGAAAGCAAGGTATCAACATCGTTATATTTTGTAACAAATCGGAATCTCGCATACTCATTTTCACCAAAAAAATGAATTGCTTGTTCCAGAGAATGAGTATAAGGTTCTACCGGAACTGGATCTGAGGTTGCAGCACCTTCAAATATGGTAATCTCCGGCTTTCTTTCCTCTATATATTTCTGTGCCTGTTTTAGAATTTCATCCACATTAACATGTACTTTAATAAAAGGTTTATCCCCTAACATGGTATTTAAGTAACAATATTCACATTGACCCATGCAACCCGATACTAAGGGTAACTGATAATGAGCCGATGGTTTACATGTCTGAAACTTTAGACTTTTCTTTGCTCCAATAACTAATGTTTTCTTGCTTTCAAGGTACATGGAAGATAAATCTTCTCCAGGTATATGCTGTTTTAGTTTGTTGGAGCTTAAGTTAATGATTTCAATATCATTCTTTCCGTTCAGACTACTTATGATTTGTTTCGTTACATCATAATCGATCGCTTCTTTTTCAATGATTATTCTCTTTGGAGTAAACATATTCATGATCCTCTCTTGTATTATAAAACCTATTATTATCCAAAAACTATCTCACGATTCATCACGAATACTATCTATCTCATCAATATAATTTTGAGAAATTCTAAGACTCACCACATCCCAATCAATATTTTTCATAAAATTATTGATATACTCTGCTTTCTTATCTGCATACTGGAGAAAATATGCGTGTTCATACATATCAAGTACTAAGATAGGGGTGGAAAATGCAATGTTTCCATAATCGTGTGCATCTAAACTGATATTTCTGAATCGCTTGGAGCGACAATCATAAGCTAAAACAGCCCAGCCTCTACTTGCCTTGGCTGTAGCTATAAAATGTTTCACCCATTGATCAAAGCTTCCAAAATCCCGTGTTAGCATTTCCATAATCATAGAATCAGGCTGCTTTTCTCCTCCAATATTTTGAAAATATAATTCATGAAGAATCACTCCATTTAAAGCAAATGTTTCCCCTCTCTTTAGTCCTCTATATTGACTATAGGTTGCATTGGCTTGTTCTAAATCACCATCCTCAAATAAGAGTTGATCGATTTCATTCATTTTATTAATGTATCCTTCATACAGTCTCATATGTACTTCAAATTGTTCTTGATTAATTACCGTTACATCTTCTGAATACTGAAATTCTATCTTTGTAAATTCCATAGAAAACCTTCTGTTTTTCATTATTAATACATGTATACGCTACTACTTGCAATATATGATAAGGGGAGGAATTCATAAGGCACATAAAAAACAAGATACATTTATTACATTTTTTTGTTGCTATAGCTCTTTATTTTTCTCATTTATATGATATAATAGTTAAACTTAATCTTTACTAAAGTAGAACTATTGAAATAATCTTTAAGGAGAAAACAATTGGAAGAGAACGAAAAAGTTTTATATGATAAATTAATTGATACATTAGATAAAAAAGTAGAACATGTGAAAGAAATATGCAAAACTGAAATCCCTACTTTTCAGGAGATTGGACACAAATTTTTAGATGGGGATATTTCCAGTGCGGAATTCAAAGCATCTTCTGGCGGTATGGGAGTTTATGCGGAGCGTAGTGGAAAGGAATTTATGATTCGTCTTAGAATACCTTCCGGTATTCTGGATCTTACCACACTGAAGCTGGTTCAATCATTTATAAACGATTATAAACTAGATTTTATACATTTTACCACTAGGCAGACCATTCAACTTCATAATTTGCCATTTGATACTATGATCGAGATTATGAAACAGAGTTTGGTTCACGATATTATGACCCGTGGTGGTGGAGGAAACTTTCCTCGTAACGTATCTTTATCACCTCTCTCAGGCATTCAAGTGGAGGAATCATTTGACGTAACGCCATATGCAGTCCTTGTGAATAAGTATTTTGCATCTCAAATAAACACATATCATCTACCAAGAAAATTTAAAGTAGCGTTCTCCAATTGTGAACAAGACAGCGCCAATGCTACCATTGCTGATCTTGGTTTCTTAGCCGTAATACAAGATGGTCATCCATATTTCAAAGTGTTTCTAGGTGGTAGCTTAGGGGTTAGTGGAGAAATATCCGTTCCTTATGACGAGTTAATCTCACCAAATGATATTCTATATCATGTAGAGGCATTATTAAACTTATTCAAAGAAGAAGGCGATTATCAAAACAAAGGAAAAGCAAGAATCCGTTTTATCGTGAAACGCATGGGTTCAGACGCTTTTCTTCAATGCTATAAGAAGCATTTGAAAATAGTAAAAGAGGAAAAAAACTTAGATTTTATTTTAAACCCTTTAACGGATGATAATCAGGAAATTGCCACACAGAAACATTCCCTGACTCATCCTGATGTCATTCCACAAAAACAAGATGATTTATATTGCGTTGTACTCCACCCACAAGGTGGCATACTATATGGTAGTGACTTCACTAATATCCTTACTTATATCGAAACAATTCCTAGTGTAGAGATTCGTCTTGGCATGGATGAAGGCATGTATATTAGAAACCTAACAGCGGAACAAGCTGAGGAACTACTAAAACTTACTGCTGAAATAAGAAACACTACAAGACTTAGCCGTAGCATAAGCTGTATCGGAACACCAATCTGTCAGATTGGAATTCAAAGTAGCCAATTATTGTTAGGACAAATTTTAGATTATTTTAAAGAACAACAATTGGAAGATGATATTCTGCCATCCATTCATATATCCGGATGTGTGAATTCCTGTGCAAGACACCAAGTGAGTACAATTGGATTTCAAGGAAAGAAAAAGCGTATTAATTCAGAAACGAAAGATGCATATGCTCTCTTTATCGGTGGCAACACTGGTCTAGAAGAAACGCAGCTTGCCAAAGAATATGGCGATATATTAGCTGAGGCCATTCCTGAATTCTTATATCAGCTGGCGTTATTATTAAAGGAAAGAAAACAAGATTTCCCGAATTTTATACAGTTATATAAAGATGATTTTATCTCCTTGTTAGAAAAATACATCATCCAGTCATAATGTAATAAAGCTATTGGAAGTACTGTTGAACTATATATTACCCATAATTCAACTGCTTTCCATAGCTCTATTTTGTTTTGATTATCTTTAATTAGACTTTCTTTAATCAAAAACTAGTTTTAACATACCATTCTCATATTTCGCACTCTGAATCTCTTTATTTTTTAATTTATTCGGCAGGATAAATTTACGTCTTTCATTTTTAATAATTAAAGTTAATTCATCCCCTTTTTGTGATAAATCCATATCCTTTAGCTCAAGAAATGGTAAGGCAATTTTAAATATATCTTTGTCTTTCTCTTTATCCGTTGAAAAAATCACATGATGGAATAAGATATCCTCTGGATTAACATCCCCATATAAAGAGCCCGCAACACCTTTTAGCCGATCAATCGTTCTTAGTTCCTGTTGAAGTAATTCCAAATTAAAAATAGGTACCCCAGCAAAACTCTCTTTAATATCCATCAATGCTTCTTCTTGGTTTTGTATCCACTTATGAAAATAACCAGTAAGAGATTCTTTCGGATAAATCTTATTTACAACAATTGCGTCTACATTGTAATTAAATAGGTGTAGATAAGAAAAGTTACGCTTCGCTTCCTTGATTACTATCTTTTCTGGTGTTGTTACAATTCGAATACTAACAACCTCTTTATTCCACATTAGATCTCGAAGATCATTCATTTTTCCACATAGACTTTCAATTTCATCAAACATATCATCTTTTGGCATTGGCATCTTCATTAACTTTTCAACAGCTGGTCCCGCTACTTTCACTGCCTTTCGTTTCATTGGAAGTAGTCGCTCGATCCACTCACCAAACATTTCTGGAAATTTTAGAAGTGACAATGTTTCCCCGGTTGGTGCACAATCTACAATAATTACATCATAAAAACCTTCCTCGTAAAGATCTTTAATCTTAAACAATGCCGTAAGCTCTTCAAATCCTGGAAACACCAGTAACTCCTCTGCTTCAATGCTATCTCCACCCTTGGAAGTCAAAAGCCTTTTCAGATAATCCTTTAAGTTTCCCCAAGCTTTCTCACATTCCTCAATAGCATCCACTTCCATGGCATATAGATTTTCCATCATTTCCACCGGATTGGCACTTAATTTACGATCCAAAGAATCTCCCAAACTATGGGCTTGATCAGTACTCATAATTAATACCTTTTTCCCAGTAGAAGCAATCTGACATGCGGTTGCTGCTGCAATACTAGTCTTTCCTACTCCACCTTTTCCTGTATATAAAATGATTCTCATAATTATTTCCCCCTACTCAATTGTTATTTTATGCGCTTTGCCATGATTGGTGGAGTCGGATTTCTTCTCACCCTGCTTCTTTGTATTACCACTGTGTTGCTCCGATTGGCACATCATTGTCATGACATATTCTTTTCCTATTTCCATCATCTCATCTTGTATTTTTTCTACTCGCTCAAGCATTTTCTCAGGCATAACCTCTTTAAAGGCTTCCATTTGTAACTGTTTCGCCTGCATCAACTTAATTACAAATTGTTTATTCATGCTCATGACCTCCTTCTGATAATTCAAATTGAATGTTAAGGTAATCTTTTTCTATCTTAGCTCCTACAACCTGATATTTTCTTAGTGCATTCGGCAGTGGTATATTTCTTTTAAAGTTACCAATACGAATCACAACCTCCGTGCCAGTCTCATGCATTATAATCTCTTCTTTTTTTGCACATGGTACATATACCTTAAGTAGATAACCTCGTTCCGTTTTCTCATATTCTTCATTTCGAATGGTATTCTGAACATCTAAAATATTGCTATCTACTAATACATCTTCAACCAATCGATCAAGAGAATCCATTCCTGTAATCTCAATGTCATACCATTTGATTTTATAAAGTGGTATCGTTCCAAATACCTTCTCCAACTCGTTGATGTATTCCGCCTGTAACTTAAGCCACTCATGAAAAAATGGTATATTCATATCCGTTGGCAATATTCGATTAATAAAAATGCCATCCACATTAAAATTGTAAAGATTTAGATACATGTAATTACGTTTCGTCTCATCTACAACCATTTTCTCTGGTATAGTAACGAGGCGTATGCTAGATATTTCTTTATTTTTCAGTAATTCCTGTAATTCAACTAATTTTAAATATAACTTTTCAATATCATTCATAGCCTTTTTATCTGGTAGCTCTACTTTAAATAACTTCTGTGATACTGGGTGAAGCACTCTCATTGCAAATTTGCCCACTGGAAACAATTTCTCCATATACCAAGAAAATAGTTCAGGAAATTTAAGTAAGGATAGGGTTTCTCCAGTTGGAGCACAATCCACGATAATCTGATCAAACTCCCCACTTTCATAAATCTGCTGAATTCGAAGTAAAGAAAATAATTCTTCCATGCCAGGGAACATGGATAAATCATCTAGATCTCCATATTTTCCATCTTGTTTTGGTAACATTTTTTCAATTGCATTCATGAGGGAACTAAAATTATGTTCCATCTCATACTCTGGGTCTATCTCAAGTCCATAAAGATTCTCATCAATTGTGGTAATCTCTCTTCCTATTGCTATCTCAAAGAGATCTGAAAGATTATGCGCCATATCCGCACTTACAATCAATGTCTTATGCCCTAATAATGCAGCCTTTCTAGCATGAGCCGCAGCAACACTAGTCTTTCCAACTCCGCCCTTACCTGTGAATATAATAATTCTTCCCATATGTTTCATCCTCCTATTAGAGTTATCAATTTATTTTACGTCTTTATTTGTGCTTAACTTGATTTACTTCTTTGGCCGAATACTTCGGATATCGAACTATTAGCGATATATAAAACAGAGCTCTAAATTTGCTCTGCTTTATTCTATGGTAATTTTCTTAATTACCTTTTTCTTTTCTTGCCCTACTTCATTTTTATTGTTATCCTGGCTAATAATCTCAAAAAATCTACCTATTAATTTTATAAGAAGCATTTTCTCTTCATTGGTCATGATATCCATAAAACGATGATAGTAATGTTCTAAGTCCTTCAACTGCTGTTTCAGAAAACCAACACCATCCTCACTAATCCCGATGGTTACTACTCTCTTATCTATGGTATCTCGTTGTCGCTTAATAACACCTCGCTTTTCTAAACGACTAATAATACCGGTAGCTGTATTAAGTGGTACTCCCAAGTAATCTGCAATCTCAGTCATATTGGCAGTGGTTCTTCGATAAACAAAGAACAAAGTGAATACTTCATTTTTGGAATAATCAAGAAAGGTATTATTCCATTGTTCAGGAAAGAATAGGAATTTACATTGATCGATCAATTCAAAAATAAAATCTTCTATCGATTGTTCTTTCATACTAACTCCAATCTGCTTCTAAGGCTGTTCATATACTTCGGCTTTCGAAGTATAAATTGATTCTATCATCGAAGTATTTTTTTGTCAAGTACCTTTTAACAAATATCTTCTATATCTCTCTTGTATAATAATTACAAGGAATGTCTTATAAATTAACCATGAATCATATAATGAAGTAAGTAATAAAAAGGACTTATCTCATGGCAGAGCAAGAATTTTTTACTTTTCAAGAATATATGAGAAATGATCACGAAATGTTATCCCCTTCCGCTGAGGATTATCTCGAAATGATATACAGACTATCCAATGAACATGGTTTTACCAGAGTAAGCGATCTCGCAAGTTCACTAAATGTTCAACCACCCTCTGTAACCAAAATGATTAAAAAGCTTTCAGAAATGAATCTTATCAAATACGAGAAATACGGAGTAATTATGTTAGAACCCTTAGGAATAAAAAAAGGAAATGAATTACTTCAAAGACACAACTTAATAGAAAACTTCTTGAAACTACTTAATATCGAACATGGACTACTAGAAGAAACAGAAAAAATAGAACACACCATAAACGAAGAAATACTATGTGGAATCAAAGATCTCCTAAACTTCTTCCACAACAATCCAGACCTATTAGATCAATTTAACACCTACCGAACAATAATAAATAACAACATACTATAAAGACAAAGGTAAATGCATGAATATGGATTCCTATCGATTCAGCTTGGTCAGATCGGCTGACGACGGCTGCTTATGATAGGAATCTATATTCATGACCACAACCTTCCCTTTACCAGATTCGCTCTATTCACAACCTAATTTATAGTAACTGTATTAATCTCCAAATCATTGTCGTAATTGCACATACCACAATCCCAATTACTGTTGGAATTAACATTGCCATCCCAGTCCATTTTATACTACCCGTTTCTTTCCTAATTGTAATCAGGGTTGTAGCACAAGGCCAGTGTAGTAGACTAAACAACATCATATTTAACGCAGTCAAATAAGTCCAATCATGATCTAGTAGAATATTTCTTAAAGATTCTATACTATCGAATTCCACCATAGATCCAGTGGATAGATATGACATTAAAAGAATCGGAAGTACAATTTCATTTGCAGGAAGACCAAGTATAAAGGCCATAAGAATATAACCGTCTAGACCTATAAGCACTGCAAATGGATCTAGAAAAGTAGCTATATGACCAATTATACTTAAATCTCCAATATAGATATTACCTAACAACCAAGTAATTGCACCAGCTGGAGCTGCAACAAGGATTGCTCTCCATAGCACAAACAGAGTTCGATCTATTACAGAAGTGTATAGAATTCTACCAACTTTAGGAATCCGATATGGAGGTAGTTCTAACGTAAAGGTAGATGGAACACCTTTTAAGATTGTTTTGGATAATAGATAAGAAATCAACAACGTCATTCCTATACCTAGAATCACTAATACTGTCACGAATAAGGCAGGTAGTATACCAAAGGTTTTTGTATTGAATGAAAGTAGAAATATAGATGATATGGTGATTAACGTAGGGAAACGCCCATTACAGGGAACAAAATTATTGGTTAATATCGCTATTAATCGTTCCCTAGGTGATTCAATGATTCTACACGAAATAATGCCAGCCGCATTACAGCCAAATCCCATACACATAGTCAAACATTGTTTCCCATGCGCACAAGCTTTCTTAAACAAATGATCTAAGTTAAAAGCAACCCGAGGCAAATATCCCAGATCTTCTAGTATTGTAAAAAGTGGAAAAAATATTGCCATTGGAGGGAGCATAACTGAAATAATCCATGCCATCGTCCTATAAATTCCAAGAACCATAATACCATAAAGCCAGTTAGGAGCCTGTATCGCATGAAAAAATGCAGAAAGTTTTTCTTCCAATCTAAACAGAATATCAGCCAATATAGCAGATGGTATGTTAGCACCTGTAATCGTTATCCAAAATACTGCTGCCAATATCAGAAGCATAATTGGTATGCCTACTGATCTGGAAGTAATGATATTATCTATTCTCCGGTCTCTGTTGTATATACTATTTCCTTCCTCGATATATTTTTCTTTCAACTCTTCTATTCTTTTATAGATAGCTTCCGAGATACTATCCCGAATGAACTCTTTCTCTTCTTCTCTTGATATACACATTAAATTCAATATATCATTTGGTATCTTCACCTGAGTAGTTCTAAAAATAGTTTGAATCAATCGTTCATCTCCATCAATTGCCCTAAGAGCAAACCATCTTGCATTTATGCCCTTTATTTTATCTTCCATAAATGTTTGTAGAGACTTTATTCTATCTTCAATATCATCGCTATATTGGATGAAATTAGGATGAGGTATTATTTGTGAGGTAATCACCCTATGCACCGCTTCTTTTAATTCTTTAATCCCAATTCCACTTCTTGCTGAACATAAAACAACTGGAATACCCAGATCTTCTTCGATTCCTTTTGCATCAATCAATATATGTTTCTTCTTAGCTTCATCAATCAGGTTAATACAAAGTACAACATTATTCGTAAGTTCCATTACCTGATAAACAAGATTTAAGTTTCTCTCAAGGCAGGTGGCATCTGTCACAACAATAACTGCATCTGGATTCCCAAAACAGATAAAATCTCTAGCCACTTCTTCTTCCACTGATGAGGCGAACAAAGAATATGTGCCTGGAAGATCTACTAAAATATTTTCACAACCATTATGGGTAAATACCCCTCTCGCATTTACAACCGTTTTACCAGGCCAATTACCAGTATGTTGGTGTAATCCTGTCAATGCATTAAATACAGTGCTTTTACCGGTATTGGGATTACCTGCTAGAGCAATGACATGCATCTCATCTTTTTTATCAATATGAAACAAATCGGTTAACGCACTATTTTGTGTTGATTGGTATGTTAAGCCCATTCTTGACCTCCTGTTACCGATACTAAGGAGGCCTCTTCTTTTCTTAATGCTATCATTGCACCTCGAATACCATAAACAGTTGGATCTCCAGAAGGACCTCTTCGAATCACTTCCACCTTTGCACCTTTAGTCAAACCAAGAGCCAACATCCTTTCCCTTAACATTTCTGTGGATGTCAAATCATGAATGACTGCATATGTTCCAACCGGAACTTCATTAAGCCTTAACATACAAAACCCTCCAATATAAACCTTGCTATCATTTATTAGACTAATATAACTAATTTACACTAAGCTAATAACATAATATGAAAGGTTAAATTGAAGGGTTCCATTAAAAATCCTGTATTAGTATTGATTCTTTCGAGTCGAGTTTACTTCCTCTAGTATTCCATCTATATTTTCTTTGGTCACTTGCTTATATGGTATGCGAATATATTTACCGTCAATTAATTGAATGTCTTCTGGCAAATCAATTCCCATTACCAAAGAATATGCTAATTCCAAGATTCCATTTGCCTGTCCATGTTCATCATTTAATACGGTTCCAGTTAGTCTTCCAGCCTGAAGTTCATTGAGTGCTTCTTCTGTTCCATCAATACCAACAATCACAGGATAATCCTCTTCAGCCCATCTAGCATTCCGAAGGGCATCCAAAGCACCAAGAGCCATATCATCATTATTGGCAATCACCACCTCAATCTCCTTCTTGTATTTCTCCATCCATAATCCCATTTTGGTGGTTGCCTGTGCTCGATTCCAATTAGCAATACCATTCGCCAATTTATCCACTTGAATGCCAGAATCCATAATGGTATTCACCGAATATTCTGTACGCACGGAAGCATCCTGATGTCCAGCCTCTCCTTCTAGCATCACATACTGCATTTTACCATCCTGATTCTTGTCCAATTCCTCTTTATTGTCCACCCACAGATTCGTTACTATTTCTCCCTGTAAAATACCAGATTCAACAGCCATGGCGCCAACATAATAAAGCTTCTCCCAACGTTCTAGGTCTTCTTCTACTAGTTCCCTATTAAAGAATATGATTGGTATATTACTGGTTTTTGCCTTATCAATGATAACAGAAGTATCTGTTCGGTCCACTAGATTTACACAGATCATATCATAATCTTTATCTGCAAAGTTCTCAACTTGCTCATTTTGGGTTATTTGACTACCACTAGCATTTACAATGTCTACAGTAATTGTTACCCCTGTTTGTTGCTCCTTTTCTTTGGCACATGAATTTAGTGAATCTAATAGACTATCAATAAAGGTATCATACTGATCATAAACGGTAACACCTATTTTTATATTTGTCTTTTTCGTTGTATCATTTTTCACTAGGTTAAAATTATTACTACAACCTGTTACGATACTGGCAACAATTAAAGCAACTGCAATACAAATTTGTTTCTTCATTGTAATCCCCATTTCCAATTTTATTTTCCTTGCTTATCCTTCCATATACTTATTCTACCTGCGGAAATAAAAGCCTTTGATTGTCCCGCGTATACATAGTACTTTTATCTATTACTCGATATTCTATTTCTGGTGTTTCACCTATAGCATCATTCGTAATCTTATGATAGAGCTTTTCAATTCCCAAATACCCTATACTAAATTCATTCTGAAATACAATAGACTGAATCACGCCTTTATCTAGATAATACACTACTTTATCGGTACTCCCTATCCCATATACTTTTACATTTAAATTCTCTGCCGTAACCATATCTATTAGTTTTTCCAGAGTGCTGTTATCTAGTGCTACTACTGAGTCCACCTTATTCTTAGTTAACATTTCCTTAAAGTTTGATAGATTGGTAATGGTGCTCTCCATACTCTCCCAATAAACCACATCCATACCACGTAACGACTCAACTAACCCCTGTCTTCGCTTTCTCACACTGTCCCTTTGTAGATGTTCAAGAATAACAGCTACCTTTTGTTCTGAATCATCCTTCTTAATTGTATCTGCTAGATTCTCACCCATTTTGAAATTATCAGCAGATAGATATTCTAATGTCTCGACATTATTAACTCCCGTTTCTATCATGATAATAGGAACCTTTTGCACTAGTTCAGCAACGGTTTCTTCCAGCTTAGTGCTATCACTAGCTGCAATAAGAATACCTTTTGCTCCATTGGCTATTTCTCGTTGAATCTGTAACTTTTGCTCTCCAGGAGATTCTTCTACAGATGTAGTAACATAATTTATAATTACATTGTTATCCTTCTCTGCTTGTTCCGCACCCTGTTTTAAACTAATCCAACGTTCTGAATCATTGCCATAAACCAAAATAGATAAGTTAATAGGTGCTTCCTGGGTCTTTCCATCCATAATAAATCCGTATCCAATTAACAGAATCATTAGAATAAGAATACCAAAGCTAGAGTAAATCGCATACTTATGCTTTTTCATTGTTATCATCCTCCTTTGCATTGATTTCTGCTTCATTTTTCATCGGAAGATGAATTCTAACCGTGGTCCCTTCATCCAATTCGCTTTCAATCTCAAGACCATAATCCATACCAAAATAAAGTTGAATACGCTGATGCACATTATACATTCCAATACCAGAACCCTTCTTTCTAGTTCTTGCATGATTAGTTAATAGCGTATTTAATACTTCTTCTGGTATTCCAAGACCATTGTCTCTAACTTCAATGTATAGATCTCCATCCTTCTGAAAACCGCGAATTATAATCTCACCATCTCCATCCATATACTCCATTCCATAATAAATGGCATTCTCAATTAATGGTTGAAGTATTAATTTAATCGTGGCACAGTTTAGTATCTCTGGATCCAGATCAAAGGTTGATGTAAATTTATTCTTAAACCTAACTTGTTGAATACTCAGATAATTCTTGGCATGTTCAATTTCATCCCGAATTGGAATAATGTTCTTTCCTTTACTAAGACTAATTCGGAACAGACTTGCTAGTGCGGTTACCATTCTTATGGCTTCGTCATATCGTTCTAATTCCACCATCCAAACAATAGAATCCAAAGTATTATAAAGAAAATGAGGATTAATCTGAGCTTGTAGTGCATCCAATTCACTTTTTCGTTTTTGTTCTTGCTCCTTCACGATATCATCCATTAATTTTCTCATCTGGGATACCATTGTATTAATGGTTCTTCCTAAATGCTGCACTTCTGGTGTTCCACCAACGTAAACTAAAGCATTTGGATTTCCGCTTTCTAAAAACTTTACGGATTTCTCCAATTTTTTAATTGGATTGGTAACCTTGGAAGATATTAATAAATTAACAAACAGAATAACAAATATAAAAAATATAATGATAAAAGCTGAGAAAAACTTCATCTGATTCAAATTCAATGAAAATTCGCTGGTAGACGTTACGCTAACAATTTTCCAACCAGTATATCCAACTGTTTTTACTAGTACAACTCGTTTATCCCCTTGAAATGTCTCCGTATGTTCTCCATCTTCATATGTGCTGGCTTGTCGGTTATTTTCCTTTAATAGATTAGAAAAGATTAATTTTTGTTGCGGGTGATATATTATTTCTCCATTTCCATCAATGAGATAAATGTAACCTGCACCTTTTGAATTAACTTTATTAAATAATTGTTCTATGCTACTAAAGTTCATATCTACTAGTAATACACCACGTTCTGTAGAACCGCTCTCCGTAAGTTCTACAGCACGACTAAGTGATACCACCCAGTGATACCGAAAATTGCTCTCTTCAAATATGTTCTGCACATGAGGGGTGGTAAAATGAAGGTTTTCAATCTGATTGTTGGCATTACCAAACCACTCTTGCGAAACCGTCTCAACCCCACTTTTTATGTTTGCAACCGGAGTCGCTGCAATGAGATTACCTTGCTTAGTAAAGCATGCAATACTAATAAGATTATCTTTATTAGCTTCATATAGCAATGTCATTTCTTTGTCCATGGTTTCTTGATCTAAATCCTTATTCTTGATAACACTATAGTACATACAGTTAGAAATACTCATCATATTCCTGATATAAGAATCTAGATTCCAGGATGCCTGCTCAATACGGTGTTTATTATTTTCAATAATCATTCCTTCCGCATTACTGACATATCTTCCGTATAATGCAAGTCCCATAACTGCCATTCCTACAATAGCAACGATAGAAAAGGATAAGGAAACAATAATCTGTATACCACCACGCTGAAAAATATTCCATTTGAATGCTTTCTTCTTTTTCTCCATAGGTTCCTATCCTTGCGCTCTGGTAGTTCTATATTTTGACGGGGAAATTCCATATTGTTTTTTGAATACATAACTAAAATAGTTCGGTTCTAAATAACCAACCTTACACGAAATTACATACGCTTTCTCTTCTGTGGTATTTAATAAATGAAGCGCTTGTTCCATACGGATATTGGTTAGATATGACACAAAACTCATCCCAGTTTCCTTCTTGAATATGGTAGAGAAATAGGCAGGACTTACATTTAGATAATTGCATAATTTATCTACTGACAATTCACAATCATGAAAATTTTCTTGAATGTATTGAATCGCTTTATCGGTAAGTAACTTAGTTGAATCCACTCGCTCTCTTCGAATCTGGCCTCTAAGTTGCATACAGATATCGTATAACCATTCTTTTAACGTATCCAAAGAATGAAATTTATTGACGGTACTAAATATACTGTATTCTGCACCTAGAATTTCATCCATATCTAATTTATATACTCTTGCTAATTTCACAATTTCAATAATGAATTCGGATACTGCAAGCTGCAATTGATGTATGGACATTTTTGAATTCTTAAGTTGTTCCTCGAGCTGCTCAATTAATTCTTTTAATCCTTCCTGTGTACCAACTTTGATTTCTTTAATAATGGATTCGATTACCCATTCCTTTATCGCAAACTCATCCTTATCCTCTGGCTCAATATCCTGAATACAGATAGCTTGGTTCGGTTCTAGCAAAATACGATATTCCAAAGCACTTTTAGCACCTTCATAAGAATGACCAAGTGTTAATGGCGAGGAACTAATCGATCCAATTCCCGCAGAAGCATCAAACCCAACAATCTTTTTGATAATCTTACAGATCTGATCCATCGTATGAACAAATATGAATTCATCCTTTGTATCCGACATCATAGCAATCACTATAATAGTATCAAGATATATGCAACTATAGAAAGGAAGCACTCCACTCATATTTTCTTCCACAATTTGTTTTGCTGAAACAACTCTTAACTTTGAATCGATCACTCCTCCATTCGATTCCGTTTCTTCTTTTATATTCGTATCTACTCGTAGAACGGCAACATTATAATATGGCGCATCAAAAATAATATCATAATATGCCTGATATTCTGCTATCTTATCTTCACTAAAGCTACCCTCTAGTAAACCAATAAAGAACTGATCCCGCATCTTAGGAAGACTCTCAAGATAATACTGCTTTAACTTATCAATATTTCTCTTCTCATTGATTTCTTCATCTAATGCAGATTTCAAACGTTCAAATACCTGTTGTAACTCCTGCGCATTTATTGGTTTTAATATATATTCCTCAACCTCAAGCTTAATTGCTTCTTTGGCGTATTCAAATTCATCATACCCAGAAAAGATAACTAATTTAATATTTTTAAAGTTCTCCTTTAACTTACGGCAAAGTGTAAGCCCATCCATGAATGGCATATGTATATCCGTCATAACCACATCTGGATGATATTTCTCCGCCATCTCTAGTGCTTCTTCCCCATTATCAGCAGATGCAACCAAGCGAAACCCCATCGCTTCCCAATCAAGCTTTTTAATAATAGCCTGACGCACCTCTTCTTCGTCATCCACTAACATTACATTATAATAGTTCATGCTTTTCACCCACTTTCAAAAATTTCAATATAATTAAATAATATACGTTGTCGAGTTTACGATAGTGGAATATGATTCCTTCTCTCCAACGCTCCGCTTAACTTCCGTTACGGAATCATATTCCACTATCGTAAACAATTTAGGTTGTGATTATTGTATGATATATTTTCGTGCTTTTTAGCTAAACGATAATGACTTTTATATAGTAACAGTTCTTGTAATCGGGAAGGCTAAAAGCCTGATGCAATTTAGGAGTACTGTAGTTAAAAACAAATAGATCGTTGTAGACTTGATCATAATTAAGACATATTACTTACTATGATAGCAAAAATCACAAAAGCTATGGTTACTCCTATGATAACTTTTGTAAAAATATCAACCTGCTTGTACGAAAAAGGAAGTCGGTCATAAATTTCTTCTTTGAACATTTTTTCCTCTTTCTTTGGTTCATCCTTTTTATCATCCTGCTCATTCCGAATCGCCTCTTGCAATGTCACATCTTCAATCTTTTTTTCATCTTTATCATCCATCCTAATCCACCTCCAATCATTTCATTTCTCTTATTATAATCCCTTAATAACTTCTCCAATTGTTACTATAATTATAAAATATCCAACGAAACCTTTCAACTAAAACAACAAAATACAGCATCCACCGTCCTTTATAAAAAACTACACGATTGCGACGTCAATAACCTTCCCTATTCAGATACCTTTTTAATTCAATAGCGAAAGCTATGCGTAATGTTGTATCCAAGAAATTCAAAATTACCAGCGCCCACCGTCCTTTATAAAAAACTACGCGATTGCGATGTCAATAACCTTGCCAATTCTGATCTCTTTTTATAATTCCATAGCGGAAGCTAAGCGTAGCGTTGGAGCAAAAGAAGCATAAAACGCTTCTTGGGAATTATAAAAAGAGATCAGAATCTCCACAACCCAAATCATCGCAATTTCACACCCCCTTTTTTATAAAGCACAAAAAGCAAGCGAGGAAAGTCCCCGCCCGCTGCTTTTTGTAACGTGCATTTTCTATTATTTTTTTGCTAAATATTTTCTTAAGTCAAGGGCAACTGCAACAACGATTACAAGACCCTGAACAATATATTGGTAAGACGTATCTACACCTAAGAACTGTAAAGAAGATTTTAAAATCTCGAATACAAGAACACCGATTAAGATACCAGATACTTTACCAACACCACCGTTTGTAGAAACACCACCGATGGTACATGCTGCGATTGCTTCTAATTCATAACCCATACCAGTGTTAACGGTTGCTCCACCAGCTTTTGCTGCTAATAAGAAACCACCGATAGCATATAAACCTGCTGCTAAGGTATAGATAATGATTAATGTTTTATTAACATTTACACCAGATACTTCTGCTGCATGTTCATTACCACCAATTGCATACATGTATTTACCATGTCTTGTTTTGTTATATAAGAACCACATATATAAACCAATTGCTAATGCTATAAAGAAAAGATATGGGATTCCTTTGAATCCTCCAACGTTAAAAACTTTACCAGTTGCGATTTTAGTATAATCGCTACGGAAACCACCAAGTGGGCTTGCACCTGTATAAACAAGACAAATACCATAAACGATTGTCTGCATACCTAAAGTTGCAATAAATGGTGGAACTTTGAATCTAGAAATTACAAAACCATTCACTAAACCAAATACACAACAAACTGCGATTGTAATAAGTAATACTAAAATGATTGGAAGTGCAGGTAGATTTGGATAAAATCTATCTGAATAATCTATTTTCTGAAGTAGTGTTGCTGCTACACAAGCACCAAGTCCAACCAAACGACCAGCGGAAAGGTCAGTACCTTTTGTTATAAGACATCCACTAACACCTAATGCGATGATAAAACGTACCGCTGTATTTACTGAAATATTTGAAAAGTTATTTACTGAGAAAAACCTGATATTAGTAAATCCTACGCCAATGGATAGGGCTACTAAAATTATTATAATTGCATTATTAACTAAAAAATTCTTAATATTTAGTTCTCTTGCCTTCACGATCATATCCTCCTTAGATTAAAATTGAGTTGCGTAGTTCAGGATATTTTCCTGAGTTGCTTCCTCACCTGTTACCTCACCTGTAACCTTGCCATTGCACATAACGACAATTCGATCGGACATACCAATCAATTCTGCCATCTCAGATGAAATCATTACAATTGCTTTTCCTTGTTTCGCTAGTTCAACCATAATCTGATAAATTTCATACTTTGCGCCTACATCAATACCACGGGTAGGTTCATCCATAATTAGGATATCTGGATCATTAGCTAACCATCTTGATATAATAACTTTCTGCTGGTTACCACCAGATAAGGTTTGAATCAATGTTTTACTACTTGGCGTTTTAATGCTAAGTTTTGCAATGTTTTCTTTAACCAATTTACTAATCTTCTTATCATTTAAAACAATTCCTGCATCAACATACTTTTCTAATGATGCGATTGCTACATTATCTGCAATGGATAACACTCCAAAAATCCCAGTACCTCTTCGGTCTTCTGTGATTAGCCCAATACCATTTTTAATTGCATCATGAGGACGTTTAATGGTTAATTTCTTGCCTTTATATATTATCTCGCCGGATGCAACATGACGAACCCCAAAAATTGCTTCCATAAGTTCGGTTCTCTGTGCTCCTACCAGACCTCCAAGACCTAATATTTCACCTCTTCTAAGTGTTAAATTAACATTCTTAAATGATTTTGGTAAAATACTAGTTAAATCTTTTACTTCAAGAATTACTTCACCTGGAGTATTGTCTCTTGGTGGGTAAATATTTGTTAATTCACGTCCCACCATCTTAGCGATAATC
Source organism: Bacillota bacterium (assembly GCA_023420935.1). GTDB lineage: Bacteria > Bacillota > Clostridia > Lachnospirales > Lachnospiraceae > Mobilisporobacter. The sequence goes on along the minus strand of JAEZUR010000031.1, from coordinate 22,198 downwards.
ATATCCGTAGTTAATTCTTTTGCTTCCCAAGTACCAACATACTGACCATCTCGCATGATAGATACATCATCAGAAATACGAAGAATTTCGTCCATTTTATGAGAGATATATATGATGGATACACCTTTTTTTCTTAAATCATTAATAATAGTAAATAATGCTTCAACTTCATTATCTGTTAGAGAAGAAGTTGGTTCATCCATGATAACAACTTTTGCATCCATGGATACTGCTTTTGCAATCTCAACTGATTGCATCTGAGATATCGATAATGTTCCTAATTTTGCTTTTGGATCATATTCCATACGAACTTCTTTTAATAACTTTTCTGCTTCTTCAAACATTTTCTTATGATCAATAATTCCGATAGGACCAATTTTTCTAAGTGGATATCTTCCACAGAAAATATTCTCTGCAATACTTCTTTCTGGAATTGGTTGTAATTCCTGATGAACCATTGCAATTCCTTTATGTAATGCATCGTCTGCATTGATTATTTGTACTTTTTCTCCTTGAAATATAACTTCTCCAGCATCCATTTTATAAATTCCGAATAAGCATTTCATTAATGTAGATTTACCAGCACCATTCTCACCCATTAATGCATGAACCGTACCTGGTCTCACCTTAATAGTTACACCATCAAGAGCCTTAACACCCGGAAAGCTTTTACAAATCCCACGCATCTCTAGCATATATTCTGCCATCTATGTGACCTCCCTTTCCTTATAAAAAGGGTGTGCGGGGGGCACACCCATCCCGAAAACAAGACCAAGGAGCAAGGAGCAGATTACTGCTCCTTTACTCATTACTTGGGGATTGTCTTCGTAAGTCCATCAAACTGCCTTCTATTATTTAAGAAGTGCTAAGATATCTGCTGCATTATCAGTAGTTACTTTTACGTAATCTACCATGTTAACTGGAGCTACAGTTTCACCAGCGATAAATTTTGCTGCTGTGTCAGCTGCTGTATGTGCCTGTCCGATATGGTCATTGAATACAGTACCAGTCATTTTACCACTCTGAACATTTTCAAGAGCTTCAGTAAGAGCATCAACACCTACTAAATAGATATCTTTTCCAACTGTTCTTCCAGCTGCTTCAATTGCTTGTAATGCACCAAGTGCCATAGCGTCATTGTTACAGAATACTACGTCAATAGCATCTCCTTGAGCTGTTAAAGCGTTAGCTGTGATTTCTTGTCCTTTTGCCTGATCCCAGTCACCACGTTGTTTGTCAAGTTCTGAAACTTTCACTCCAGCTGACTCTAACGCTTTGATTGAGAATTCTGTTCTGTACTGTGCATCAACGTTTTCAGGATCACCCATAACCATAACGTATCCTACAGTTCCGTCACCATTTGCATCACCTTTGTTTGGAAGATCTGCAATAAGTTCACCTTGGTATGTACCAGACTGTCTTGCATCAGCTCCTACATAAGTAGCTTTGATGCCATCTGCTTGCCATCTTTCTTCTTCTGCTACTTCTGGTTCACGGTTAATAAATACTACTGGAATTCCAGCATCGTTACACTGATTAGTAACCTGCTCAGCTGCAGAAGCCTGAACTAAGTTAATGATTAAAACGTCAACACCTTCTGTGATGAAGTTCTGAATCTGGTTAGTTTGCTCTGCCTGGTCATTCTTTCCATCCATTACAGTAACAGTAGCTCCACCAGCTTCTAAATATCTCTGTAATTCTTCTCTATAAAGTGTCATAAAGTTATCGTCAAATTTGTAGATACAAACTCCAACTTTTTTGCCATCAACACCTTGTGCTGCATCTGCTGCTGCATCAGCTGTTGCTGCTGCGTCGTCGGTTGCTACCGCATCGGTAGTAGCTGCCGCGTCGTCAGTTGCTGCTGCCTCTTCTGTTGCTGCTGGGGTTTCAGTTGTTGCTGCATTGTTTTTGCTACTACAGCCAACTAACATAGTTGCAGTCATAGCTGCGCATAAAAATACGCTAAGTAACTTCTTTTTCATATACATCCTCCTTAAGATTTCGTTCCATACAGGAACGGTTTGTTTAACTTACAGGATGGATTATAGCAAAGGCATATGCGAAATTACATACAAAATCCTATGGTCTACCATAGAATTTATTCACTATTTAGGTTTTACAAGATTTTTTCCATGGTTTTTTGTGTAGTTTGAATATACATTTAAGAAATGTAGTGAAAATGAGTTGGGGATTGTTGTAATTTTTACCAAAGCATGATGATATGCTTACAAGGACGATTTTGGGACAAGAAAAAAGCAAGAGTCAAACTACTAGATACTTAACTCTTGCTTTATATACTATTTTGTTTATAAGATAATCATAAAAATTATTCTGCTTTCTTTACCGGAATCCAGATTTCACTCCTGTAATCAGGTTTACTTGTATCCGGACTTTCATTCCATAATAGCTCTGGTCCCCCTGTTAATTCATATCCAGATGTAGGGAACCATTCTGAATATATTTTTGCCCAAGTATCTTGTAACTCTTTTGGGAAAACACCTACAACTGTAAAAACAGCCCATGTTGTAGCCTCAACTGATAACTCAGCATACTTAGCATCGCTATCTTTTGTCGTAGCTACTCCAATATACTGATCCAATTCGGATCCTTCCACTCTATCCGACGCAAAATTAGCGGATACACATAGAATTCCATTCGGTTCTACATTAGACAACTGTTTTAATTCCTGAATGATCTCCATCGTTAGACTTGACCACATTGAATCCATTTGAGTATTAACACCTTCATAGACTAGGGTAATTCTTTTTTTAATCCCCACAATTTTAAACGCTTCTTTTTCAACAATACGATAATTCATCTCTGTTCCTCCTTGAATTTTAAGTTGAAAGGTCATGGGTAAAAATGCTTTTAACTCACTACTATTTTTACGCGCTTGGGAAGGCGTAATTCCATGTACACTCTGGAATGCTTTCGTAAACGAATCTGGAGATTCGTATCCTATTTCGAATGCAATATCAATTATCCTTTTCTCTGTTGTTTGAAGTAAAGTTGCAGCTAATGTCAATCGTCTTAAACGAATATATTCGCTTAAAGATATTCCTGACAAGAACGAAAACATTCTTCTAAAGTGATATTCTGAACAACATGCTATTTGGGATAACTTATTAAAATCAATCGTTCCAGTCAAATTATCTTCTACGTATTTCATAGCAAGATTCATTTGTTTCATTGTATCCATACCCATTTCCTCCCTTCAAAGAGAAGTATACTAAACTAAATGCCATCACTCCCGACAATAATGGTATGACATTTATCGGTTTTTATAATCATAAATCCATCCTAATAAAATGTCAATTTTATCATTTAAACTGAATAAAAATATATACTTCCGCATTATAAAACTCTTGGTCTGCTGATCTATTCATATTGGCTTCTTGTACCACCATCATCATTTTTATCTCCTCATTTTCTACCAAGAAACTTGCATCTTCCTTGGTCAATTGCGTTTTTTCCATTGAGAAATTACGGTATTTTGTAAAAATCTCTTTCGTATCAAAATGGATTACCTCTTTATTATTCACATCTTCCAGTATGATTTTAAAAAATGTCCCCGACTTTTCTTTTAAGAGGCGATAACGGCTTCCTTCCTTTTCTATATCTGATATAATAGAATCATCAATTTCTTCCATATTGACGTAAGTTCTTGCCATTACATCATATCCTGCTATATCATAAATCATATTAGGATTACGGCTGACAAAAATGTTTACTATATCTTTGTTCGGAATGTCATACTGATAAAACCCAAATAAATCATAAAAATCTTCATAAGCATTAAACTCATCAGGCAACCAACTTATCTTTTCCGCATATCCCATTCTGTCTAAATATTCCACAGCTATTGCTATTTTCTTTTTGTCATCATCTGAAATATTGGAATTTGCAATTATTTTATCTTTTTTTAGCATCTCATTCTTTCTTAAAACCCGTCTCAGCATATTCTCCTGACTATAACGACTTATTGTAAATGCATCAATAGGAGGCACAATAGATACAATTGCAAATCCAATTAGAACAGCTGCAAGCAATCCATTTCTCTTCACTGATAGCAAACTCATAATAACACCCGATGCTGCTGCATAAACTCCAAATAAAATTACATAATACCGGTCATGAGTAATTCCCACATCTTGAATTCGCAAAAAAGAAGATAAAATCTGAAATATAACAATAGGTACCAGTACTTTAGGAAAGACTAATCTATAAAACTGAGTCAATTTATTTTCCATTTTACTAGCAAGGAGATAAACGAGTATAATCGCTATTGCATAGGAAACGATTAATGGTTCTAAGAGATTATTGGTCCAAAACTTACCTCGTATATTTAATATTATATAAAACACTAAAATAACAGTGTAGATCGTTGTGAGCGGTATTATAATATAAGAGATTAATACTTCCAAAAACTTAGGGCAGGTAGCTGCATTAACTACCTGTTTTTCTTGTTCTGTGGCATTGTCTGTATCTCCCTCCTCTATCACTGGATAAACAGGTATCCTAGACAGAAAATAGATTGGCCCAAATAGGGAAAAAATTATATTACCTGTGTGTAAATAGATATTTTGATTTACATCGCGAATCAAGAGATGAAAGGCAGCAATCACCAAACTACATCCACCGAATAAAATTACTGAAAAAAATATTGTTTGAAACATTGCTTTAAATATAATCATAAAGTTATCATTAAAACTCACTTTACTCTTAATCGTAGGAATTAGACTATATATCATATACAAAGCAATGATTGCAATTGTAGTTCGTAGTGATAGTTCTGCACTGTAATCAGATGCATTTTGAATAATTAAATAATAGAAAACAGTTAGGACTACACCGCTTAATAGTAAGATAATCCACTGGGTAAACCGTGAAAAGAATCTCTCCCACACTGCCTGCATGGTTGCACACAGCATAGCACCTACGATACACGACATAAGTAGTTTGGGGTAAGTATCTACCCTTTGAATGGAAATCGCATTTATTACAGCTATAGCAATTAAAAACCCAGTAGTCACAGAATATCGTATAATGGCATTGGATAAACCTTTAAGTTTGTATAACCATGTTTGTAACTTCATATTACCATCCTTCCATTGCATTAATATCTTTAGCATAAAATAAATTCCTATTTAACTTGCTATACATACTATAACCAATAATCTGAATACTAACATGGCCTCAATCAATTTAGATATTTTGCGAACATATACTATCCAATGACATTAAAAAGAAGCGAATGATTCTCCCATTCGCCTCTCACTTATCCTAATATATTAAATTTGACTTTCAACTACACATTCTGCAATTAACTTAATGAGGGGATCTATATCTGGATACAATTTTGTTTGAGATGAGGAGATAGCATTCCGATAATCCTCTTCTCGATTTTGTGGAATAAATGTAATAGCATAACCTTCTCTTACCAAAATTAAATTCATAAATAGTCTTGCCACAAAGTCATTTCCAGTGGTAAATGGTTGTATATCAACTAAACGTTTTAAGCACATTGCAGCAAACTCAATGGGATGCATAAACCGTTTGGAGTTCTCCATCTGACTAATAAAATGTTCCATTAAATGTGATAGTTCTTCTGGATTTGGAGGTACATGACTATGATTCGAAGTAGTACTTAACTCCGTTCGGTATTGACCCGCCTTGCTCGGATCAATCTTTTGATAATACAGATAATGCATTTGTTTGATAATATCTTCTGAAAGGATAAGATCATCTTTAGTTGCTTGAGTTAACATATATTCATATACAGCTACGTGTTGTTCTAATTCATGACTGAATTTAACCTGCTTGATACTTTCCATTGAACCATTATATAAAAACTTGCCCTTGTTTCTGTCTGCTTCCTGAAATAATTCTTGTTTGGTCATTGTGCTTCTCCTAAATTATATTAGTCTACTACAATTTCTTGTTCCTCATCATTATCTTCTGTTGCCTTTGTTTTATCTTTAAATTTATCTTCTTCCTTTACATAATTCTCAGTCCCTGGTAGTTCATATACCACAACAGCAACACCTCGACTAATGTGCTGGAATATTTTTTTCGCTTTTGCAGGCGGCATGTTAATACATCCATGTGAACCTCTTGTTAAATAAATATCCTTTCCAAAATCATGTCTCCAAGAAGCGTCATGTAAACCAATATTACCATTAAACGGCATCCAGTATTTCACTGGAGTACTGTAATCTTCCCCTACTAACGTTGCATCATTCTCTTTATACTGTATTGGATAAGTACCAGTTGGTGTACCATAATTTTTTGATATATTTCCTGAAACAAAGTCTGATTCCAAGATAAGTTTGCCATCATTGTAGAAGAATAAGTGCTGCGCTGTAAGATTTATCTCCACATAGGTATCACCAATATCATCGCTACCATACTGTCTGGCTGTCTGAAAGTATGCCGGCTTACGAACTTCCTGTTTACCTTTTAGAATCATCTTCTTAAGTTCTTTCACCTCTTTACCTCTATTGAGCCACCACCCATAATCTCCACCACTGACTTTTATCACATCGCCGTAGGAAGTCTTAAACGTACGAACACGACCGAATGAATTATAATTCTTACCTATGTAATCTACAAAAGTTTTTACTCCTTGTGTATCCAAACTTACTTTGAAATTATCATCAACGGAAAGCCAGTCACTGATTAAGTTGCCATCAACGACTTCTTTTTCTTCACCAAATTCGTAAATAATATTACTACTTGCAATCTTATTCATTTTCTCAACTGCTTCCACTAATTGAGGATAATCCGATACTATCTTAGGTTCCTCATAGCACTTAGCTTTTTCTAATAAAAGAGTAGGTTCAAGAGATACAATTGCACTCTTAATTGCTTTATATAGAACATCCTCTTTCACCAAAGTTCCCTTATCTTCAGGTACTATTTCATATCCATTGTCACCATAATCCGACACATGTGCATTGACTGGTTCTATTACGTTTTCTTTATCAAAGCAATCTAAGTCTTGAAATGTTTTTTTCAAGATATCCTCATCATATTCTAACATAGTTTTTAATTTTAATTCTCTTGGATTCATGAAGGAAAAAAGCCATCCAAAACTGCTTTGTTCATTCAATAATTCCTCAATACTGCCATCAAATACTGCATGCAAATTAATATCTTCACCTTTAATCTGTTCTGTAAAACCATTACGTCCTTCCAGAGTTAAATTATAAGATTTTGCCTGCTGGTTTATCTTATCCTCTAAATGTTTCACTGTCATGTTAGAGGCATCCACACCATTAACCACTGTATTTTTAAAAAAATGGCTACTATAAAAATATGCAAAAAATAGATACAAAAATAATAACGTTGATAAAAGTCCTACATTTACAAAAAGCAAAACTCTCTTTCCGCTGTTTTTACTATCTTTTCTTTTTTTATTTTGATTCATTTTATTTGCCATAATACACCCATTATTCTAAATATATTTATATGTTGCTTACTAATTATAACATAGATAGTCAGATTTTATTAATATTTTTCTTTAATTTTTCTTTAAATCATTATTACAACTATGTATCAATTCTATTAATTTTAGTATTTCTAGTTGTAAAACAATGACTCATTTTCCGTCTATCATAGCATCACTGTTAAATACTGTCAACTCTATGAAAAGGAAAAAGCCCTCACTTTATATTGAGAGCTTTGTATTATTACATTCAACTTCAATTAATATAACTAACTGCTTTATAAGGCTGTCTATAGTTATACTTTGTTATTCGTATTCCTGTTCTAGCACTACTTGCACTAATTACTTTTCCATTACCAATAAAAATTGCCACGTGATTGATTCTACCGTTTCTTCTATAGAAAAGTAAATCTCCTGGTTTAATTTTACTTAAGGATATTCTTTTTCCTCCGGTTGCTTGTGTTCTTGATGTTCTTGGGATACGAAAGCCCATATTGCGAAATATTGATTGCGTAAATCCAGAACAGTCAGTACCTCTTGTTAAGCTAGTACCACCCCAAACATATGGATTCCCCTCAAATCGAAGTGCATATTTTACTATTTTATTTCGCAAAGCTGTCGTTCTCGATATCTTTTTCTTTACAATTTTTGTGGTTTTCGTTGTAATTGACTTTTCTACAACAGTCTTACTACCAATTATTGTAGCTGTAACATCTGTATTCACCTTTGTAGTATCAGTAATGCTTGTATTCGCTGTTGTATTTTCTGTATTCGTTGTATCTATTGGCACTTCGTCTGCCTTAGATACAGCCGTTTGCATAGTCATAGCTAAAATTGCTATAACACAATATGTTACAAGTTTTCTTACATTTATCATTAGTAACCTCCAAAACAAAATAAATATATTACAAATTTATTAATATTGTTACAAATTTATTTTATAAATGAATTGTGAAGATTTTATGAAGAAAACTCAATAATTATAGGTAGTTTATGGATACACTGTAAACATAATGAAGTATATCCATTTACTACACTTAGCGAAAAATACGAAACATGTTATCTACTACTTGAGCAATGAAATCAGGAACCGAATCTTCATATAATAATTCTCTTGTCCGAATTGGATAATCTGTTATGATTCCACTCACCCTTAAATCTTTCATATTCTCAATCTCTCTCTTACTATTCACAGTCCAGACAAAAAGTGAATAACCTGTATTATTAAACATTTGAATAGTTCTACTTCCTGCAAAATTAGAATTAATACTTATGGTGTCAATGGATTCATGTTCAACCAAAGGTCCATAAGCCACACGAGAAATCAAGCAAGTAACAATTCCACTATCCAGTTTTTTTATCTCCTCTAGCTCTTCTAAATGAAAGGATGCAATAATAACCTGTTGCTTCATACCAAAATCGTTTACCAGTTGGACAATGGCCTTCGCATATTCTTCCTCACGACCGGTAATCGATTTTAATTCAATTAATAAATTTATATTATCTTTACTCAGTTCTAGTACTTGTTCTAGACTTGGTATCTTCTCATTGGCGTAATTATCCGAAAACCAGGATCCTGCATCCATCTCCCTTAACTCTTTATAGGTATAATCAGCAACTGTTCCCTTTCGATTGCATGTCCGTCTTAACGTTTTATCATGCATTAATACTAATACTCCATCTTTTGATAATTGAACATCAATTTCTGTGCGGTCTGCTTGTGCATCGATGGCTGATTGCACGGAAATCAAAGTATTTTCAGGAGTGATTGACGAGTTACCCCTATGTGCTATCACTTCCGGACGTTCTAATCCTGTTTCATAACCTAATTGTAATCTAACTCCCATAAATAAATTCTTATGGGTAAAAACATAGATAACAAATATGGTTAACAGTAGAAATCCGTACCACGCTTTCTTTTTTGACTTCCATATTTTTTTGTCGTGCTTCATCTCAAAAGGATCTGCAGAACCAGTCCTTTCAGATGAAATAGCAGTTACCATGACAAGATTAATGGTAAGAGCACCAACACTATAAAAGTATAAAATACTTCGATTAAAAACATCCATTATCGTAAGCCATTGGGCATATCTAAGACTATAATAGTCTGAATCTTTCAGTACCATAAATGCTATAAACATGAATGCAAGATAACAGAATGCAACGATAACAATTATAATCATATGAAACATGATCATATTATAACTAAAAGGTACTAAATTACTTCTAATTCGATGAATACTTTTTGAAATCGCCTCTTTCATGGTATTGTTTCGAATAAAGTATTCATAATCTACAAACAACAAAAATAGACCAGCTAGAAAAATGAATATCAGAAGAACAATCAATATAATGTTTCCGCTTTTCCCAACAAATAGCTCAGATTTTAACACTTCTACTATTCTGAAATTTTGTATCAGTAACAAAAGATAGAGAGGATGAAACACTAAGCTTGAGAAAAACGAAAAGAACATTAGCAACAAACCGGGAGGTGAAAATATCCTTTTCAACGATTTTAACCATTCGTTAACTGGAAATTGTTCCTTCGCATCCGTTAAAGTTAATACCGTTATCTGCTCAATTAAAAATAGCAACCCAGATAATAGTAGTAGCAGGATAACCGTTGCAATAATCCATGGATTTCTCAGTACTTGAGCCACTTTACTATCTACAATATATATATACCCTGTGAGATAGAACACCTTTTCTATCACCCAATGATAAATTGGTAACACCAGATAACATATAAAAAATAAGAACAGTATTTCAATCGTAAAAACAGCTATCCACTTTTCTCGTAGTTTATATTTACAAGCTAATAACAATGTTTTCATAACATACCTTTCTCATTTCCCTGTTCATTGGACTCTACGCCACAAACAACAGTTTTATTCATGAAATCCGCATACAGATTAAGTGGCTTATCTGAATTAATTTCATAAACCTTAATTACGTCATCGTACTCACTTAGATGAGGGAGTATTTTACACATAATTGATTCTTCCTTTTCCCAGAAGTCCTTCTGGTAAACTCTCGTTCCACTTTGTTCTGTATCCATAATAGCAACATAGAACATCTCTGCTTCAACTAGATCTTGAAACATATGGCTACCATAAGATAGCTCTGGTACAAATCCTATGTTCATATCAGCATATTCACACAAGAGTTTAATATTAGAGATATCAGAAAATGCAACTGGTAATCCTAGTTCTGGTGATGAAGTTCCAATTCTCCCTGGGCTTAAAAGCATTATGTTTTTATTGGTTCCTTCATAATATCGATTAATCTGGGCGATTACTGCACAAAGAAGACTTTTTTGTTTATATGGATACTCATAATATTTTTTCGAGTCTATCCATATGACAACATGAATGTTAATCATTGAGCTGTTCCCCATAAACGTTTTATCGACTTTAAATAATGTTTTGTCTTCTGAAATATATGGAATCTCTTGGCTGGTTGCAGATTGCCATACATATAACGGTCTGCATTGTAATAGATTTACCGTAAATGCACCATCTTGTCGAAAGTTAATGGTATATTCAATATCCACTGGATTACCGTAATGTTCTTGTAAGGTTGTTAGTATATCTCTCATCATATTCATCAGTTTTGTTTTCTTTACTATCTCCTGACATGATACAAATAAAACCTGACGATGCTGACCACGTTCCAAAAACATTCTTTCTGTATCATAATCATGCTCGCTGATCAGTTCAACATACCAATTGGGAAGCTTTGAAAGTAATTGAATAACCGGAATATCCTCTATTTCATTGGTTTCTAGATTAATTACATCCATTTTACGTTGGGAAAAACGGTGTTTCTCTTCTGCGTTCGTTAATGTTGTAGTCTCTGGCTTATCTAGATTAACCAATCTAGGGTAATCAATTGATGTTCTATCAACTGCTTTGGTGCCAAGACCTGCTACCAATCGTAAAAGTCCTGCTTCATCATTCAGTTCATCGCTCCATCGATACACACTATAAGAGAAACCAACACCCGCTGAACACGGCATGTAGTAATTATCAAACTTGGTTCCACTGACTCTTTGTACTAAGATAGCCATTTGCTCATCCGACTTGGCTAATCCCCTTTGTTTCCTATATTCTAAGGCAGATTTATCCATAGTACTGGCATAGACTCTTTTCACTGCTTGTTCAAATTGTATTAATCTTTCTTCTGGACTACATGCATTCACACAGAATACTGATTCATATTTTCCAGCAAATGCATTGCCAAACCCATCCTCTAGAAAACTACTTGACCTTACGATAATTGGAATCTGCCCAAAATAATCGAGCATTCTTCGAAATCTAGCTCGAATGCTTTCCGAGAATTGCCCCTGTAATAATGCCTGTGCTAATTCTTGTGCTTTATCAAAATAATGTTCTTCCCCATGTTGCAAAATTCTTAATTTCCATAAATTATTATCCACAATAAAGGAATAGAAAACATCCGTTGCAACATAAAAGGAATCTTGTGGTTCTATGTATTGATTATATTGCGGAAGATAATTCTCTATCATCTTTCTGGCCAAAAGCATACCACAGGCCTTTCCTCCTATTGTACCTGTTCCTATCATTCTGTCCTTTATATAAAAGAAATCTTCTGGGCTAAATTCTTCCTTGATCAAAGAAGCCATTTTATGATTATGTGTCATCATACTACGACTAATTTTATTTAATGTCCATTGGGTTATCTCATCTCGATAATACGCATCTTTTGCTTCTTTAAAAAACCGTTCATAACTATCTATATTCTGTTCTGAGTGTTCCTTTTGTTCTCGATAAAGCAGCCGATAAAAGTCAGATAGATCCACGCTATTATTAAGCGCTTCCAATTCATTTTGACTATTTAATCGGTAAGGCAGAAACATATCTGGCAAATAGCGGTTCCAGACCTTAATCGGATGTAAGAATGTAAATATATCATCGGAATATATATCAAGAAATATTTGTGTTGTTTCCTGAATACGCGCTATGGTTGCAAAGTCATGGTGACCACGAAGGACTGGAAAATAGGCAACTGTATCAAGTTCAAATAAATAAGGACAAGTTACACAAAAGAAATTTCCCATCATTAAATCAGTAGACCATGCAACCTGTAAATCGGATAGACAGTCGAAAACATATAATGCATCTAGTCCTTCCTTTGTAACAATCTCATGCACTTGTACTGTAAAGGTTTCAAATCCCTCTTTGGCACTTAATTCATAGATTTTAAGCCCCTTCTGTGGTTTTAATAATGGTTGATGCTTGGCAAATCGTATATAGATAATATTTCTTTGTTCTGCAATGGCTTGTGCCACAAACGGTTGGACAATTCTTTTAAAGTCATTTAAGCAGGTAACCTGCATCACCACGTTATCGCCAAATCTTATATGATCTAGAACTTTATCTAAACTTTCTATACCCGAACTAATTCGTTCAAACGCTGCCATATAGTCTCCTTTCATGATGACTTAATGAGCAAATCAATAATATAGATATTATACCATTAAACCCAGCTCTTCACAATCATACTTGCTTTACAAAACTATAAAGTAATAGTTCCATATCAACTGTTGGTGTTAATATAGAACTATTACATTCAGTTATTATTAAAATATTTTTCCTTAATTTTCTCTGAGGTTCTTGTAGCAAGAGCCTGTGTTGTTAGAGTGGGATTTGGCCCACCAATCCCATTATATAAGACGCTATTATCGGCTATATAAAGTCGTTTCACTTGCTTTGCTTCACAATTAGAATCGGTTACATAACCCATTCGCATTGTGCTTGTAATATGTATATATACATTAGGAGACCAGTTTGCTCGAATAACTGTTTTAGCTCCTGCTTTCCTAAAAATATCGGAGGCAATAACTGCTAATTTTTCTCTCTTTCTACGATCTATTTCACTTGGAGTATAGCTGATCACTGGTACAAAGCCATTTTCATCCTTTAAAGTCGGACTTACTGTTACTGTATTATTTTGATTTACGTCATCATCTGTAAATATTAACACACTAACTGTCCTGGTATAATCCATCATGAATTCCTTTAGCTGTTCGCCAACCACCATACCTTCTACATCCCAAGGTGCCTGCGGATTAGGTTGTTGCATAAAACTATAGCCCTTATAGCTGTTTCCATATGCAAATGATGCGTACAAACCAGGAGATATTCCATAGGTTTCAATAACCCCAAGACCTGGATGGTCAAATCTTGCCGCTGCATTCTGTCCAACAAATGGTTCTATCTTATCAACTCCTAACACATCCATTAGAACTTTTTCTTCAAATATTGCAGATACACTATCAAACCAATGATTCACCAAACCTTTGCCAACCCACTCATTTTGGGGCAATTCTGAGTTCAACCAAAGTCTCGGACTCTCAATTCCACCTGCAGACATTACAATAACTTTTGCTCGCAATTCTATTGTTTCACCGCTCCATGTATTTCTATAAAGTACCCCTGTAGCGTGGATTCCTTCCTCTGTGTTTTCATCTACAAGAACTTTTGTTACAAATGCATTCGGTCTCACTTCTACCTTTCCCGTTTTTAATGCAAGTGGTATGTAGCTTACTAAAGTAGTTCGCTTAGCCACTCTATCAACCGTTGGCCCAATTCGACATCCATTCATGCAGTGACCACGTAAAGTACAACCTCCCAGTCTAGCACTCTGTGCATCTTCTCCTAAATTAACCTTAAGAATTGCATTTGGTTGTAACCGATAACCAGGTGTTATCACTTCTTTACTATCTAGTGGTTTCCATCCAGCTTGTTTTAATCCATAAAAGAATATATCTTCTTTTGGAGTTGCAGGTGCTGTTTCTACCGGTAGCGTTGCTTCTACTTTCTCATAATACGGAATTAATTCACTATATGATATAGGCCAAACATTATCCACTGCCTGCGGAAAAGCTCTGGGTGAATTAGCCCAATAATGGAGTGTAGATCCGCCTACTCCACTGTTTTGCCACGAAGAGCCACCCGCTGCAATATTTCTTGGCCAAGGAGCTCTCCCTCGATCAGCAGGACCCCACCTAAATTTCCCGGTAATAGAATCATTCATATCCTGTTCCAAGTCTGTGAAATTATTTCTAAGTATTTCTATATTTAAATCCTCAAAATCAGAACTGCTTTCCGCACCTGACTGTGCATTGGGATTAGGCCACTTACTATTCCCATACCATGGTCCTGCTTCCAATAAGATTACGTTAAGACCTTTTTCACCTAATTCCTTTGCAGCTACTGCACCTCCTCCACCAGCACCAATAACAATTGCATCAGCATCATAATCCACGTTCTTCCCTCCTACTATAATACAATTTCACTTCATCTAGATAACTAAAGGCAGGCCCTGGATAACCAACCTGTCGCCAACTTAATGGTCGAAATTTTAGTGTACGCTTATTGGGTGTCTCTAATCTTGTCGAACCATAACCATACCATTCAGAGTAATACCCCATCATAGTTAGTCTTGTAAGAAAATTTGAAATCGTTAGTACTAAGGCAGAATTGTCTTGAAATCGCAATGGTAAGTTTGCAAAATTATCACCAATCTTATCAACCCTGGTTAGTAAAAGGAATATTTCACTTGGAGAAAGTGATAAAAAGGCTTGACCCTCCGATGTATTTCGCATCCATAACATTTCAGCAAAGAGTTCCAACAGTTCTGCGGTAGCCTCTGCTAAAGGTACATAAAACTCATTTAATGATAGAATTAAAAATTCATCTGTTTTTAAATCCAAAGCTCCATAATACATTACATCGCCATATAGCTCAGCTAATTCCATTGTCCTTGGAATAATTGCATCCACTAACGCTTTATAAATATCATCCAATCCAACAGTACACCTACCTTCATAACTATTACTTTATAAATTAATATGTTTACTTTAGTGTATTTATACGAATATCGCATAATATCCTTGTGGGAAAAGGCATACTGGGCATATCTCTGGAGCGCAGATTCCACTCATAATATTACCGCAGTTTAAACAAATCCATAAACGTTCATCGTCTTTACAGAATTCTTTGTTATTATTAATATTATTTAATTTGGTTTGTAGATCTAAATCATGATTTAATTCAATATTTGCTACTCCATTAAATAAAGCCGCAATATCATTAAATCCCTCTTCCCGTGCCACTCTTGCATACTCACGATATATTTCTTTGCCAGCCTCCGTTTGATATTCCATCGCACTTGCTAAGTTCTGTTGTGTGGATGGTATGTCTCCATTATTTAGATATCTCAACCAAATTACTGCATGTGCCTTTTCTTGATGAGATATATCATTTAACATATTACTAATATCAATAAAACCATCCGTTGTAGCCTTGTCACCATATATTTCAAACCGAGTACTAGACATTAATTCCATATCATAAGCTGCTTGTAAATTAACGAATGTTTTACTTTCTCGAAATTCCATAGCTCCTCCAAAGAAATGTTCCTTCATTTATCATATGAATCATAAATTGTTATTGTGCAACAAAAAACACCATATCAATTATTTCAAACTGATGTGGCGTTTCTTGTATAACAACTTTTTTGGAGGTACAACTTTTTATTTATTCTATTATAAATGAGGTAATTGCTTGTTCTAATTCTGTCATGTGTCACAGTTTCACTGGAGCACTCCTGAATATTCTTGATCGATGCCATTGCTTTATCCTTTTTTCTTTCATTTTCTACATCCTTTCACACCATAAATCATATATTCATTATATTCCCTGTGAAGAAATGAAAAAAATGTATTAAATTACTCTTTAGTGTCTTTTTTTTATTTTTAATATCAGTTCATAAGGTAAGGAATTCACAAAAGTATGGTTACGTGAATTGTTAAGTCAACGAAACTATGTTAAGATGGATATATTATGAATATTTTTTTAGTCAATAGTAACAAATATGGATATTACATTTTAGGAGGCTCTCATGTATCATACAAAAAAAATCGGAGTATTTATCTCTCATACATTTGGTAAGTATCAAAGCAATTTGTGTCAGGGTATGTTAGATAAAGCAACGGAATACGGATATCAACTTGAGATTTTCTCCTCCTTTGACGGTGAGAATCTAGGTAATTACAGCATTGGTGAAGACAGTATATTAAATATTCCAAACTACGACGATTTTTCCGGTGTAATTTTTGCTTCTGGAACCTATCTTTTATCTGACCTTCGCAATAAAATAGGAGCCATCTTAAAAGAAAAATGTACTTGCCCTATCATAGAAGTGAATCAAATTCCAACAGACTTCCCAACTGTTGCGTTGGATAATGATAACTCAGCTGCCCAAATTACAGAGCATTTAATATCAGTGCATCGCTATAAACGTGTCTGCTATCTAGGTAATTCCATACAGCTTGATTCTTCCATAAGTCGATACAACGAATATAAAAATGTACTACTTTCTCATAATATATCCATTATGGATTCTGATTCTTTTACCTGTGATACTGATGAATCATCTATGGAGCAAGCTTTGGATCATTTTCTTCTGAGCAGCTCAGAAAAACTAGATGCAATCGTATGTTATAACGATCAGATGGCTCTCTTTATGATGATTGCTATATTGCGCAGAGGACTGCGTATTCCTGAAGATATTGCTGTCACAGGATGTGATAATTTAGATTTTGGTCACCACATGAAACCAACACTTACTACCGTGACTTTTCCTGTGTATGAACTTGGTGTTGCTGCAATTGAACAGTTGCTTAAGCTACTAGATGACATTATAGTGGAACAGGTTAGAGTTGTACAAACTGTTCCAAAGATAGGAAGTTCTTGCGGGTGTGAAAAAAACAGTGAGACTCCTTCCATCTTCTATATATATGAATTACTTAATAAAATTGAAGCTCTTGAGAATGCAACCTATAACAGTATGAATATGTCTACGAATCTTCTTGGTATTACCGACATCGATGAAGGTATGAACCGATTAGAAAAATATGTGAGCGAAATAGATAATTGTAGTGAGCTTTATATTTGCTTATATAATGATTGGGATTCTGCTTCCAAACGAATCCAAGAGATTATCTTATCGGATGATGACATAGATACGGTTGATCACAATACCATTCAGCTAAAGTTTGCTTATAAAAACGGAAAACGACTCCATGAGTGTACGTTTACAAAACAAAGCATGCTTCCAAATTATATTTATGACAATTCCAACTCTACTTACTTATATTATCCACTCTATTTTGAAGAGAAGGAATTTGGGTATATTGCATTGTCCTATTATGACAATAAGCTTACTCACCGAATTAATTTCCTAAGTTGGATTACCTATGTAAGTAGTATGCTAAAATATATTAGCGATACGAAACATATGAACTTAGTAGTAAGTCGACTTGAAGATATCTATATGCGTGATGAAATGACTGGACTATATAACCAAAATAGTTTTCCCAAATTATCTTCTGAGGTTATTGCACATGCACTTGAATATAACGAATCTATTTTAGTAGCAGTATTTAACTTAAACGACCTGAAAGGTATCAATGATACATATGGACATAAAGAAGGTAATTTTGCAATTCAAGTATTAGGACATGCTCTAGAAAATTCCATAAAAGAAAAAGATATATGCGCTAGAATTAGTGGGGATATTTTTTACCTAATAGGATCCGGATATAACGGTAATGGCGCTATGACACTAACTTCTAAAGTGAATCGCTATCTTGAGAATTATAATAAACTGCACACTAAGAATTATCAAATCAGTGTGAGCAACGGCTACGTAATTGAGTTGCCACAAAACATATTCGATCTGCAAGAACTCATTGATGTAGCAAATAATAATTTGTACCTAGAGAAAAAGAAAAAATAAAAAAGAGCAGTCGCATAGCAAACAATGTGAAAGCAATGTGACTGTTCATTTTTGACTATTTAGTAAACTGCATATTTTTACGATACTCTGTAGGAGATACACCACATACCCCTTTGAATATTTTCATAAAATGTTTCTCATTTTCATAACCAACCTTCTGGCTTATCTCAATCACTAGCATATCTGTTTCTTCTAGCAGCCGTTTCGCTTCTTTTATTCGTATGTCCTTTAGATAGTTCACGAAATTGCCTCCTGTATATTGTTTAAACACATAAGAAAATAAAGAATAATTCATAGAGATATGATTCGATACAACAGCCATATTTAAATCTTTATTATAGTTTTTATTGATAAATTCGATAGCCTGCTGTACTTTATGCTTATTTTTATAATCATCAAATTGAACATTAATTTTTTCATTAAAATGAACCAACCACAAGGATAATGACTCAAAATATTCATCGATACCTGTATACTGATAGATTATCTGGAATTTTGATAATTCTTCCATTTCTAATTGAAGTACATTTTGATATGTTTTTGTAATACGATTTACTAAATAATTCATACTCTCTTCAAAAGAACCAATACTATATTTATCTTTTTTGGTATCTTGGACAATACGACTTAACATTTTAATGGCTGTATCTAATTTATCTGTACCAATGATCTGCGCAATCTGAGCAACACTTTCTTGGCTAATCTTTTCATCATGAACCTTTTTGGGAATATCGCAATAAGAGACCGCTTTACTGCAGATACGAAACGCTTCTTTTCTAGCCGCTTTGGCCTCTAGATAAGCTTGTTTTAATTCCTTGATACCATGGTGTATCGAACTAGTACCAACGTAGGTATGTTTTAATTCGTTTTTTAATAAAAATTCCTTCTTATTTTTCTCCACAATATAGATATCATATTTTCCCACATGATTAAGAAAAACATAGTGATCATTCTGCTCCTGTTCCATGTTCTTACTTTCACAACAACAAACAATATATTCACCGGAAAACAACTGCTTTTCAAATTGCTGTGACATTACTTCCATTTCTTTTTCTGTAATCTGTTGATTCAACATGAGATATTTTAATTGTTGATAGCCAATATTACGAATCTCACTACTACTTTCTGCTCCTTGCTTAATCTCTGCTTCCAGTTTTAATAAGACTTCTTTTACTTTTTCTCTATCCACTGGTTTTAATAAATATTCCCTAATACCCATTCTTAAAAGTTCCACCGCATAAGAAAAATCATCATAACCACTAATCGCCACAACTAACGGTTTATGATCCATGTCGTGAATATGTTGTACTAATTCAATTCCATCCATTTTAGGCATTCGGATATCCGTAAACATGACATCTATTTTCTGATTTTCCAATATTTCTAATGCTTGTTGTCCGTTACTACTTTCCATGATTATATTAACAGGAACGCCAGAACGTTGAATCATTGTTTTTATTCCCTGGCGAATCATTTTTTCATCTTCTACAATTAATACTGTATCCATCACTATACCTCGTATTTGTTCTCAAATGGAATGCGTACCTTTATTTTAGTAAAGCATCCTAATTTAGATTGTATTTCTAGACCGTAGTTATCTCCAAACGTCATCTTAATTCGATCTTGAACATTTTTAAGACCAATTCCATTTCCACTGCCAGCTAGCGTATCGATATCCCCAGATAGTCTTTTTCTTAGACTTAAAATTTCCTCTTCCGACATACCTTTACCAGCATCCGTTATTTCGATTATACAGTACTTTTCCTCTATCACACCCTTAATATAGATATTGGTATCCTCTGCCATCTGTTCTATTCCATGATAAATCGCATTCTCAACGATTGGCTGCAATGACATCTTAGGAATTTGTTGTTTATATATAGATTCTGGCATATTTAAGGATAAATATATTTCATAATCGAAACGTAGGTTAATTAATGACAAGTAATTCTTAATGTAATCAATCTCATCCGCTACTGTTACTGTTTGAGAAACCTGTTTCATACTATATCGCAGTAATTTACCAAGGGATGTAATTGCATCTGAAATGGTATATTCTTCACTAATCTCTGCCATCATTTTAATTGATTCTAAAACATTATAAATAAAATGCGCGTTGATTTGATTCTGCAGCACTTTTATCTCTGAGTTCTTTACTAATAATCCACGGTTCAGATTATCTTCCATTAGCAGCTTAATACGTGATAGCATTTTATTAATCTGGCTGCCTAACTCGCCCATTTCGTCAGTTCCACAGTTTTCAATTACCACATCAAGATTACCTCTTTGAACATCACGAATTGAGCTTAAAATTTCATAAAACTTATAAAGAAGGGATTTCACAATAAAGTTAATAAACACATATAAGAGAATTAATATTACGATTAAAATGAGCATAAATATATTTCTAAAATTATGTATTCTACCAATATCTCCACTTATGTCTTCCAGACAAACCAGGGTACCAGATTGTGCTTTTAATTCCACGCAACCTGCAACATAAGCTTTACCATCTATCTCTAAATACTTAACCTTGGCGGATTCCGCATAATCCCCTATCTGTTCTATCACATCTTGAAAATACACCTTTTTCTTCCTAACATTGGATTCTCCATAATATTGGTTACCCAACTGATCCACAAAACAATACAAACCGTCATCATTGGTATCATAAAGACAGGGGAACATTTTTTCCATGTACATTGCAACTTCAAGAACACCAATTTCACCATTATCATAATCTTCTATGGTTGTAACATAAGACATTAGTAATTTATTTTGATTAATGCTTGCATTTTCAAATATAGTATCCTTATAATTATATTTCCACCCAATAATTTTTTCATCCGATGCCCATGATAATTGATTCATTCTCTCTTTGCGATAAAGAATGGGCATCATTTCTTTCATATTAACACTATCTGCATAAACACGGATCTGATATAAATATGGATTGTTATTAACAATTCGTTCCATATAAGCAATATTGGTCTTATAAAATTGCATTAGCTCATCCGTTGACATCTTTTCTTTATTCTTAATTTTATTCAGATAATCTACTAAGGATTGGTCAGTAAGAAAAAACTGTGTTGACATATTAATAGAATCCACATTGGCTACAATTTGATTATAACTCTTATTCATATTGTATTCCATGTTGCTGATTTTTTCTTTCATCTCACTTTGTTCCATAATCCAGAATAAATATAGGGATAATAAGATGATTGGAACCATTACAAATGTTATAATGATAAGGGTAAATTTTACGTTAAGCTTCAAACCAAAAAGTTTCTCTTTTATTTGTTTCATATTAACCTTTCAATCATTCTAAACCAAGTTTGCTTTTGATATGATTCATCTGTCTTGTACTTTCATTCATTACCAAGTCAAAACCCAACTTCTCTCTCTTCTGGATAAATTCAGCGTATATTTGATCAAATTCATCTTCTGAAGAAGCTAATAATAAATGAGGTAATGTCTCACCCCATAATTTCTTAATTTTGATATCAGCATTACCAACATCGGAGTCTACTTCAAAATTAAAATCATATTGTCCAAGGTAATGAGTATAAGGATACGTCCATTTTTCTAGCTGTCCTAACGGGTCATACGCGTTTGGATTCCACTTAGACTGCATTGCATTGTTTTGGAACATCCAATAGGTATCGTTGGCACCGTATAATTTGTCATATTCTGCCCTGTTATTATTAAGTAGTTGTAACACTCCCTCTTTCAGCTTTGGCTTTCCATCTACTACATCATAGGTACCGCCTTGAACACCAAGATAAATCATTTTTTGTCCATATTCACTTATAAAATAGGTAAAGAGTTCAATGGCACGTTCTGGTCTTTCACAATTCTTAGATATTAAAGTCACTGTCCAACCATTAATTCCAGCCCCTGGTAGTACCGGGTCATCACCAC
>JAEZUR010000153.1 GCA_023420935.1 Bacillota bacterium | reverse complement strand
CATACAATGTAATAATGGATAAGCTTAGCTTAAACGAATCCATTATTACATTGTAAAGGAGAAGGTATATGCAAAAATTGGGCAAGTGGAAGAAATTAATTAGCTGGCTGATGATTTTTACCATGCTAATTACCATGTTACCAAGTAGTTCGGTAGCAAATGCTGCAGATACAGATGGGGCTGTATCTCGTGCTGTAACGGATGTAGTAAACGCAAGTAGTGAAGGAAATACAATTAAGTTAGACCTTTATTCGAATGGAATCTATGAAACAAAAGTAAGTGCTGTATCAGGTTCAGCAATTTCTCTCTCAGTAAATGAAGCTGTAAAGGGGACAACAACATTTACTGTGCCAGAAGGGCAAAGTGCTTATTTACGATATAACTCAGTGACTGGGGAGATTACGAATTCCTTTGATAGTTCAAACCAATATAAACAATCTGCCACTTGGACAGGTGATTTAGATGGATTAGGTAATGGAATTGGAGAATGGGAACCAGCTGATTTAGATGGGGATCTAGATTATCTTGGTGGTGGTATATTCTCCAAGACATTTATGTTTCCTAAAACGGAAGCATCCGTAACATTAGAGTATAAGATTGCTTATAATCATGCTTGGGGTAATGGTGAGGTAAGCGACAATGTTACACTAACTATTCCAGAAGATACCAGTGAGATCACAGTATTTGCTGACACCAATACTGGATATATTACTGATTCTATTAATACTCCTAACATTGGAGATACCGTATCTATCATCGGTACAGTTCGTGAATCTGGTGAACCCAATTGGGATCCGTCACAAAGTGGTTGGGAGATGAGACGAATCAGTAAGGATTATTATACAACTAGTAAAGTGTTTGAAAACCCTGGAACCTATGAATATAAATGTGTTCTGAATCATGAGACATGGCCTTCCTGGGACAATAGATCCTTTACAACAATAGAACCAAATACAAACGTTGTATTTCTCTACAATGCAGCAGCAGATGAAATGTATGATTCTTGTAATCAGTATAATACAGTGGCTGAAGTATTTGGATTTCCAAAGTCCGGCGAGGCTGAATTACTGGCAGATACGTTTACAAACCAACCTGGCGGTAGCAGTACTTGGAGAGTGACAGGAGGTCTAGGTAATTATGATAGTTGGAAAATAGACAATCCCAATACAGTAATGTCACACTTGGTAGGTGAGTTTTATGCTAAATCCATGGTACTTGACAAAGGAACTTATGAATTTAAGTTTACGAAAAATGGTTCATGGGATAATGCCATAGGTTCCGATGGAATTAATAACAATGCAGCGAATTTCAAATTCACATTAGAAGAGAAGAGTAAAGTAAACTTTTATCTTAATGATGAATTGGAAGGACTTGATAAAGTTCGTATCAATATTGCAGATGTGGCAGGTATCAAGCAGTATTCGCCAGTATTAGAGGATGCAAAGTGGCCGAGATTAGTGGGCAGTTTGCAGACAGAACTAGGGGAAGAAAAAGATTGGGAACCAAGTATAGCAAAGAATAAGTTTGTAGATTACTTCTTTAATAATACAGTGTATAAAGTGGAAAGAACACTACCTACTGGTAGCTATGAATGTAAAGTTGTATTTGGGTCAGGTTGGAGTGATGGTAATAATTTTGGAGATGCCAATGGCAACAATCTAGCACTTAAGATTATGGAAGCTTCTGGTGATGTTACATTTTCCATTGATTATTCTGCAGATAAGAAAGCTTTATCGTATCAATATAAACCAAAAGAATCGGATTACGATGGAATGATTGATACTCCGAGCTTATATTTTAATAGTCAGGTTACTACATATAAGAATCCATTTGGAGCAATTAAGCAGGAAAGTGAAGATGTAACCTTCCGTTTTGCTACAAAAACACAAGATGCTCAATTAGTGAAATTGGAATTAATCAATCAAAATGGAATCTCCTCAACTTATGACATGTCAGTTGCAACCATGCTTGATGGCAAAGATTATTGGGAGGTTACGATTCCAAAAGACGAGTTTAAAGAAATTGGAATTTGGGGATATAAATTCATTATTCTTGATGGAACAACAAAATATGAATATGGGGATGATGGAGTCAGTGGTGGAACTGGGGCATGTTCAGAAGATGGACAAACGCCATATAATCTAACTGTTTTTGCAAAGGATTATGCAACTCCAGATTGGATGAAGAATGCTGTCGTATATCAGATCTTTGCAGATCGTTTTTATGATGGAGATTCTTCTAATAATCATGCGAAAGATGTAGATGGTTATCGAGGTGATGAGGTTCAGCTGTTTGACGGTAATTCATGGTCAACCATACCAGAGAATCCAAGGCAATCGGAAGAAGCGAACAAACCATATTATCCTGATGCCAAAACAGATGGCGTTTGGTCTAATGAATTCTATGGAGGAGATATAGAAGGAATAGGGGAGAAGTTGTCGTATCTAAAGACATTAGGAGTAACAGCCATTTATCTAAATCCGGTATCCTGGGCTGCATCCAATCATAAATATGATGCAACAGATTATAAACATTTAGACCCAATGTTTGGAGAGCCAGTATATAATAAATCAGACGACCCAACCTCTGGTTTAAATTATGAAGCTACGAAAGAGGCATCCGATCAGGTTTATCATAAGTTTGCAAAAGCTTGTGATAAGGTTGGAATTAATCTTATTACCGATGGTGTATTTAATCATGTTGGTGACGATTCCATTTATTTTGACCGGTATGAAAAATATCCTGAGATTGGGGCTTATGAATACTGGAGTCGAGTTTGGAATCTGGTGGAGCAGGATGATCTAACACAAGCGGCTGCTGAAGCAAAGGTGAAAGCATATTATAAATCTGAAGTAAATCCAGCAACCAACAAACATTATACGGACGCAGATTTTTGTTATATAAACTGGTTTAAAGTGGGGGCAGATAAAGTGTATGATGAAATCACTGGTCAGTTTGAACGATACAATTATGAAGGTTGGTGGGGATATGATTCATTGCCAGTAATCTCAACGGTGGAAGAATCAGAAACCAATCTTTCCAATGATGCTAAGGCAACCATATCAGGGGAACATGAATATAACAATGTAACCTATCGTGAAAATGTGATTGGCTATGATCTAGAGAAAGCCAATGTGACAGACGATAGTCAAGCAATGCAACAGGCTAATTCCCAGAGATGGTTATGGATGGGTTCTAGTGGATGGAGATTAGACGTTGCTCCAGATGTATCAAACGAGACCTGGAAGCAATTTCGAACAGCAGTAAAATCAGCTGGTGGTAAGACAGATGTAAATGGTAGTGCCATTGATGAGCCAGTTATTCTAGGAGAAGAATGGGGGGTTGCAACCGAATATCTCTTAGGAGATATGTTCGATTCTGTTATGAATTATCAATTTCGAGCAGCCCTTCAGAACTTTATAGTAAATGACGGGGATGCCAGTGAATTAAATAACGCCCTAGAAGTCATTCGAGAAAATTATCCAAAAGAAGCATGGCTGGCTATGTTAAACCTTGTAGATTCCCATGATACGGTAAGAAACATTACAAAGATTGATAATCCAACTTGGGAAGAAGAAAATATTAAAATAGCACCAGATGCTTCGGAAAAAGCTATAAAATTACAAGCATTAACAGCAATCTTTCAGATGAGTTATCCAGGAGCACCTACAATATACTATGGAGATGAAGTGGGAGTGACTGGAACGAAAGATCCTGATTCAAGACGAACTTTTCCTTGGGAACGAGTAACTCAAAATGGGGATGGAACATATGGCATCTCCAGTAGTTATAGTGATTACTATGGTGATCTCTATAATGCCTATGTTAAGGCCTCAAAGGTAAGAAATGATCACATGGATTTATTTGCAACTGGTGACATTAAGATGGCTTATGCACAAGGTGATGTCATTACATATGCAAGGAAAAGTCAGAAGGAAGGCGGCCTATCCATTATTAATAAATCGGAGCAAGCAGTTGACATTGTAGCGGATGTAACAGACTTTTTACCAGATGGCCTTGAATTAGTAGATCAGCTTGGAACCAATCAAAGTGCTAAGGTGGTAAATGGAACAGTAACCATTCATGTACCTGCTTATACAGGAATGATGATGGTATCTTCTACTAAGTTAAATGCTCTACCAGCAGCACCAACCAATCTAATTGCTACTGCAACAGACGGAGAGACTGGAAAGGTAACGCTTACTTGGGATCCAGTGGAAGGAGCAAGTGGTTATCAGGTATACCGTGCACTTCTAGATGGTATGGAGATAAAAAAGATTAGTGACCAACCAGTGACTGATCCCACATATACCGATACAGATGTGGTAAATGGAACAAGGTATTATTATTATGTGAAGAGTAACAGGGATGATGCTGTCAGCGTATATAGCAAGGTGGCCACAGCTCTGCCAAGCTTTAAAATTACTCACATTACAACGCCTACAGCTGTAGAAAATTTGGTGATTGGTGTTGGGAAAAAGACAGAGAATACAGAAGTTACGATTGCTATACCAGGATTAACAGATAACCCTTCTTATAAGGGAAAAGAAGTTCCAGGCTTACAGTTTCATCTAGCGTATTATAAAGAGGGCGACGCAGTAACTCAAGCGTTAGAAACGAAACTTCACTATAAAGAAGATGGAAGTCAGGGCAAAGTGTACACAGCTGCATTTGAACCAACAGAAGAAGGAATCTATCGCTATTTTGGGAAAGCTACTGTTAATAATGGATTCACGTTTACAAAATCATCAGAAGCAACTATGAGTGCTACTACTTCTTTTGAAGCAGCGGAACCTGCTACACCAGACTTAATGGAACCGTTACAAGAATCAAGTCGTGTAACTCTTAATTGGAATGTGGCATCGAAAGACAATATTTCAGGATTTGAGATTTACAGAACATATATAAATAGCGATGGAAAAACAGTTAGGAATAAGATTGTTACGTTAGATAATGCGGCCATTACCTACACTGATTTTATGGTTAGCAATGATATTGCCTATACATATCAAGTAGTAGCCTATAATCAAGAATATAATCGAGCTATGTCAAAGACAGTAACAGTAACACCAAAGCTTACCATGGTCGATGTAACACTACGTCTTAACATACCAGATAAAGTATTTACATCAGCAACGGATAATATTTATATTGCAGGCGACGTAAATGGTTGGAATGCCTCTGGTTGGCTTCTTAAGAAACCAAGTGGAGCAACAGATAATAATATTGTAGAATATTCCTTTAAAATGATGGCAGGTAAAAAGATACAGTATAAGTATACAAGAGGATCTTGGGCAACAGAGGCACTTACAAGTAGTATTGCCAATGATACCACTTCACCAGGTAATTATGGCTATAGTTCCACCGATACGAATATTAATCTTACCATAACCAATCAAGGAAATAATAAAATGTTGGTAAATGATTACGTATTACGTTGGGTTGATATGCCTATCATGGTAACTGTTCCAAGGATATCTTATCATGGTGAGACCATTGAATATACTACTGCTGAGAATAGCTTTAATCTACAGGCAAGTGTGCCGTTTGGTGGTATTTTTACTATCAATGGAACAGATATTAATTCTATTGCAAAAGGTGCACTGGATGAGTTTGGTAATGTTAGATTAGACAATATTCCTTTAAAAACCGGCGTAAATGAATATGAACTTCACATAGAACCAAGTGCTGCAACGAAAGCACAACCATGGTTAACAGATATGGGAAGAATCATTTCCCAAATGACAGCAACTACTAAGATAAAGATTACCAAGACAGGTGATACACCAACCAATCCCACTACACCACCAACACCATCGAATCCTTCCTCACCATCAAACGATGACACAACTTCTAATCCTTCCAAGGGTAAAGAACCTCAGATACAAGGAATGGATGGGACAACTGGATGGAAAAGTATTCAGACTGAATTAGTGAAGTTAGTAGCTAATTTGGTGGATAAGAAAGAAACAACCGTAGTAAGAATCAACATGAATGGAACAACCATTCTTCCAAAAGAAATACTTGAGGTTATAAAGGGTAAGAATGTTGATCTAGTTCTTGATTTTGGTAACTATACATGGACAATTCATGGCAGCAGTATGACACAAGATGCGGTCATCGCTAAAGATTATGATTTAAATATATCAGAGATAAAAGATACAAGTAAGCTATCTGCAATTCATGAAGCCATTAATTCAGCTCTAAGGAAGAGTAAAGCAGTTTATAAAGATATCGAGATTCAACAATTTGAGATTGCTCATAGTGGAGTACTTTTATTTGCAGCAGACTTAACGATAAAAGTGGATAAGAAATATAGTAATCGTATGGTTTACTTGAATTATTATAATGAGGGAACCAAAAGGATTACACTCTATGATTATGCCAAAGTAGATAAGGATGGTTTTGTTACCTTGACGTTTGATCATACTTCCGCGTACGTATTAACTTCAGAGAATCCAATTCTCCCAACTGTAATTCGAAGTAAAACAATGTATATGGGATCAGAATATAAACTGAGGATTTCAAATCTACTAAAGGATGCTAAAGTCACCTATCGTTCTAGTAACAAATCTATTCTTGTAATAAGTAAAACAGGACAGATGAAAGCAAAGAAAGTAGGTTCCACAACGGTCATAGTTAAGGTGGTTCAAGCTGGTAAGACATATCAGTTCCGTACAAAAGTAACGATCAAGAAGAAATAGAATCTTAAATAGTACTGAACATCATTCATATAAGTGAAAAGTAAGGTAAGAATAGGATTTGCTGTAAATCAATACAGCAAATCCTATTTTTTACTTACACTGCTAATAAGTTTAAATTTAGATTCCCTGATTTTAATGGTCTCGATTTTCTTTCCTAATGTTGAAATGGTAAAGGTTGATTGGTATAATGGTTTAAACATTTGAACCATTATACAGAAAGGGTGATTACTTGGGAAAAGAATATCCTCAACTAAAAAATGAGTTTCAGGCCTGTAAAGGTTTAATTACTGCTATTGGTGATGAAACTCGCCAGAATATAATAATTGCATTATTTGAAGGTAGTTGTGAGGGTATGCGAGTTGGTGAAATAACAGCAAAAACTCATTTATCCAGGCCAGCAGTATCTCATCATCTTAAGATATTATGCGACGCCAAAATACTTAGTGTTAGGCATGATGGAACCAAAAACTATTATTTCTTTAATCCTGACGAAAGTCAGGTGAAAAAGATGGCGCAGTTATTTGGGCATATTGCCGAATTAATTCAACAGTATTCCAATCATAAAGAGGTAAAATAAGGAGGATTCGTATGAATCATTTATCAGCAATTCAAATTCGAAGTTCTAGAAGAACTTATACAGATCAACCAATTGAGGGCGCTAAGGTTAAGAGACTAAATGAAATGATTTACCAATTCAATAACGAAGCATCACTTCATCTGCAATTGGTACTAAATAATGGAGATGCTTTTTCTAAATTTAATAAATCCTATGGATTGTTTAAAGGAGTAAAGAATTACATTACTTTAATTGGAAAAAAAGATAAGCATGTGTTTGAGAAAATGGGCTACTTTGGAGAAAAGCTAGTACTAGAAGCCACATGTATGGGACTTGGTACCTGTTGGGTTGGAGGCACATTTGATAAAGATGCAATTGCATGTAATGTCTTAGAGGATGAAGTCTTCTATGGGATTATTGCAATAGGAAATGTTGCAGAAACAAAAACCTTTAAAGAGAGAACCATATCAAAACTTACTCATCGTAAAACCAAGTCGATAGAAGAGTTTTATGAGTCGGATCTACAGATACCAGAATGGTTTATTAATGGCATAAAAGCAGCACAAAAAGCTCCGTCCGCAATGAATGGGCAGCCTGTTAAATTTTATTATAAAAGTGGTAAAGTAACTGGAAAAATTCTTGATAATTTAGATTATAGAAAAGTTGATCTAGGAATTGCTAAGTATCATTTTGAACTTGGTGCAGGTGGTGGGCATTGGGAATATGGAAATGATGGAGTGTTTACAAAATAGGGTTGTAAAGTAAATTAAGAGGTTGTGAGATGGTTTGGGTGTCATAAGTCTAATAGCAGTTCATGTGCATAAATATGGTTGCAGATAGATTCATTTGGTCGCCTTACCTTCCTAGGCATGTTCGCTTTTGAACCTCAAAACGTAGAAAAACCGACGCATAAGCAGGCGTCGGTTTTTCTTGAGTTTCAAGCGAACATAAACGCCGTCGTCAGTCGGTCTGACCAAGCGGAATCTATCTGCAATCATATTTATGATTTAAAGGTGTTGAGACTTATGCCACCCAAACCATAAATATACGTTTATGAGTTTTACTAAGTGAAGGGTTTGTGATATGCTAATATAAGTAGGTAAAACCCTATATAGTAAAATTTGGGATCATTGGAGGTACATTATTTAATGTTGGATTGTCATGTTCATCTTGAGAGAGGGCCTTATACACTAGTTTGGCTTGAAGAATTTATTAAAAATGCAGTTAAGCAAGGTATGGAAGAAATCTATCTTTTGGAACATAGCCATCGATTTCTAGAATTTATTCCAATGTACAACGAGATATGTGAATATAGTGATTATCAGAAGGAATGGTTTTTACGTAAAAATGATAAGAACTTATCTATTAAAAGTTATACTGATTTTATAGAGCAGGCGAGAAGATTAGCATATCCTATTAAGATAAAATTCGGTTTGGAAGTTTGTTATTTTGAAGGTTATGAAGATTTGATTAAAGATATCACAAATAGTTTTCCATATGATTTTATAACGGGCTCAATACATTGGGTTGATGGATTTGGAATTGACCACAAAAAAGAGTTATGGGATACCATGGATGTGGATTGTATTTACAAAAGATATTATGAGATTATGATAAACCTTATAAAAACTAATTTGTTCACAGGGTTAGCCCATCCAGATAGCATTAAGGCCTTTGGACACAAACCTTCTTATGATTTATCGGAAACATATTGTAAGTTAGCAGATTTACTCAATAAGCATAATATGTATGCTGAACAAAGTGGTGGTTTACATTTGAATTATAG
>JAEZUR010000166.1 GCA_023420935.1 Bacillota bacterium | reverse complement strand
ATAATATATTATAAATTGTTTCTAAATCAGCAGAACCTTGTGGTGTCATTGCTGTAACTAACAACAAAGGTGCAACATTGTAGATTTTTGATATTTTAATAATATTAGTTTCGTCTTGATATATCTTTATTTCACCTGTTTTAGAAACGTTGTAATTAAATATGCTTATATAAGTCAGGTATGGAAGAGTCTTTCTTAATAAATTTTCGTTTATAAAGGTATTCGAATAACCACTAGTTGTTATCGTTCTCTGACTATTATTATAACTAATCACGATGGTTTCGCCAGGAATAAGATCTCTATTCATAGATAAATTAGGATTATTTCTTAATAACTGCATAACAGTTACATTATTTACATTTGCGATATTTATCAAGGTATCCCCATCTTTTACTACATATACTTCTTTTGGATATACAATTACGATTGTTTGTCCAGTGATCAGATTAGATGCATTGGTTAACCCATTATCATTAATTAGTCTTGCGACGGGAACTTCATAGAATTCTGCTATCGAAATAATTGTTTCCCCCGGCTGTACCACATGAATAATCATAGAAACCTCGACCTATCGTTTACAATATTATATGTTTATGATAATAATTTATAACAGTAAACGCATAACTTAAGCAACAACCTCTGTTTCTGGTGCTGTTGTAAAACTAGAGAATATAGCAGTAGCTTTTGTGAAATAAAGCACTTCAAAAACTTCATCATCTACTTTATATAAGTTTTCTAATGCAGGGTTAGCATCTAGCATAGCTTGTTTTGCTTCCAGGCGATCATCCGATTTCACTTCACTATTAAGACGAATCCATTCTCCTTCCACCATACCAGAGATCTCTACTTTTGAATTAGCTACCATTTGTTTAAAGCAATACTTAGTATTATTGGTACTGATATATAATTTTCCATCAAATTCTGCAACTGCTCCAAAAGGACGTACTCTAGGTTGGTCACCATCCACAGTAGCTAAGTAAAAAGTATTTGCTTTTCTTAAAAATTCAAGTGTTCGTTGCATAATTGCGGACTTACCCAGGCTACATTGACAAAACAGTTAAAATATCTGGAGGAATATAAATTAATTCACCGAGAAGTATATCGTGAAATACCTCCAAAGGTAGAATATTCCTTAACGGAGGTAGGAGAGCAGTTTCTACCTGTGTTAGAGGCCTTTGAGGTATTTGGTGTAAACTATATAAAGTATTTAAATAAATAATATAATCTACGAAAGAAGGCTGAGTGATGAAACTCAGTCTTTTGTTTTGTAAAATAATAGTTTATAAACAATAAATATGGAAAATATATCTTGACAGTTGAATGTCCACTCAACTATAATGTGATATATAGTTGAGTAGTTGTTCAACTGCTATACAAAATTGAATGGAGGAAAAGAAATGATAAGAATAATAGGAATGCTGGAGATAATCATATTTTACATTGCTTATTTTATGAAACTATTCGAACAAAGTAAGAGAGGGATTCGGACCAACCAACTTGGAAAGGGTAGTAAACCTAAGCGAACTGTTTTGATTGAGAAAATACTAAATCTTTCAAGTATAACGACGGTATTAATCATATTGGCAAGTGCAATCATGGATACATCATTGATACCTATTGAGTCAATTCGATGGAGCGGTTTATTGTTCATCGGAGTTGGAACAATACTATTTATCATAGCTATGATTACCATGAAAGATAGTTGGAGAGCAGGTATACCTGAAAAAGACTCAACTGCAATGGTTACAAGTGGAATTTATCAGTATAGTAGAAATCCGGCTTTCTTGGGATTTGATTTAACTTACATAGGAACCAGTCTTGCATTTGGTAATCTTATCCTGTTTAGCATGGCAGTCATAACTATGATAATGATGCATCTTCAGATCTTGGAGGAAGAAAAGTTTCTAGACATTACTTTTGGAGATGATTATCTGGAGTATAAAAAGAAGGTTGGAAGATATTTTATATTTATTTGAAGTGTAACGATACAAAAGTTAAAGCTTAAAAGGAGATATTGAAAGATGAAAACAATAGAGAATATTTGTGATTGTGATGTCATTCATGCAGATGTAGTGGAAAAGGTAAGAAAGTCTATGCCAGATGCGGCTGAATTATATGAGCTATCTGATTTTTTTAAAGCACTAGGAGATAGTACTAGAACTAATATTATATGTGCGTTGGAGAAAAGTGAACTGTGTGTTTGCGATATAGCGGTTTTACTTAACATGACCAAATCAGCCATATCACATCAACTGCGTGCTCTAAAATCTGCCAATCTAGTTAAATTTAGAAAAGAAGGGAAAAACGTGTTTTATTCTCTTGCAGATGATCATGTAAAAGATCTATTTAAAAAGGGATTAGAGCATATTAGAGAGAGGTAAGATTTACTAGAAGAAATTCGGATATTCATCTTATTTTATTGACGAATTTAGTCGAATATAATAATATAATATACATCGGAATGACATAAATAACACATGAAAGATGACAGGTGAGTAATGATGCAAAAGAGTAGAAAATTAAGCTTAAGACATAAAAAATTTTTAGTTGCTTTCATTGTCTTAACTATTATGATAATAACAAGTAGCAATGGAACTATTGATGCCTATGCAGCTAGTTCAAGTAAAACATATACCATAACTACATCAAGTAAACCTTGTGATAAATCAGTAAAATATACCACATATAATAAGTATACTAGATATTATTATACGTTTCTATCCTATCTGAATAAATTAGAGAGTCAAGGTGGTGGAACCTTAATCGTTGAGAAAGGTACCTATAAAATTACCAATACACTTTATATCCCATCTAATGTAACAATAAAGTTAAAAAATGGTGTAAAGATTGTAAAAGGAACAAAAACAGGAACAAGTAAATTCGGTGCGTCACACTCATTATTTCAGATGTGTTCCAACGCAAATAGTCGTAAAAAGGGCATTTATTCGGAATACAATGGAGATTCTAATATTTCAATCATTGGCGAGGGAAATGCTGAAATTAATTTAGCTTATGATAAAAATACAATCGGAATTATGATGGGTCATAACAGTAAGGTTAAAATAAGCAATATTAAATTCACGAATATGTATAGTGGTCATTTTATTGAATTAGATGCATCTAGCAATGTAACAATTTCTAATTGTACATTTCAAAATCATCAAGATTCATCCAACAATAACAAAGAAGCAATCAATATAGATACACCGGATAAGGCTACCAATGGATTCCATGCGGATTGGTCTTCCTATGATAAAACTCCGAATAAAGATATAACAATCACAAACTGTACGTTTTATAACCTAGAACGTGCGATTGGAACTCATAAATATTCCGAAAATAAATTACATACTAATGTACAGTTGTTAAATAATATCATTACCAATTGCGATCAAGATGCAATCCGTATCATGAATTGGGATAAGCCTGTAATCAAAGGAAATACCATTAACAATGTAGCCAATAAAAAAGCTGGTGCGAGAGCAATATTAGCAAGTGGTGTTACTGATCCAATTATAACTGGGAATACTTTTAAGATGGTTTCCAGACCAATTCAAATAATGCCATGGAAGAATTCTGGTGATGGAAGCGAATATAATATTATATACAATGTAATTAGTGACGAATGCATTGAATTAATGAAAAAGAATTCATTATCCGAAGCAGATGAATATTTTATTCGTTTTAATAAAACATACAATGAATTTCGGTTAGATACGGTAAAAATACCAATTGCTAATTAATAAACGGATACTTTAGAAAAGGGACTAAATAGTCCCTTTCTTTTATCTTACGCTGCGTTATTTCTAAAAATTCTTTTTAAGAAACAGATAATAGCACTCAAAATTCTTCTTAAGAAACAGATAACAGCACTAAAAATTCTCCTAATAAATCTGCCTATAGACCTTAACAAACGAATTATAAATAGCATAATAATCACCTCCTTATATTATTTTATTAGAAAAGTGAGTATATGTGTCTATTTATGTCTAAATTAATCATTTTGTGGAGGGAAACGATTGTATCATTATGTATCATAATTAAATTGTATCATTATGTATCATAATTAAATTTGAGATTCTAATGTGTATCAAATTTAATATTGAGACATTTGCGTTTTATTTCATTCAAGAATTAATTCATTATTGAAATCGGCTATAATATGGTATAATTTTTATATTATGTATTACAAAGGAGATATTTTTTATGAGTGAATTAGATATTAACAAGAGAATCATTCAGAAGATAGGTGGTATTGGATCTATTTTGGGTGTTTTATTCATTATAGTAGGTTCTCTTCTTGTACCAAGAACAAATGATGTAAGTAATATACAGCAGATGCAGGTTGCATTTGGATCTAATCCAAGTTTATTGCAATTATCTGCATTATTTATGATTTTGGGGTTTTGGGGACTGTTTCTTGGTGTGTTTGGATTGAAAGAATCCATGAATGGAATTAGTGCAATCTGGGCGCGTTTAGGGTTTTATTTTAATTTGATGGGTACAACAATTTGGACCGTTGGTATGTCTTTGGATATTTCTTATCCAGCCGCAATTGTTAATTGGTTATCCGCTAACGAGTCGCAGAAACAAATTGCATATAGTATCGTTTCTGTGTTATCTCCACTAGGATTTGGGAGAGGCTTATTTCCAATCGAAGTAATTACTTTATGGTCATCGTATATTTTAATAAGTATAGGAATGGTTTCTAATAAAAATAGATCTCTTTGGCAAGACATTTTAGGTCTTCTTATTGGAGTATCTGGACTTATTTTAGGTGTTTGTATGATTTTTACTGGACGAGAAAAGCTATTAATGTTCTATATAGTTATAATGATATTTGTATTGTTATGGTTCGCTCTGAATGGAGTATGGATGATTAGAAAAGCCAATGAAATGAAAGCTCATAGATGATAATCAATCCTTACATTAATATATATTATTAACACATATTATAGATAGGACGAATATAAATATAATATATATTATAAAATAATAGGAGATTATTGTGCAGATACATGTAGTCGCAGCTGGTGAAACAATTAGTTCTATTGCAAGCCAATATGGCACCACAACGGAGAATATTGTTGCAGTAAATGAATTACCAAACCCTGATAATCTAGTCGTTGGGCAAAGTATTGCTATTCGAATACCTGAAGTTACTTATACTGTTGCGGAAGGTGATACGTTAAGTAGTATAGCACAAAATAAT
This sequence comes from Bacillota bacterium, assembly GCA_023420935.1. Taxonomy (GTDB): domain Bacteria; phylum Bacillota; class Clostridia; order Lachnospirales; family Lachnospiraceae; genus Mobilisporobacter. Next base: position 1,591 of record JAEZUR010000166.1, on the reverse strand, counting down.
AATATTACTGTAGCAAAACTATTACAGAATAACCCGCTAATCGCTGTTGCAAATACAGTAAAACCAGGTGATAATTTAGTAATTACGTATCGAGGAGATGAAGTAATTGATACAATTAGCATAAATGGGTATGCGTATCCCTTTATTAACAAAGAAGTGTTAAGAAAGACATTACCATTTCTTACTTATTTATTAATCTTTAATTATGGTTTTACACCAGAAGGCGTATTGGTTCCCGCGGACGATGAAGAACTTATATCAATTGCTGGTGAATATGGTGTTGGACCAATTATGGTATTAGCGCCTATGACTCCAGAAGGTGAATTTAATAGTGAAATTGCTCATAATTTATTTATCAATGATGAAGCCGAGACAAGGTTAATCGAAAATATCGTAACTACTTTAAAAAATAAAGGATATCGAGGAATCGATATTGATTTTGAATTCGTAAAGCAGGAAGATAAAGAACAATTTTTAAGTTTTATCACACAGGTACAGGCTAGGCTTTCACAAGAAGGATTATTAACCTTTGTGGCATTAGCTCCGAAAACATCAGGAGAAATGACAGGTGTTTTATATGAAGCTCATGACTATCCTACCATAGGTGCAGTAGCGGATGAAGTTCTACTTATGACATATGAATGGGGTTATACCTATGGTCCTCCTATGGCAACTGCTCCCTTAAATAATGTTAGGACGGTATTAGACTATGGTGTATCCGTGATTGATCCTAATAAAATATTAATGGGAATTCCTAATTATGCATATGACTGGCCCTTACCTTTTGTGAGAGGAACAACAAAAGCAGAATCCATCACGAATCAGATCGCAGTTGCGCGTGCAGCTGAGAATAATGTTATAATTCTGTTTGATGAGCCAGCACAAGCACCTTACTATTATTACAGTGACGCTTCTGGGACTCCGCACGTAGTTTGGTTTGATGACGTAAGAAGCATGAATGCAAAGTTCCGTCTTATTCCAGAATACAAAATAAATGGAGCGGGAATATGGCAGATTATGAATTATTTCCCTGGACTTAATAATGTGATTGGATCGCTTTTTAATGTGGTAAAAGTATAAAAGAAATAGGGTGAATAAAACATTGACAGTGCTCATAAGAACCTGTACTATATGCGTAGAGGTGATCTTATGAATGAAAAATATAATGAGTATGCTTTATTATTTAAAGCACTGTCCGATTCAAATCGCTTATTAATTATAGAATTTCTGATAGATGGTGAACGATGTGCATGTAAAATTCTAGATCAATTACATATTTCTCAATCTACCTTATCTTATCATATGAAAATACTATGTGAGAGCGAAATCGTAATTGGACGTAAAGAGGGTAAATGGATGCATTATTCTTTAAATACAGAAAAATTAGAAGAGTTACAGTATTTACTTACTAATTTTACCCAAATGGATAAAGTAATAGTTAAACTGTAACAGCAAATTAGATGATAATCGAGTAGGAGGTAGCTGATTATTTCAGCTACCGACCTCTCACACCACCGTGCGTACCGTTCGGTACACGGCGGTTCTCTAGTTTTCACATATTTTCAGATAATAGTCAGCCATGGACATATAT
>JAEZUR010000112.1 GCA_023420935.1 Bacillota bacterium | reverse complement strand
TTACAATAAGAGCTCGTTTACCGCAATCTTTTATGTAGCTCTCTGCTTCTTCCAGAGAATTTTTCCCTATAAAAATATGGTTTGGTACTGTAAAATGAGACATAAAAAGCCTCCTCTCTTATAAATATGTTTGGTCTACGATGGAAAGGACTTCATCTAGCTTCGCTAATTCTTCCGTTAATTGTTCTGCTGTAATAATAAGCGGTGGACAAATTAGAATCATATTTTCATGAGAATATGTCATGAACTTTTGTTCTTTTAACATCCCGATAATTTTACCCATGATCCCTTCTTTATCCCTTCCATAAGGAACCAGTGCCTCTTTTGTTTTCTTATCTTTGACTAATTCAACGCAAGAGAATAATCCAATAGAACGAACGTCTCCAACACAGGAATGTTTGTCTTTTATCTTGTTTAGTGTTTCACTCAGCACGTTACCTACCAAGGAAACATGCTCTAAAATATTCTTATCCTTGTAATAATCCACACACGCTACTCCAGCGGCACACGCCAGCGGATGACCACTGTAAGTTAATCCGCAGGATAATAAATTCTCATCGAAATATGCAGCAATCTTACTTCTTACTGCTACGCCACCCAACTGCACATAACCGCAGGTAACACCTTTTGCAAATGTAACCATATCTGGAACTACATCAAAGTTTTCGAATGCAAACATTTTTCCTGTACGTCCCCAGCCTGTCATAACTTCATCGCATATCATCAAGATACCAAATTCATCACATAACTTACGAACACCTGGAAGATATCCTTTGGGTGGAATAATAATACCATTGGAACCTGTTATGGTTTCTAATACAATTGCTGCCACACTGTCTGAACCTTCATAAACAATCTGCTCCCTTAGTTTAGCTAGATAATAATCCGTAGCTTCCTCTTCTGTCTTAAAGTCAATGGGTTCTCGGTAAACATAGGGATCAAAAAACTTAACGAAACCAGGAATACCAGGTTCCAATGGATACCTTCTTGGTTCTCCAGTCAGATTACCTGCACCAAAGGTTGATCCATGATAACTTCGATAGCGGCTGAATACTTTATTGCGTCCCGTATACATTCTTGCTATTTTAATTGCGTTTTCATTCGCATCTGCTCCTGCGTTAGTAAAAAACACTTTGCCAAACGTATCGGGAAGCAGATCTATGATCTTCTTCGCTAATGTTGATCTTGACTCGGTTGCAAAGGAAGGACCTATAAAACAGTATTTATCTATCTGCTCCTTTATGGCATCTGCTATTTCCTTGTTACCATATCCAAGATTTAAGTTAACAAGCTGGGATGACATATCCGAATACCTTGCTCCATCATAATCATAAAAATAGATTCCTTCTGCTTTTTCTACTGCAATGGGATTCAATCCTCCTTGTTTCGACCATGACTGTAATACATATTCTGTTTGATTTTTCTTTATCTCTTCTGCATTCATAATATTCTTCCTTCCTCTCATTTAATTTTCCTGTATGATACTCTATATTTTAGCGTTCAGTTTTTTTTATTCAATGAGCCAACACCCAAATCAATTTGTGCTACAGCCCAATCCACTTTATAAATTTTTGTTAGACGGCTTGCGTTTTTAAGTTAAATATGCTAGTATTTTGATTTATAATCTGAATATAATAATTATTAATTAGGCAAAGACGCGTAACGGTCTTTGCCTTTGTTTTTTAGGAGGGTTGCATATGGCAATGGAATTACACCAATTAATTGAAAAAGTTTCTCATATGGACATTACATTATTAGCTGGGGAAAAAGGAATGAACAACTTTGTCAGTTGGGTACATATGGTTGAAACCAAAGAAGCATCTACCTTTCTAGAGGGCGGAGAAATTGCGTTCTCAACTGGAATTGGATTAAATAACGGTCTCAGTCTTTTAGGCTTAGTCCATAATATTTGGATGAACAAAGCCGCTGGTGCAGTTATAAATATTGGACCATTTATTGAAACGGTTCCTCAGGAGGTAATTGACTTTGGAAACGAGAATAACTTTCCCATATTCCTAGTTCCATGGAAGATACATATTGCTGAAATAATGAGAATCTTTTGCTATGCAATCACAAAGTCCGATCAGAAAGAGTTAGAAACTGCTGCTGCCTTTAAAAATGCAATCTTTTTTCCCAAACAAGAAGAACTCTATGTGGTACCATTATCCCAATTAGGTTTTCACGTAAACTGGCCTTATTATGTTTGTGCCATGAAAATTACTGCCGGTTCGGGTAGTGTTGTATCCATAAACCGTTTGGAATCCATATGCAGTGGACTAAATAATTATCTACGTCATAGAAAATATGATAATATTGCAGTATTTCATTATGAGAATCAGGTACTTATTGTATTAGGTAATTTTGAGGAAACAGCTTTAGATTCTATCGTGGACGACTTAAAGAAATATAATAAAACCTATCTAGATAAAGCAGAACAATATTTTCTAGGAATTGGAAAATGCACCAAAAGCATCCGCTGTCTATATAAAAGCTTTCATCAGGCAGTTGCTATTCAAAAGCTTCATGTGAATCATCAGATAGAAGATTCCCTCATCTCTTATTCTAATATGGGAATCTATAAACTATTAATGGGTGTTGAGGATAAAGAAGTTCTAACGGAATATTATAACAATACAATACTTCCCTTACAGGAATATGATCAGCAAGGTAACACGGATCTCACAGAAGTACTCCGCTGTTATTTAGGTCATGACGGAAGTGTAAAAGATACTGCTGATGAACTTTACCTTCATCGAAATACGGTGAATTATAAAATAAATAAAGCTGGAGAAATCCTTAATATGAATCTCTCCAGCTTAGATGCAAGGTTGCAGTTGACATTGGGTTTTATGTTAAAAGATATGATATAGAATACATGTTGATCGTGAGTATATGAGCAAGATTACTTATTGAGTCAGCATAAAGGTATCCCTTAAACACAATGCTCCAAACCCGAATATTGGATTGGGATACTCTCTTGCAAAGCTGAGTTTTCTGGTACCTGCAATGAGATACGCTTTCATTTTCTCTCCATACATATAGGGATCATTCCCATTTACAATGCCCCATTCCATCATCAATGCAACAGATCCAGTTACAAATGGTGTTGCCATTGAAGTTCCGGATTGAGTATTATATCCTCCTCCTGGGGCTGCTGAAATAATATCGACTCCAGGCGCAACAATATCGGGTTTAACACTAGTTCCTCCTCTGGGATATCCTCTTCCTGAGAAGAACGCCAGTCCATCTGTATATGCATTATAAGCACCAACTGAGATTGCTCTTAATGCAGTTGAAGGAATGGTTAATGTTGTTTCTTCCGATGGACGTAAGAATTTGGTTTCTGGACTTAAAACACCACCAGATGGCAGCCATAAATCATAATTACCAACAACGATTTTTCTAGGTACAAGTTCGATCCGCCAGATACCTGATTCTATATAATCCGTTCTAGGAAGAAACTCAATATATATCTCCTGTTGACTGTTATAGGGTAAAGGCTGCCCGTAATATAGATAGATTTGAGTTTTGCCGATAAAAAAGTCTTGTGTACCTAACCGTTCTGGAATTGGTCCAACTCTTGTTCCACCTGGAGATACTATCACAATATCAAACTGATCATAAAAATTTTTCCATATCTGTAGATTGAATGTATTCTCAAATTCTCCCACTGCCAACTCAATTATTTCCGTTACAGGAACTGGTGTTGAGGTTAGCATACCTTTTGCATGTTTCGCGGCCGAACCTTCATTTCCAGTGCCAATCACAATATTAAGTTTCCATCGATTGGCTACTTCAGATATATAACTTTCTAACAAGGAACTACCATCATGAGACCCATAGTTATTCCCAAAACTCAAATTAATTGCGAGGGGCTTATTCTCTCGAATTGCTGTCTTTACAACAAAATCGATTGCTTCCATCAACTGAGTCGTTTTGGGAAATGAATCTCCAACGGATGAACCTATTTTCACTACCAGAAGTTCACTTTGTGATGCTACCCCTCGATTTCTTCCGTTGCTAGCTCGCCCATTTCCAGCTGCGATACCTGCAACATGGGTTCCATGTCCACTCAAATCTGTACTTGGTACAATACTTAAACGTTGTGCCATATCTCTTGTTTTCAGTGCTTCATTAATTACATCACGAGAATAGTAAGTGCCTGATCGATACCCTTCAGGTGGATTACCAGCGATAGTTTGATCCCACAACCCTAGCAATCTTGTAGTTCCATCTTCATTTCGAAAATCTGGATGAGAATAATCAATCCCTGAATCAATCACGGCAACAATAACACCTTTACCAAATAAATTATATTGAGCCGTTTGCAAAGGATTAATACAAGATGCTGTTCTCCCATTACTGACTGAAAAAAATAGCCTCTTAGGTTTTTCTATAAATTCAATCTCTTCATATTCAGATAATCGTTCAATGAGGGGTTCCGGTATAATAATGATTGCATAACCACCTGTTAATTCAGTTATAGACACTTCTAAATCTTCCCTTACTTGGTCCAGACTTCCACTATATCGAACAATTAATTCCCAAGTATTTGTAACCTCTGAATATCCCACATCTAGATCCATTGTTTTTTCCCTAACCGTGTTAGGAACATCAAGGGCAAGGTTTAATTGGTTATCCGCTTTTTGACTTTCCATAGAAAACACCTGCAATTATTACTTATTGTAATATATGCAGGTGTTGTTGGCAGTAGGTCATATTTGCAGTTTTTAAAAACATTTCATTGTTGTGTTGACGCTTACTATGATTCTTTCTATACTTGCTTAGAACAGATAATATCTTCTAGCAAGTGGAAGGCTATCACTTGGCGTACATTCAAGTACTTCTCCGTCTGCTTTTACCATATAGGTTTCTGGATCTACTTCAATATTTGGAGTTTTGTTATTTAATATCATATCCTTCTTTCCAATTCTTCTTAAGGACTTTACTGGTAAAATAGTTTTTTCTAAACCAAGTTTTTCTTTTATTCCATCATCATAAGCTGCCTGTGAAACAAAAGTAACACAAGTTCTTAGTTTTGCCTTTCCATATGCTCCCCACATAGTCCGCATAATTACGGGCTGTGGTGTGGGGATGGAAGCATTAGCATCTCCCATTTTAGCCGCAATGATAAAACCACCTTTAATGATTGTTTCTGTCTTCGCACCAAAGAATTTTGGGTTCCATATTACTAAATCAGCAATTTTTCCTGGTTCAATGGATCCTAAATAATCAGAAATTCCATGAGCGATTGCTGGATTGATTGTGTATTTCGCAACATATCTCTTGGCTCTGTAATTGTCATTGTCTTCACCCATTGCTTCTGGAAGCTGACCTCTTTGTTTTTTCATCTTATCGGCTGCCTGCCATGCCCGTGTAATGATTTCAGCCACACGACCCATTGCCTGCGAGTCAGAATTTAGTATAGATATTGCTCCTATGTCATGAAGTACATCTTCTGCTACTAAAGTTCCAAAGCGGATACGTGATCTAGCAAAAGCGACATCTTCTTCTAGGTTTGCATCCAAATGATGGCATACCATAATCATATCCAAATGTTCATCAATGGTATTCTTAGTAAATGGCATAGTTGGACTTGTGGAGGATGGCAAGACATTTGGTAAACCTGCTGCCTTAATAATATCAGGAGCATGCCCTCCGCCGGCGCCTTCTGTATGATATGTATGTATGGTTCTGCCTCCAATGGCATCCTTTGTACTTTCAAAAAATCCTGCTTCATTTAACGTATCTGTATGAATGGCAACCTGCACATCATAGTCATCTGCTACAGACAGACACGTATGAATCGCAGATGGAGTTGAACCCCAGTCTTCATGAAGCTTTAAGCCGATAGCACCTGCTTTTATCTGTTCAATGATAGGTTCTTCTGAGGAACAGTTTCCTTTTCCAAAAAAGCCGAAATTCATTGGTAACTCTTCTGCTGCTTCCAGCATTTTATGCATATTAAATTCACCAGGTGTACAGGTTGTTGCAAAGGTTCCTTCAGAAGGGCCTACTCCTCCACCAATCATGGTTGTGATTCCAGAATAAAGAGAGGTCTCAATCTGTTGTGGACAGATAAAATGGACATGAGTATCAATCCCCCCTGCAGTTACGATCATTCCTTCTGCTGAAAGCACTTCCGTACCAACACCTACTACCATATTAGAAGTGACTCCTGACATGATATCTGGATTACCAGCCTTCCCAACTCCAACAATTTTTCCATCTTTAATACCGATATCTGCTTTTACGATTCCCCAATGATCCAAAATAAGTGCGTTGGTAATAAGAAGGTCAAGTGCTCCTGCTTTATTCGTAATGGTAGCATTTTGCCCCATTCCATCACGAATAGTTTTTCCACCGCCAAACTTCATCTCATCACCGTAAACGGTATAATCTTTTTCAACTTCTATCAATAAATCTGTATCACCCAAACGTACTTTATCACCAACCGTTGGCCCATACATTGAATTGTAATCTTTTCCACTTATCTTTGTACTCATAAGCACCCTCCTTAAAATCCTTTTAGCTCTGCTTTTAACAATGAACCCTTTAATGCAACTGTATTTACCTGACCATCTGTCAGATTATTAATCCCTTTTACTATTTTATTACCTGCTAATGATACAAGCTGTACTTCTTTTGATTCACCTGGTTCAAAGCGGACTGCTGTTCCTGATGCTATATCCAGTCTGAATCCAAAAGTTTTTTCCCTATCAAACTTCATAAATTTGTTCACTTCAAAAAAATGGATATGAGAGCCCACCTGAATAGGTCTATCCCCTTCATTTTTAACTGTAATTATTCTAACTTCCAACCCTTCATTTAACACAATTTCTTTATTCTTAATCATTACTTCTCCTGGTATCATCGCTTAACCTCCTTTTTGCACTTTTTTATTGCACTGGATTGTGAACTGTTACAAGTTTTGTACCATCATCAAAGGTAGCTTCAATCTGAATATCATCAATCATTTCAGGAACCCCCTCTATACAATCCTCTCTTGTTAACATGAGTCTACCCATTTCCATTAATTCTTTTACCGTTTTACCTTCTCTTGCTAATTCATATAATTCGGATGAAATATATGCAATCACTTCAACATAATTTAATTTCAACCCTCTTTCCTTTCGGTCTTTCGCTAACTGACCTGCCGTATGAATCATAAGACGTTCCATTTCTCTAGGTGTTAAATGCATAACCATACCTCCAATTCGTTTTTTCTTATGACAATTAAACTGTATTTTAATCTGTCATCACTTTTTGAACCTGCTCTGCGTTCATTTCTTTAGTTTCACCTTGTAAAATAATAGTTCCTTTTTCCATTACATAAAGATAATCTGAAAGTTCAAGTACAAATTTTAGATATTGCTCTACAATTAGAACTGTGATACCAAGCTGTTGATTTACCTTTTTAATAGCAACCTTTATGTCTTCAATAATGGATGGTTGTATTCCTTCTGTTGGTTCATCAAGTATCAATATTTTAGGTTCTGCAACTAATGCTCTAGCAATGGCTAATTGTTGCTGCTGACCACCGGATAGATCACCACCTTTTCTTTTTGCGAACTTTGGAAGTATTGGAAATAAATCAAAAATATAATCCGGCACCTTTCCTTTGATACCCTGCGCCTTAAGACCAAGCTCCAGATTTTCTTGAACCGTCATATGTGGAAAAATATCTCTTCCCTGTGGCACATACCCGATACCCTTTTTTATTCTGTTATAGGTTGGCACTTTTATGATATCCTGCTCGTTAAATAGAATCTTCCCATTGGGAGTTTTAACAAGACCTAATATACTTTTTAGGGTAGTACTTTTTCCAACACCATTTCTTCCAATTAAGCATACAATCTTTCCATCTTTAACCTCAAGATCAAGTCCATTAATAATGCAGCTCTCACCATAATAGGAATCTAATTCACTAATGTTTAGCATCTTTTTCACCACCTCTACCCAGATAAACCGATTGCACTGTTTCATCTGCTAAAATATCTGTAATGCTTCCTTCCATTAGGACTTTTCCTTCATGAAGCACTGTTACTTTATCTGCCACCTGTTTTACAAAATCCATATCATGCTCAACTACAATGATGGTACATTCCCTTTTTACATTCTTTAATATTTCACCGGTTTTAAAGGTTTCTGGCTTACCCATACCAGCAGCTGGCTCATCCAACATTATAATCTCAGGCTTTTGAACAAGCTGCATGGCAATCTCAAGCCATTGTTTTTCTCCATGGGACAATGATCCAGCTAACACATCTTTTCTGTTTTGCAATCCAACGATTTCAAGAGTTTCATGAATTAACGTTTTCTCCGAATTGGACATTTTATAAAAAATAGAATCAAATACCCCTTTATGACCATGTAATGACAGTTCCATATTTTCAAATACAGTCAGATTAACAAATACACTTGGAACCTGAAACTTACGCCCGATACCCTCATTCACAATTCGATGTTCTTTCATTCCATTCAGACACATTTCTTCTTTATCCTTAGGATAATAAAAAACGGTACCATTCGTTGCTACTGTTTTTGCACAAATAATATCTAAAAGCGTTGTCTTTCCTGCACCGTTTGGCCCGATAAAAAAATGAATATCATGTCTCTTTACTGAAACCGATACATCTGTAAGTGCACAATAACCGTCAAAAACAACTGAAATATTGTTGGTTTCTAATATATAATCCGCTGCCTTACTCAAGATTCTCAACCCCTTTCTGACAAGTTACATTTACCTGCTTCTTATCCATGCGTTTCTGTGAAACTGTTCCAAAACAACTCTTTACAATTCCAACAATACCGTTTTTAAAGAATAATATAGTTACAACAAATATGGCTCCTATGATATATTGCCAAATCTCAACTAATCCACCTGAGCTTAAATTGTATTCACAATAATTGATTAAAAAGGCTCCAATGATGGCGCCAATCAAGGTACCTCTTCCTCCAATGGCAACCCATATTACCATAGTAATAGAATAAGAAATAGTCATTTGACTAGGTGAAATAGAACCATTAAAATTAACAAATAATGCACCTGCAATCGCTGCAAATACTGCAGAGAGGATATAAACAAAATTTTTGTATTTGCTAACCTGATAGCCCGAAAAATAGGTTCTATTCTCTCCATCCCTAATGGCAATTAGAATTCTTCCGAATTTGGAATTTACTAAATGCCATGAAATAACATAAACTATAATTAGTACACTAAGTGCTAAAAAGAATACTGCAAATAAATTTCCTTGATTCTTATCTCCTCTAATGCTTCCAAATAGTGAAGTAATATCTGTAATCCCAACATTACCATTGGTATAGGGTGAAAGCGCAATAAACAGAGAATACCCTGCCCATGTAAGTGCCTGGGATATAATTGAAAAATATACACCCTTTACTCTATTCTTAAATATAAAATACCCTAGTATTCCAGCTAACAAGCCAGGTACGACCAGTATCATAAGCACCGTTCCTGGGAAAGTTAAAAATGGCTTCCATATGGCTGGTAGCTCTGTTAAGCCACCTACGTGCATAAAATCAGTGATCTTTCCACCAGTTGCCTGTAACTTTAGATACATACCCATCCCATAGGCTCCTAGACAAAAATATAAGCCATGACCTAGACTTAAGATTCCAGTATAGCCCCATATTAAGTCCAAACCGATTGCAACGATTGCGTAGCAAATGCACTTTGCCAAAAACTGTACCAGTGTCCCTTTTATCAATTCCATCATTAGTAAAATAGGTAGAATGGAAAGAAGTAAAACTATAATAATGAAACAAATATTAATCTTATCTTTCATGAATTTACTCATTTAAGCCTAACCCCCTTCTACTCATCTAAAGCTCTACTCTTAACAATAAACAGACCTTGTGGCTTCTTCTGCAAAAAGGCTATTATAATAAGGAGAACGATTGCTTTTGCGATGGAGGAGGAAGTGAATCTTTCAAATACGATACTGGAAAACCCAATGATTCCTGAGCCTAATATAGTTCCAAGTAATTTTCCTACACCACCTAATACGACTGCGATAAATGAATTAACAATATAGCTCTGTCCAACGGTTGAATCAACGGATCCTAATAATGCTACGGAACAACCAGCAATACCTGCCAGACCAGAACCGATGCCAAAGGAGATGTTATCTACTTTCTTTGTATTAATTCCCATACACTTTGCCATATTTCTATTTTGCATGGTTGCCCTCATCTGGGAGCCAAAGTTTGACTTATTCATCATAAGCCATACACCAGCAAAACAAACGATAACCAGTACGATAATAAATAGCCTGTTATAGGAAAAAACTTGATTTCCGATTTCTAATCCTCCATTTAGGAAGGACGGTGCAAGAACCTGCACACCCTGGGTTCCAAAAATAGTTCTAGCTGCCTGTTGAAGTATGAGACTGATTCCCCATGTAGCCAGCAGACTGTCTATCTCACGTCCATAAAGACGTGAGATAACAGTTCGTTCCAATATGGAGCCCAATAGAAAGGCTACTCCAAAGGAAACAATAATTGCTACAAAATAGTATAAACTAAATAGACTTTTTGGAAAGCAGGCAGTAAATATATTCTGAATTACATAAGTCGTATAAGCACCAATCATTAAGAATTCTCCATGTGCCATATTTATTACTCGCATTAATCCAAATGTGATGGCAAGCCCTAATGATGTTAGTATAATAATGGAGCTTAGACTGAATCCGTTAAATATTGTATTAATCATATGGCCCTCCAATCATGAGCAAACAGTAAATCTTATTCTAAAGGTTGAACCCCTGCATCCGTTGCCCATTGATAAGTTGTTAGGTATGGATCTGGTTCCACTGGTGCATCGGTTGATTTGATTTCGTAGATTAATCCATCTGTACTGATTTCACCGATTCTTACAGGTTTACTGATGTGTTGATTCGCTCCATTTACAGTTATAGTACCTTCTGGTGCTTCAATGCTTAATCCATCTAATACTTTTATGATATCTTCTACTTCAAAACTTTTTGACTTTTCGCATGCAGCTGCCCACATAAATACTGCATCATAAGCAGCTTCTGCTGGATCAGATGTAACTCTTTTATCGCCATATGCTTTTTTGTATGCTGCAACAAAATCTTTATTCTTAGCAGTATCTGTTGTCTGATAGTAATTCCATGATACTAAATGACCGGCTAAAATGTCAGAACCGATGGTTGCAACTTCTTCTTCCGCTATTGAGAAGGACATCGTCATAATATCATCCGCTGATATATTTCTTTCAGACATTTGTTTAAAGAAGGAAACATTACCAGTACCATTTAATGTATTAACAATAACATCTGGCTGAGCTGCTTCAATTTTGGCAATAATGGATGAAAAATCTGTCTGATCCATATCTGCATATTCTTCTCCAACAACACTAATATTTTGACTTGCTAATTGTGCATTAATAATCATGTTAGCTGTTCTTGGAAAAACATAATCTGAACCAAGTAAAAAGAATTTTTGATAGCCCTGTTCTACCAAATAATCAATAGCAGGTACAATCTGCTGATTTGGAGCTGCACCCATATATACAATGTTTGATGATGACTCCATACCCTCGTATTGAACTGGATACCATAAAAGATTTCCATACTCTTCAAAGATACTCTTAACTGCTTTTCTGGAAGATGATGTCCAACATCCAAACACGGTTGCTACTTCGTCTTCAACAATGAGTTTTTCTGCTTTTGTTGCAAATACTGCCGGATCAGATGCACCATCTTCTTCCACATATTCTATCTGGCGACCTAATACACCGCCTTTTTTATTAATTTCATCAATTGCAAGAAGCTCTGCATCACGAACGGATACTTCACTAATTGCCATAGGTCCTGTAAGAGAATGTAATAATCCTACTTTAATCGTCTCGTCATCTTTCCCTTTCCCACATGCTGCTAATCCAGCTACTAACGTTACACAAAGTCCAAGCGCTACCAATTTTTTAAATAATTTTCTCATATTAATTCCTCCCATATAATTTAATTACAAAGCTGTTTTATTTTGATAAAATCAGCTATGATGTCTACACAATGGTCCCATCCGATTCGCCCACTATTTAGTGTCATATCATACACGATCGGATTGGTCCAGACTTCGCCACCGGAATAATACTTATAATAATCCGCTCTATACTTATCTGTTTGATAAATCATACTATGAGCTTGTTCATTGGATACATGAAGTCTTTTTATTACCGTTTTCACACAGAAATCTCTGGAAGCTTCTATGTAAACACTTATAACATTCTGATAAGATCGAAGAATGTGGTTGGCACATTTTCCAATAATAATACAGGATTCTGTCTCCGCTAATCTTCTGATCATTTCCGCTTGAATATTAAATAGATTCACATCGGATACAAATTCTTTCTGTGTTGGTTCCGCAATGTGATTAGTATCTGGAAATTTCTTTAGCAACTTAGTAAGCATGTTGCCGGTAAGTTTTTCATCTGCTTTCACAAATAATGATTCATTCAAGCCACTATAATCGAAGGCCATCTTTAAAATCTGTCTTTCATAACAAGGTATACCAAGCTTTTCACCCAGTTTTACACCGATTTCCTTCCCACCGCTTCCAAAACCTCTGGCAATGGTGATTACATAATTACTCTTTTTCATCCATTTCCTCCTTCCTAAATACAGTAGCTAAGCAAACAGTTATTGAAACGCAAAAAGAAGCTATTTATCTCTAAATAGCTTCTTTGCTCTGACTAATATATTTTTAAATTACACATATATTAGCATAGCATTTTTTATGTAACAACCTGACAAAACGGTTAAAACCCCTAAAAAATCCGCTGATTTATTTTAAATCAATATTTTTAGTCTGTCAGTGTATCTATATTTTTAAATTGTATTGGAGTCATTTTTGTATATTCTTTGAATTTTTTACCAAAGTAGTCCACCGTTTTATAACCTAATAATTCACTGATTTCATATATTCTATAATTCTCATTTTTCAACATATATTTTGCCTGTTCCATCTTATACTGAGTAGCAAACTGATTGTAATTAAGACCTGTTTTGCTCTTAAACATCTTACTAAAATAATCCCTACTTAGTTCAAATTGTTCCGCTAACTCATTAAGAGTACATTCTTTATCTATGTTTTTTTCATAATACTCTGCTAAGTTTCTAACAAATTGCTGCGAGACATCAAGACCACATGCATTAAACATTTCATATACTCTGGATCTCTCATTACTTTCATCTAACTTTTCTCTTATATTAGTCAGACATCTCACTAATTCTGTATTCGGAATAGGCTTAACTAAATAGTCTGCAACCCCTAGACGTAAGCCTTGTCTGACATACTCAAACTCATCATAATTACTGGCAATGACTACATAATTACCATAATTTTTTTCATTCATCTTTTCTACCAGTTCAATTCCATTCATCACAGGCATTCTTACATCGGTAAAAACTAAATCATATTTTTTCTCATCTAATGCTTCAAGTGCACTCTTTCCATGTTCCACTTCTTTCTCGATTTTAAATCCAAGCCTATTCCATTCCTTCATTGTTTTGTAAATGAATCGAATGGTTGGATCGTCCTCCACCAGCAATACACTATACATAGTTTAAGTCCCCCTTTTCCTCTGCTAAACTACTAAAATAAGCATTTACTTCCTTCATAGTATCTTTAAAGATACGATAAAAATCCTCTACACGTTGAGATACATCTTTTTCGTTTTCTATTGATTTCTTTAGGTCATCACAAGCACTCTTTAGCCAAATCAAATTTAAATTGGCGCTTACTCCTTTTAAATTATGTACAACGGAAAGAACCTCATCCATCTGCTTATTATTTAGGAGTGTTCTTAATGTTACATCATCCTTTTGATGTGTATCCAGGAAAATTTTAAGTAATTCTTTTATCATATCTTTATCATAGCTCATGATTTTTTCTATCTTAGCTGTGTCAAAAATGGTAAATTCTTCATCACTGTTATTATTATCACAATCGTAATGCTTTCTAAACATATCTGATAAAGTAGTCATAAGCTTATCCATATTAATTGGCTTTTCTAGATAAGCATCCATACCTGCTTCCTTAATCGACTCCTCGACACTTTTCGATACATTTGCGGTAAGCGCAATAATAGGAGTATTGTTATGCCTTTCAGACTTTCGTAATATTTTTGCTACTCCATAACCGTCAAGTTCAGGCATACAAATATCAAGCAAAATCAAATCTACTTGCTCACTTTGTAACCTTTCAACTGCTGCCCTGCCATCGCATTCAGTAAGCACCTGAAATCCTAACTTGGATAATATCTCTTTTTCCATAATAAGATTCACATTGTTATCATCCACAATCATAATTGTCTTGTTTTTAGTAACATGATATTCTGGTGCAATTTTTTCAATCTCTTTTTCCAATGGTTTCGCTATGGCAAAATCCATTAAAAAACTGAAAGTACTTCCTTCCCCTATTTTACTTTCTACGTGTAAGTCATACTTTTTATCGCTAGCAAGCTTGATAATCTGCCTACATATTGGAAGTCCGAGCCCTGTTCCACCATATTTTCTGGATATCCCATCATCACTTTGAGTAAAAATATCAAATATACTCTGTTGCTTATCCTCTTCCACTCCGATACCAGTATCTTTCACCTTAAATGAAAGGGTACAATAATCCTTCTCTTTCTTCACACAGTCAATCACAAGCATAACGATGCCTTCCTCAGTAAATTTAATGCTATTATATAAAAGATTAATTAAAACCTGTTTAATTCGAATCACATCACCCATCAAATAGTTTGGAACTGAATCCTCAGTTACAATTCGAAATGATAGATTTTTATTGGCTGCTTCATTTTCTAGTACACATTGAACCTCGTCTAATAAATTTAAAATGTCAAATTCTGAGTATTCTAACTTAAGCTTATCCGCTTCCATTTTAGAAAAATCTAATATATTATTAATCATTTCTAAAAGGTTGTTTGATGCTAATGAAATATTGTTGGTATATCGTTTCTGTTCTTCAGTAATATCTGTTTTTTCGATTAAGTAAAGGTATCCATTAATTGCATTTAAAGGAGTTCTTAGTTCATGGGACATTTGTGCTATAAAATTACTTTTCGCCATATTTGCTTTTTCTGCTTTTTCCTTTTCCATCCTCATCTTTTCTTCTGCAATTTTTCTCATGTTTAATTCATTATTTATCGCCTCTGACAAATTATTAAATGCATTACCAAGATCAACCGTTTCGTTGGCTCCTTCTGGATTCAAATGAAAAATATCTTTTGCTCCTTTCTTCTCCTGAACGATAAGCTGTGTATAATTCTTTAAAGGATTAACATAAAAACGATGAATCAAAACTAATAAACCACCTATAATACAGAGTGCTACACTAAACAAAAATATCTGTAACACAGTTGCTCCACTGGTTCCTTGTTTTGCTTCATTCACTGATTTATCAAGTCTTGTATTCATTTTTTCTTGAAATTCTTCAATATTCCCCATAATATAATCTTTATATTCCTGGTATGTACTATCATATAGCATCATTACTGATTCATCCTCTATTAAATTTGAATCAAGTTCGTCATAACGTAAATCCACATCGTAGTTTAAAACATCACGAATCCACTTACTAAGCATTTCATCTTCTTTATATGTGTTTTCTGTTACATCTATTGATCTTAACACCAACTGCATTGATGTTATTTCTCGTTGCATTAACATATCTGAATAGTATTTTGCTGCCCTTAATAACTCAAATTCTCGTTTTGGCCCATTACCATCTTTCAACTCATTAATTACATTTTCTCTAGTCATAATAACTTCAGCTTCGTTCCAATAATTATAAAAATGTGTAATATCCTGAGTTACAGCAAACATACGAACTTCATTCGTTAGATAATCGGAAGCATCCGCTAGGCATTCTCCTAATTTCTTGTATTTTATTCTATTTTCTTCCACCTTGTCTTGTCTATTAAGGCATATATTAATGAAAAAGGTACTGGACACTAACAAAAGAATAACCAGACCGAATAATCCAAGAGAAATAATCGTTATATTTTTACTATTTTTCATAACAACTCCCATCTGCGTGCTTTATCACGCATAAAAATCAAGGTGTTTAAATGCTCCTTTATATCAATCGATCTTACTCTCAACTAAAAAAACGGCAAAAGCACTTGATTAGCACCTTTGCCGATTAAACATATAAAAGTCAATATTATTATCACTTATAACACAACATGCAATATAAAGCAAGGTATGATTATTATTTTAAGCAAATGATACATCACACCCACTACAATTAGCACAATCTGTACACTGATTCTTTCCTTTCTTATGGTAAGGTACAATTGTAAACGAATATTCATTGTAATTAAATTCTTCCTTATTTAGTATCATACTGTTTTCTGTTAACTCAACACTGAGCGGTCGAAATGCAATTTCTAATCCATCAACATCTTGTGTTTGTACTGGACCAATGATTCTTTCTTTGTTATCTTTAACTTTCACTATAATTTGCTGTGTTGATGTTAAAAATGATTTCACAGATCCATCTGGAGTAAAACTAAGTGAATTGATTTCTCCGCTAATTCCATTAGCCGTTATATCAAATGCAGAAATGGTACCGATTGGTGTTTTAACTTGAATTGGAGAAGAAGGTTCGATAGACTTAAGACTGCCGTCTGGGTATAATGATAATCCAATTCTTACTCTGCATTCCCCTACCGGTGTTATTAAGTTAATTCTTTCATTCGGCCAAAATGTTATGTCTTTTACCTTACCATCTTCATAAAAACTAATTACGATTACTTTTGCACTAAAACGTCCAAAGGAACACTCAAACAACATCTCTTCTGCTAATTGATATTCGTCATTTTCCTCCCAGTAAGCTGATAAATGCCCATTTAACGGAAACAACCTCTTTATCGAACCACTCTCATAAAAGGTAAGTAACTCCGCTGAAATAACACCAATCTGTGTGCAGATATCTGTCTTCTTGTCTAATGAAACTTTTCTCAGAGCTCCACTTTCATAAAAGGAAATACAATAGTTCGGTTTTTTTCTTGGATTTGAAAAGTCAAATTGTGGTATTAAAATCCCGTAAGCTGTATTTAATTCTGATTTCTTATCTAAAGAACATTCCTTTATAATCCCATTTCCATGTAATTCACATTCTCTAATTCCATATAGCTTTCCATATTTTGATTCATATGTTGTCATTTTTACAACCTCCTTCTATTTTACTGCAAACACAAACGGCGTTCTCCGTAATCGGAAAACGCCGTTGTTTGAATACAATTAATTTTATTGTTTCACTATTATATCATCATGTTATAACATAATACAATAAAAATTTGATTCTGCTACTATTTTAGAAAATTAAATAATGTCTGAGGAACATTAGCTAATGGTACCTGCTTTTCCACTCCACCAATATCATATGCTACTTTTGGCATTCCATACACTACACATGATTTTTCATCCTGTCCAATGGTTCTTGCCCCTTTTCTTCGCATAGATAACAGTCCTTTGGCTCCATCGTAGCCCATACCAGTTAAGATAATCCCAACTGCATTTTTACCAGCTTCCTTTGCTACAGAATCAAACAAAACATCTACAGAAGGGCAGTGTCCATTCACTTTATCACCATAAAATACTTCCACTTTATAACGATCCCCAATTTTCTTAATTCTCATATGTTGATCACCTGGAGCTATTAGTACGGTTCCTGTCTCAACATAATCCCCTGTTTGTGCTTCCTTCACTTTTAACGTGGTTTGGCTATTTAAACGTTCTGAAAACATACGAGAAAAAACAGGAGGAATGTGTTGTACAATTACAACCCCTGGGATATTGGCTGGTAGTTGCATTAATACATTATGAAGTGCTTCCGTACCGCCAGTGGAAGCCCCTATGGCGATTATCTTACTGGATGAAAAACCGTTATTCGTTACTACACTTTGAGAAACCATTGTTTCTTGTTGGGTTACTTTTGATGCTGCTGCAATTTTTATCTTAGCGATCAACTCCTGTATGAAAAGTTGCATATTGCCGGAACTTTTATCAGATGGCTTGGCAACAAAATCTACTGCTCCTGCATTCATAGCATCAAAGACAGCGTCACTTAAACCACTTACCACAATAACTGGTAAGGAATATTGGGGGAGAAGTCTTTTTATGAATTCAATTCCATTCATTTTGGGCATCTCAACATCGCAGGTCATGACATCAGGTTCTACTTCTAATATCTTATCCCTTGCTTCAAATGGATCTGAGGCTCTTGCCACAACTTCAATACTATCATCTAAACCTATTCCTCGAATAATTGCTTCACGAAATACAATGCTATCGTCAACCACTAAAACTCTTATCTTTTTTTTCATCATCCTAAGCACCCAAAACTCTATTGTAAAAGAGTTCCTTTTAAATCAATTCTTTTTAGTTTTTTCTATATACAGAAGGCATAACATATTGGAATTTGGTACCGATTCGATTGATTGATTCCGAATGACCCACAAATAAATATCCACCATGCTCTAAATAATCATAAAATTTACTTATTAATTTGTTTTTCGTATCATTATCAAAATAAATCATAACATTTCTACAGAATATTACATGAAATTTTTTCTTAAATGGAAAGATTGGTTCCATCAAGTTAAACTTTCGAAATATAATTTCATTTTTTATTTTGTCTTTCACAACCCAGTTGTCATTATCATATCTCAAAAAATAATTCTGCTTCCAGCGCAATGGTAGTGGCTCTACTCGTTCATCACTATAAATGCCTCTAACTCCACATTCCAAAACACTTTCAGAAATGTCTGTTGCAAGTATTTTGGTATCCCACCACAATTTTTCATTGCCAAGAAATTCATCAATTATCATAGCAAGTGTATAGGCTTCTTCTCCTGTGGAACTAGC
Source organism: Bacillota bacterium (assembly GCA_023420935.1). Taxonomy (GTDB): domain Bacteria; phylum Bacillota; class Clostridia; order Lachnospirales; family Lachnospiraceae; genus Mobilisporobacter. The sequence goes on along the minus strand of JAEZUR010000112.1, from coordinate 679 downwards.
AGCACACCAAATACGCAAATCTTTATCTGGAACCGATTTCTTTAAGAACGGTAATACCTTATCACGAAGGAAGTCAAAATGATCGGATTCTCTCATAAAAAAGGTATGATTAGTTGTTATCTTATCAATCATAGTGATTACGGCTTGACCTGTTTTATCAGCCAAAATATATTCAAAGTAATCTGTAAAATTGTCACATCCAACCTCTTGTAAAACATGTTGTAATCTTCCTGTTACTAAGACCTTTTTTTCTTCTTTTAGATTAATACCGTAATTTTTCTTAATAAACTCTGTTAATTGCCTAAATTCATTCTCTGTTATATTAACCATATCAACCTCTAATCTAAAGCATACCATGCTTTATCTGTTCACTAGTTGAATCGTTATTACTCCGCAATAGAAGGGGGTATACCCCCTTCTATTAAATAGTCCAAGAGTAAGTTTTAATAATCTATTTACTATTTACAGTAGTATTAAATTAATACTTACCAAATTCTTTATCACTTAAAATAATCTTTTTGGATCCTCTTTCATGTCCTAAGTCCGAATGCTTTTTTTCCTTCACATCTTCCCCATACATTGTGTTAGCATCATCAAATTCTTTATATTTTTTTGTTCTTCTTAATTTAAATTTAGCAACTTGGTCTTCTAATAATACAGCTTGACTTGCTAACTCTTC
>JAEZUR010000098.1 GCA_023420935.1 Bacillota bacterium | reverse complement strand
AAACAATTATGGATCAGTGTACACATGATGTTCGATCTGCTCACTGGAAAAATGTAATTCAAAGATGCCAGCAGAGACCGTCTGACCAAAGTTTAAAACGATGGTTGAAAGAGAACGATATATTGGAACAAAGCTATTACTACTGGCAACGCAAGTTTCGGAATGAAGCGTATGATCAGATGGAAAAAAACGATCTTCCTTCCGTCCAAAACACGTATAATGAAGTCTCATTTGCTGAGATTGCAACACCTGTTCATCAGGTGCCTTTGGCAGCCTATTCTTCGGATGTTATGAAGCCTGCAGCTGTTATTAAAACAGCTACGATGTCTATTGCTATATCAAATGATATATTCGATCAGCTTCTGATAAAGCTTCTTAAGGAGGTGTCCCATGCTTGAAGACGCTGCTGGAATTCGCCGCGTAGTACTTGCCTGTGGCATGGTCGATCTTCGAAAAGGCATTGATGGCCTTTCCGTGATCATAGGTGATAAATACCACCAAAATCCGTTTGAAAAGGGAACGCTTTTCCTTTTCTGTGGCAGACGTTCTGACCGGATCAAAGGACTGCTGTGGATGGGCGACGGATTTTTGCTGTTATATAAACGATTGGAAGCCGGATCATTATCCTGGCCCCGTACAACACAGGAAGCAGCTGAACTTACAGAAGACGAATTCAATTACCTCATGCTTGGCCTAAATCCCCTAGATCCCAAGATAAAGGATGTGACACCCCAAAAAGCATGCTAACTTTTTGTATAAAACAGAGATTTTTAGCCTGATTTTTAGTGGGTTAACATTCGCCATATACCCTGGTTTTTATTCCCTTTCTACTGTAGCTATGATTGCTGTGAATGGATTAAACTATATTTTTTCGAACCTTGAAAACTCTATATTTCCTTACGCTGATGGACACGGTACAGCCTTGTATCCATAGGCAGAATGACGAATCCGAAATGCTGTTACATTCGCTTTTTCGTTTTTCATCAGTTATAATAGAAGTAGTTAAAGGAGCAGTGAACATGGGCAAAAAGCATACACTTGAAGAACTGAATAATTGCAGCCGCGAGGAACTGATCACATTTGTGCTCATGATGCAGGGACAGCTTGATGCACTTAATGAGAACATCGAGAAACTCATAGAGCAGGTGCGTATCGCCAATACTTACAGATTTGGCGGACACACCGAAACTTTAAGCTCCATTGATGGGCAGCTTTCTTTTTTTGATGAAGCGGATGCCGCCTTTGATGAATCCATAGAGGAACCTGCTTCAGAAGATGTTCTGCCTTCCAGACAGAGCAGGAAAAAAAAGGGACAGCGGAATCTTGATCTGAAAGAGTTTCCGGAAGAGCTCATTGCGCCGTATTGTGTTACAGAAGAAAAGCTGGATGCTTTCTATGGTAAGAATAACTGGCGTCGTATGCCCGATGAAACATACAGAAGACTTCGCCATGAACCAGAGTCATGGACTGTTGAAGTACATACCGTTGAAGTCTATGTTGGCACCAGCGGTTACCACCAGGATGAATTCATTCGTGGTGACAGGCCAAAAGATCTTCTCAGAAACAGTATTGTTACTCCATCGCTTCTGGCTTCCATCATCAACGTAAAGTATGTGAATTCTTCTGCCCTGAACAGAATTGAGCAGGAGTTTGAACGCAATGGTGTGAACATATCCAGACAGACCATGTCGAACTGGATCGTTCTATGTGCCAGAAAGTACTTTGCAGCATTTGTAGAGCGAATGAAACAAGAACTCTTGGCATTACCTGTCACTCAGTCAGATGAAACTCCAACTCAGGTAATCAAAGACAGTGACCATCCCAACAGCAAGTGTTACATGTGGGTGCATCGCTCAGGAGAACTGTATAAGGACCGCCAGATTGTGATATATGAATATCACAAGGGACGTGACCACCAGATACCACTGGAGTTCTACAGGAATTATGCAGGCGTTCTTGTGACTGACGGGCTTTCACAGTACCATAAAGTCGATAAGCTTCTTCCGGATGTGGCGAATGCGAACTGCTGGGCACATGCAAGACGTGATTTCTCCGATGCAGTAAAGGCTGCTGATAAAAAGAATCCACAGGCGGTGAAACAGTCAGTTGCGTACCAGGCACTGCAAAAGATCGCAGAGTTCTACCGTATAGATACGGAACTGAAAGAGTACACTCCGGATATGCGACTTCAAAAACGGCAGGAATTAATAACGCCGTTGGTTGAGGAGTTCTTTGCGTGGATAAAACAACAGATTGCAGAATGTAGTGTTCCACCGAAAAGCAAAACAGCACAGGGACTGAACTATATCATAAATCAGGAGCCCTACTTAAAAGTATTCCTGACAGATGGAAACGTGCCAATAGATAATTCAGCTTCGGAACGTGCCATTCGCACCTTCTGTCTGGGAAAGAAAAACTGGATGTTCCATAACACCGCAAAAGGTGCCAGCGCCAGTGCTCTGGTGTACAGCATTTCGGAAACAGCCAAGTTGAACAACCTACGCCCATACAACTACTTCAAATACATACTCACAGAATTACCAAAACACTGTGATCAAAAAGGAAATATAGATTCTGTAGAACTGGATTATTTAATGCCATGGTCAGATAATCTTCCAGAGGAATGCAGGAAGCCACGCCGCTTATAAACAAAAGCGGCGTTTATTTTATCGTAGGCGCATGGTTTGACGTTTACACATAAACCTGTTAAACTAATCTATCGATTGACGTGGTCAGGCAGTATATCAACATTACTTTTATTATATGTATCAACCAGTTTACATTGAAAACTAGTATTAGAGACTTAGAAGAAGCTCATAAGTTTAATTATACTTTAATTGACTTATGTTTAGAGGTGAAAGATAATTGTTTATCCGCAATGATCAATTGTATTTTATGCATTCATAGAAATGCTTAGAAGTGGTTAGAAAGTATTATATTTATATTAATTTATATCCTTATGATTTAGCAATTATCATACTTAGCATGTATAAATTTTATAGTTAGGCTTGGAACACAAGTAGCAATAGTAGGCACTCTAATACAACATAGTAAAGCTTAAAGTCTATAAGTGGAGTGTAATGATACTATGCAAAAAAGATGTTATAGGAATGTGAATGAAAAAAAGTCAAAATGAGTTAGAGTAATTAGTCTAATCAATTTTGACTTTTAATATTTAGAAGAAGTTTTATAGTTACAAGTTAGATTTATATAGAGTATGATTTATTGCAAGCCCAATTCCGATAAGAGCCCAAAAAACAGGAGCTACAGTGATCGTTGAGTCATTAGCTATTCCTGCAATCATATATCCTGTTGTACCTACTAGGATTGCGGCACCAATCTGGGACATATAAGTATCAAAGTTATGTTTCAAGTATAATTTTATACTTGAAGTAAAATACATGCCAAAGAACACTAGAAAGGCAATAAGCGAGAGTATGCCAGTTTGTACGGCAATTTGTAAATACATGCAATGTGGCTTCGTAATTATTGTATCTTCATACCCATAGTTATATTTTCCGACATAGTCATTATTGGGATAAACGATTGGAAATGTATCTGCACCTGATCCTAATATTATTTTATTACTTAGCAAAGGTATAGTGCGGCTCCATATATAACCACGCTTGGAGGCAAAGTCTTCCTTACCTGCAAATAACATTGTTTTAGAGTTATTGATCTTATCTAATTTTCCTGTTTTAGTAAAGTGATAATAAGTTCCGTCTACAGATTGATTAGTAAAATACCAATCTTTTCCACCTACTCTTACTAAGAAGCCAAGATAATCAAGAAGATTAGCAGGAGATATGACTAAGCCTGAGAAACGTGAATCATTTATTGCAATCTCATAGTTCTCATTTGTAGCAATAAAATCAACCTTGTTACCAGATTTATCAGTCAGATCAAATTGAAGATTAGTTGAATCAAAGCGTATTACTAAAGGTTCTTTATTATATACAATTGTTACATTATCGTTATTTGTCTGTATTTCCGATAAAACTGGTTCTGTTGTAGTAGTATTATTATGAAAAATTCCTGATACACGATTAAGTAATAAATTATTATTTGTAAAGTTCATTATAAAAAACACGCTAATAATTAATAGAACTCCTGCTAAAACTGGCTTCCATTGTTTAATAACCCATTTGCGGAATAGGAATACCATAAATATTAGAGAAACGACCAAAGAAATAAGACCACTTCGAGATTGAGAAGCAAATAAACAAATTAAAAGTACTAATAAAAGAGTTATATATCCGATAATGTGTTTTAAGTTTTTGTTGAATAGTATTAATACAAGGAAAATAGGAGCCACTAACCCAACATATATACCGACATAGTTAGGATTATACAGAGACATATAAACTTGACTAGCTTCAAAATTGAATGTAACATCATTTATTGTGTCCCATGCGGAACTTGGTAAAAACGTCATCTTTCCGAAAGTAGTACGATAAAAATCATGTGATATAGATTGAGAAAGGCCAATTAAACTGATTATAACAATTCCTGCCATAAACCAGCGGAATACTTTCTGAAGATCTTTTTCTGTATTAATAAAAAGAAAAGCATAATATGTAACTAAACAATATCCCAGAAGAACCCAAATTGATTCAAATTGCTCATATATTCCGTGAAAACTAAAGTAGGAATATTTGGATGCTAATGAAGAAAGGAAAGAAAGAATGGCATAAATGCCTAATGGTATAAAGATAGGGGTGAATTTTATCTTTTTCTTTTCATTAGATAATTCATAAATTATAATACCTGCTATAATAAAACTTATTATGACAAAGATAATACTTTTCCAATATAGGAAGATATCTGTAATTGAACCTCCAACAGAAAACCAAGGGTAATCTCCTAATTTACTATCGTAGGTATGAGAACGGGCAATAAGTGGTACAACTGCTAGAATAAGAATCAATGGTACTAATAAAATGTTATGGGTTTGAGTTTGGTTCTTTTGATTTATTGTAGATTTTTTGTATTTCTTAGACATGCTACTCCTCCGTAATATAATATTTATTCTACTAAGTTCATTATACACAATTGATGAAAGAGTTCAATTGATTTTGGTTTATAAAGGAAGAAATATTATTCTAAACAAAAAGTTTTACTATGAAAATCACTATGTTTAAATCAAAGCAATTTGAGTTATTGTATTAGTGTATAAATAGGGTTTTCGTGTAAGTAGTTTACAATCAAATTTAAGTATAGTATAATACTAAAGATATAAGTTGTGCTGAATATGGTCAAATTCTTCTGCAAATTTATAAGTTTTATAGCACTAAAAATCGTTTGCTAAAGATATTATAGATTTGGAATGATAAATAATACAAAAAGAGGTTTTTATATGTATAAAATTGTGAAAAGAGTCTTGGATATTATATTAGCTATTATAGGTGGTATTATTTTACTACCAGTTTTTTTGTTATTGATATTAGTAATAAAGATTGATTCTAGAGGTCCAGTTATATTTAAGCAAAAAAGGGTAGGAAAGAATAAAATACATTTTAATATATTAAAATTCCGAACTATGCGAATAGATACGCCTATGGATAAACCTACACACTTACTAGAAAATCCAGAACAATATATAACTAAAGTAGGAAAATTTATGCGCAAGACTAGTTTAGATGAGCTACCACAAATATGGAATATAATTATAGGTCAGATGAGTGTCATAGGGCCACGACCTGCATTATGGAATCAGTATGACTTAATCGAAGAACGTGATAAGTATCATGCAAATGATATACTACCAGGTTTAACAGGGTGGGCTCAGATTAATGGAAGAGATGAGTTGTTGATTTCTGATAAAGCTAAATTAGATGGCGAGTATGTGCAAAAAATGAGTTTTCGCTTTGATTGTATTTGTTTCTTTCGAACACTTTTTAGTATCATAAAGCATGAAGGAATTGTTGAGGGCGGTACAGGGC
>JAEZUR010000045.1 GCA_023420935.1 Bacillota bacterium | reverse complement strand
TGGAGTTATATTGCTCTGTACTTCCATCTTACTAATGAGTTGTACGAAAAATAATAAAATAAAAGCACCTAATTCCACAGCATCAAATTTAGTGAGTGCCTTACCAACGGAGACAGATGATAATATCAATGTATCTAGTCCCCCGCTGGAGACCGTTATCCCTTCCATCCCCTCTCTTTCCGATGAAGATATTGCGGTTTATTATCCAATTAGAAACAATACTCTGTATTCTTATGAAGGCGTTGGTAATGAATATGCTGCCTATGATGTTCATGCAGACTATACTACAAATAATGCTGTACAAGAAAGAGTCAGCAATAGTGGTACCATAACTGCTCGTGTTATCAGAATTGAAAATGGGAGAATCATCAAAGTATACTCTCAGGGAGAAACGTATTACCGAGAAAACTTCCTAAAGAAAGCGGATGGAGCTACTGAAATATTATTAATGGAGCCTTTAGAGGTCGGAACAACTTGGAAGCTAAGTGACGGTCGTACTAGAACAATAACAAATACTTCTTTTGATATTGATACACCTCTTGGCAATTACAAGGCACTGGAAGTCACGACCCAAAGCTCAACTGATAAAACATATGATTATTATGTTAAGGATATCGGTCTGATAAAGACTATTTATGTCTCAAATGATTTCGAAGTATCCTCTACATTAAAAGCAATCAAGGAAAATGCTTTGAGTACTCAGGATATTACTTTTTATTATCCTAGCCCAACCAGTAAAATTCAGGTCGTATCAAAAACTATCACTTTCCAAACAAATGCAAATACAAAAGAACTGTTCGAAGCCGCTTATAAAAAGCACAATACTAATTATGAATCTGTATTTACAGAAAATACTCAAATTAACAGCCTCTACTTAAACACAGATGGTGCTGTTTATATCGACTTGAATGATAAATTTCAAATTGAAGTAAAAAAAGATGCTGAGTATGAAAAAATGGTGCTACAATGTATCGCTAATACATTTGGTTATTATTATAACGCAGAAAATGTATATATAACCATAGACAATAAACCCTATCAGACGAAAAGTTTTAGCATGAAAAAAGGTGAAGTGCTAAAAGTAAATCTAGATGAAACTGCTTTTTTATATAACAATTAAAAATAGATAAGCTGATAAGATTACTCGAATCCTATCAGCTTATCTGTTTTAATATTAATAATGAAGAAACGTGAACTGATACTTACGCAATGTCACTTTTTCTATTAGCTAAACCTCGTTCTAGTACGATTGCCCAACCTATGATAAATAGAAAAATAGCGATAAACTGGGAAGTGGATAACACTCCAACGCTTCCTCGAACTAAATCCCCTCTAAAATATTCAAGAATAAATCTTCCAGCACTATAGAAAATTAAATAGAATCCTGCAATCTGACCGTCTACCTTTACTCTTTTTGCCAAGAAAATAAGCACGAAGAAATGTAAAAAGTCCAAGCCACTGGATATTAATTGAGTTGGAATCAAACTTACCCCATTAGGTGCATACTCGGAATGAGAAAAAATAATTCCAAAAGGACTATTGGTTTCTTTACCATAACAACAGCCCGCCAATAAACAACCTAAACGACCAAATCCCTGTGCTAAAGCGATGGATGGCATGACCAAGTCAAAGTACTGTAGAAAATTTATTTTTTCCTTTTTACAAAATAAAAATCCAGCAAAAATTCCACCAATAATACCTCCATAAACTACAAATCCATCAGCTATCTTTAATAGAAGGGAAGGGTCTGCAATAATATGTTTTATTTCCGTTATGTAATATAGAAGCTTAGCACCAAGAATTCCTCCTGCTGCACACCACATAGTTAAAGAAAATATTTTTTCATAATCAAGGTTTTGTTTTTTCGCTCGGTGTTCTGCTACTAAGTAAGCGGCAATGATGCCAATACCAATCATAAGTCCGTACCCATGTACCGTAAAATTTCCTATTTTAATTAATTCGTTTTTCATCTTTTCTCCTATTTCATCCTTCTCGTGTACTGTCAATCAAAGCAATTTTCATGTATTTACTATACCAATTAAATCCATAATGCGCAAGTATATCCAGATACACAATCTACTTTCTTGACGAACCCATCCAAAATGTAATAAAATTCCTATATTAAGTCGAATTGTAATTTTCATCACATGGCGTATTGGAGGGAATAGTATGGATACTGAAACACTTAAAACGTTCGTAAAATTATCAGAACTTCGTAATTTTACCCACACTGCAGATCATCTATTTGTTGTACAGTCCACAATAACAAACCGAATCGCAGAATTAGAGCGTCAGGTCGGAAAGCAATTATTTATTCGGGATAAAAAGAATCTCACCTTAACCCAAGAAGGCATTTTATTTTTAAACTACGCCAAGCGAATGATTGAATTAGAAGAAACCGCTCTGCTAGAAATTAATAAGGCTAACCAGTTTACTAGTACACTTCGTATTGGTACCACCAATACCATATATGAATGCCACTTGCACCAAGAGATTCGTTCTCTTATGAAAGCGTCTAAAGACGTTGCCACCAAAGTGATTATTGATCACTCAGACAATCTATTACAGATGTTACAAGATGGCATAATTGATGTTGTCTATACATATCTTCCATTTTATAAGGCTAAATTTCATTGTAATCTGTATGCAAAAGATGAACTTTTATTAGTAACCAGTTCTCATAATGTCTCTTATCAAAATGGAATAAAAAAAGAGGAACTAGTACGAATAAATTATCTCTTCTGTAATTTTGCATTGCAAGAAGTTGGTAATTTTATTCGCGAACTATTTCCTCCTTATTATCAATTTTCTTTTGAAATAGATAATAGCACTAAACTAATTCCTTATCTGCTTGATGGTATTGGGTATAGTTTTCTACCAACTAGTTTGGTCTCGTCTTATCTTTTAAATGGTTCTCTTATCTCTATTCCATTATTAGATTTTGAACCACCCATTATTCAATGTTATCGAACTCATAAAGTAGAAAAATAAGAAGCCCATTCACTGTATCCCTCTAACTCTAACTCGTCTTTTGGGATGAAGCGTAGTGATGCACTGTTAATACAGTAACGTAAGCCTCCTAGCTCTTTTGGTCCGTCTTCAAATACATGACCAAGATGTGCATCACCTAATGCACTTCTTACTTCTGTCCGTTTCATTCCGTGACTATGATCTATTCTTTCAAGAATCATACTTTCATTTATTGGTCTTGAGAAACTTGGCCATCCACAACCTGATACAAACTTATCGCTTGACACAAACAATGGTTGTCCTGTAGTAACATCTACATAGATACCTTCTCTGAATTCATTAAAATATTCATTCTGAAAAGGCAGTTCAGTACTATTGTTTTGTGTCACTTCATACTGTATTTTAGTTAACGATTTCTTCAATTCTTCCTTTGTCTTAAGGGAATAATTGTGTTCAATTCGACTACCTTTTTTAACTTTTTCAAATTTATCTTTTCCAATATGGCAATACCCATTTGGATTTTTATCTAAATATTTTTGATGATACTCTTCTGCTGGATAATAATTGATCAGTGGTTTTACCTCAATCGCTATCCTCGCTGTATATTTGGTTTGAAGATTGGCAATGGATTTCATTATGATTGGTTCATCCTCTGGCACAACATAATAAATTCCCGTGCGATACTGTAATCCCGTATCTCCACCCTGCTGGTTAATGCTGATAGGATTAACCACATCATAGTATAGCTCTAAAATAATACCTAAATTAATCTGGTTTGCTTCATATATAACCTTTACGGTTTCTGCATACCCTGTATTGTGATAGCATACCTCTTCATAGGTTGGGTTCTCTGTGTTACCATTGGCATAACCTACTTCTGTTTCTATGACACCTTGTATATTGGCCAGATATTTTTCCGTTCCCCAAAAACAGCCTCCTGCTAGGTAGATCTCTTTAATCATTCCATCCAACTCCTTTCAACTATTTTATATTGGTTGACATTTTGAACAGAAATATACATTCCCTCCAAGATAAGCCTGCCTTATTATTTCACTTCCACATCGTGAGCAAGGCTCTTTATATGTCTTGCTGGACAGTATGGTTTTATACCCTCCACTTTGTCCAAACAAATCTTTCTCCGTATCTCTACCACCTTTTCGTGACATATCTCTTATGGTCTGCTTCACAGATTGGTATAACTTGTCCATATCATTAGCAGAAAGTGAATTCAGTTTTCTTTTTGGATGTATACCAGCTTGAAATAAAATATCTTGTAAACTTCCGTTCCCTAAACCTGGAATACGTTGTTCCGTTGCTAGAAATGCTTTTGCGCTGAGTGTTGGTTTCGTATTTTTAATTAACTCGCCAAAATAGTTCTGATTAAATCCATCTGTTAATGGTGAGGGTTTTTCTTTTGCAACGAGATAATATGGATTTTCATTGGTTCCCTCTAGAAAAGCAGAGATTCCACCATACATCTGTATGGTACACACAAGGGAAGATCCATCACCAAACCCTAAATAAAGTTGGTGTTTTGCCGGGATAGATTCCTCCGGTTTCACATATCTGATATTGACACCGTCTCCAAACAAGAGTTTTGTATCTTCTGCAGTGACCTCAATCTGACCAGCCAATGCTGTAGTATAATTAATTATTTTACCTTTTAACAGATCTGGGTATTTTTCAGGATCCCCATGATAAAATGCAAAACCATGAGGTGATGAGTTGGCAATTACATTTACAATAACCTTGCCTTTTATTACTTCATTCAGTTGCTCCGTAATGATATAACTTTCAGGAATTTCTAACATGGGAACACCTCCGTTATTTTTATATGCTTCTATTATAACCAATATAAGGAAATTTAGGAAGTTGATTTTAAAGAAATCATTACTCATAGTTATCGTGTTTATGATGAATTCAAACATATTCACAAAAACTCCAAGAACCTTTTATATTCTTGGAGTTATAAAAATGAAGTAATTTGGGGTAGGCAAAAGATAGTTACTGTTTAATAAGCCCCGCCATTTGGAAAAACCATTTGTACTACCGTTTTAAATAAGATTTTTATATCTAACGATATACTCCACTTATCGATATATTCGGTATCCAATTCAACTACCTCATCAAAATCTGTAATCTGGCTTCGTCCGCTTACCTGCCACATTCCCGTTATTCCAGGTTTTATACTTACCCTTCTCCAATGGGAGCGGTCATAATTTTCTACTTCATCTAAAGTTGGTGGTCTCGTTCCTACTAAACTCATATCACCAAGTAGTACATTAAAAAACTGAGGCAACTCATCAATATTAGTCTTGCGAAGTATTCTTCCTACATTGGTAATTCGAGGGTCATCTTTTATTTTAAACATGAAATCACAATTCATTTCATTTTTTTTCATCAATTCTTTTTTCTTCGCTTCTGCATCATTGCACATACTTCTAAATTTAAGAATATAGAATTGCCGACCATTTTGACCAATTCGAAGTTGTTTAAATATAATTGGACCTTTGGGGTCTTCTAATTTAATCGCAATTGCCGCGATAACCATCAGTGGCATAAATACAATAATTCCAGTCAAACTTCCTAGAATATCAATGGCACGTTTTAATACTCTTGACATATTGTTTAACACTACTGTATGGTACGTAACCACTGGATACGTTCCGACACTGCTAATATAACTATGAGCGTCAATCGTTCGATACGCTCCCATAACAATACCAACTGTAACGCCAATATCCATACACATATTAATATACGGCTGTATATCAACTTTTACACTCTTGCGATCCATGATAAAAACCTTATCAATGGCATTATCATGAATGAGCTGTTCTAATTCCTCTAACTTACCAAGATAACCATCCTCTTCTCCATAAAGTGAAACATAACCTATTATATTTAGTTCCATATTACTTTTTTCCACGTACTGAATGAACTTCTCATACCGTTCAATATCTCCGATCAGAATTGTCCTTGGCGCCAAATTTTTACCAGTTTTCATTATTTTTCGCTCGGAAAAGGCACTGAGTAAAAGCAATATATATTGACATACTAAAAATATGATATAGAATCTACTGTTTACATTCGCTCTACCAACATAGAACAATAAAATAGATACCACTCCGGATGCACATAAAAACGTCTTAGTTACATACCGAATAATACGGTCTGTGTAAAAGAATAATGTTACGTTATATAATTTTGTACTTTTATTAAAGAATATACAAAGTATATTAAATATCATACACATAACCCAATAATAGCTTTGGGTTCCAAAAATATCAGAACCAGTAATAACTCCAGCCAGCAATGTAGCAGCAATACCACATAGGAAATCGCTGGCCATATAAACCAGATTGGTTTTTACACCGCGACTAAATTTCCCCATATAACTCCTCCTATCATTCTAATTTTAAGAATTGAATCCCAATTTCTTTATTTTATATTTAATTTTCCATTTAATCTTTCGTATAAAAAGTCTATTACCACGGAATAATAAATGTAACTTTTTATTAGTACTTGCAATCATTAACATACACATTAAGATACAAACTACTTTTCCTCGAAGTAACGAAGCATAAAGTGCCTCACCATAAAAAAATGCTTTCTTTTCCTTAAAATCAAACTGAAAACCTAGTTTCTCACCAATCTGCTGCATTTCAACTAGATTTTTAAAATAGATGAAATAATTAAAGCACTTTTGTAATTCATTTCTTGACGACCAACTGGATGATCCATCCAAAACATAACGATATACACTCATTGTTGCTTCGTCACAATAGATTTTTCCATATTTTAATAATATAATTGGTACTAGACGATCCAGTGGTGTGTATTTTATCCCTTGTACTACTGATAGATATATCTCCTCTTCCGTATAAAAATTTCTTGACATTAATGTGGATGTTTGCCCAGGCAAAATAAAGTTTTGAATCTCATCAACCGTGTATTCCCTTGCTATACAATAACCTTCTTTTCGCTCATAAAGCACTTGATCTTTTCCATTTATCACTCTCGCATTATGGTAATACGCGGAATAGTCCTTATGTTCATCTAAAAAGGTAACTTGCTTATTAAGCTTTTCCCTATCAATCCAGTAATCATCCCCCTCCAAAAAAGCAATATACTCGCCCTTGCATTTGGCTATGACATCCATGGAGTTTTTCGCCATACCTATGTTTTTTTCTCTTAAAATTGGCACGATTATATCTGGATATTCCTCATATACTTTTTTAATGATATCCGGAGTTTTATCCATCGAAGCATCATCCCCTATAATCAATTCATAGGAAAATGGAACATTTTGCTCTAGAACACTTCGAATAGCCTGTTCAATATAGTGTTCGTGATTATATGTTATAATTGCTACACTTACTTTAATTCTTCCCATAAAATCTCCAATCAATCTAATTTCACACTTTGCTTTAAACTATTTTTTCTACGAATCCAATAAGGCTTTAGCATTTCTGTGACAAATTTCAAACATTCAAATTTTAAAAGCCACGCTGTTCCCAGATAAATAATTACTCCAACGAACACTTGTAATAGTAATGTGAATCCTGTAGAAAATCCCATAAATTGTATAAAATAAACGATTATTGCCATTGCAAGGCTTAAAAAAAGAATAGGAAAAATATCCTTCATCTGATCAACAAAGCCATAATCAATTAACTTTTTATTCGGCCATGCATTCAGAAGCATGGAAAAAATATTTCCTACTGAAATAGCTATTACGAATGTATGAATTCCGTGCGGTAATACCAATGCAATAATAATAAAGGTAAGAACTGTTTTAAACACTTCTAGTTTCAGAAAAATATCACTTCTGCCCAAAGCATTAATCACTTGTAAGTTAGTAGTATGGACTGGGAAGATCGAACGTCCAATACTTAGCACTTGTAGAAAGAATACCGCAGGAAGCCATTTTGACGTATACATCACAGTTATTAATGGGGTTGCTACTGCTGCCAATCCAAACATGGAAGGAATCGTAATAAAGCAACTTGTCATTATCATCCTTTTAGCCATTTTTCTCATTGCTGCTTTATCGTCTTGCTTTTTTGACATGGCTGGAAATAACACACTTTGGATTGGTCCATCCATGGTTGATATAATCACATCTGGAAGATGAATTCCTTTGGAGTAAAAACCCAGATTAGTTGGGTTATATGCTTTACCAACTATTATGTTGGCAAGATTATCTGAGCCAACTTGTATCAGATTGGATAAGAGCAATTTAATGCCATATCGAAACAATACTAAAACTCTATGAATGGAAAACAATAATTTCGGCCTCCATTTAGCAAATTTCCAGAGAGATATCATTCCAACCACACTGCTCACAACTGTTGAGATAACTAAACTCCACACACCAAACCCCAGATATGCCATACTGATACCAACAGCTCCTTGCACAAAAAGGACTAATAATTGTCGAATAAAAAATGCTTTAAACTGCATTCTCCGTTGTATAATCGCACTTTGAATCACATTAAATCCAGCAATTATTACCGTAATTGCCTGTACTCGCAATAAGTTGCACAGGTCAGGTGCATTAAAAAAATTAGATACAACCGGCGCTAGCATGAATATTACACTATATACGATAGCCGAAAACGAAATGTTCAAGTAGAAAACAGAAGAACAGTCCACATCATCTATTTCCTTTTTCTGAACTAACGCATTGCCTAAACTTGCATTTACAAACACATCACCAATGGATGTAAATATCCCTATTATCGTAATCAAACCAAAATCTTTTGGTACTAATAATCTTGCAAGTATAATCTGAATAATTAGACGAATAATCTGTCTTCCGCCTTGTTCCATTACCTTCCATACCATTCCGCTTAAAATGCCTTTTTTTAATTTACTATCTGACATAGTGTCTCCTTATCTAATCATTTTCTTTGTATGGATAAAATGATATCACAAATATTATCAACTTCTTCTATGGTCAAATCAGTATAGAGCGGAAGAGTTAAAACTCTCTTGGCAATATGTAATGCAACGGGAGTTTGATTAATATCAAATCTTCCCTGATAACACTGAAACGAGTTGGTAAGCGGATAAAAATATTTCCTAGGATATATATTCTCTTTGTTAAGTTGTTCGCAGATTTCATTGCGACTATAGCCAAATGTTTTTTCATCAAAAACTACTGGAAAATAGGTATAGTTTGACTTAATATTCTCATCACTTTGATCTTTTAATATCTGAATTCCATCGATGCTACCAAGGCGATTCCGGTATGTTTCTACCAAGAGTCTTCTTTTATTGGTATCTTCCTCAAACCGTTTTAAATTACATAGCCCCATAATAGCTTGGAATTCATTCATTTTTGCATTGGCACCAACGCCATCTATGGTCTCTTCATCCATAATTCCAAAATTCTTTAATTTATATAACTTATATCCCAATGCTTTATCTGAAAGCACAACCGCTCCACCTTCTATGGTATTAAATGCCTTGGTTGCATGGAAACTAAAAATAGAAGCATTACCAAATGTTCCAATCCCCGCGCCATCCACTGTTACACCGAAGGCATGTGCAGCATCATAGATTACTTTTAAATCATATTTTTTGGCAATATGCTCGATTGCCTTTACATTACAGACATTACCATAAACATGAACTGGAACAATTGCTGTTGTCTGATTGGTAATCAATGATTCCAACTGATCCGTATCCATGGTATAATCGTTAGGATTTATATCACAGAAAACAGGTTTCAACCGATTTCGGACAATTGCATGGGTGGTTGATGCAAAGGTAAATGGTGTTGTAATCACTTCTCCAGACAAATTCATTGCCTGTAAGGCTAGTTCCAACGCCATATGACCATTAGAAAACAAAAGAATACCTGGTACACCCAAAAATTGCTTTAATTGGTTTTCCAACATTTTATGATGTTCTCCCATGTTGGTTAGCATATGCGAATCCCACAAACACTTAATTGCATCTATATATTCTTCATAGGAAGGCATAGTCGCTTTTGTAACATAGATTGCTTTATTCATTTGTCCATCCCCTTTTGGCAATCATAAACAATGGTTATTTTACTGTGCTAAATCATACATCATGTAAATTGATTTTTCTGATGCATCCCCCATATAAATACAGCCATATTTTTCATACAGCTTTAAAGCATGTGTATTTTCTTTATCCACTTCTAATCGAACTTTTCTAATCCCTGCATTTACTCCTTCTATTCTAGCATAGTTTAATAACTGACCCATGGCTAATGCCCCTATAATTCCATCCTTACGATAATCTGGCTTTACCACAATTAATGTAATATACCCAATTTTATTCTCTATGTCATTCATATAATAGACAATAAACCCAACCATCTCTTCCCCATTCTTCGCCACAACGAATTCTGATAGGTTTGCTAATTTATCTGCATACTCCATTAATTCTTTGTCTGTTGATTTAATCGGTTCTAAAAAATATGGATTAAATGCTTTTAACGTATCATAAATAATATCTTTGTCTCTTATCTTTTCAATTAAAAATTGTTTCATAATTTCCTCACTTCTGGGCTACTACCAGTGTATATCAAGTTTATGTGCTTCTTATTTTTCAAAAATGCAAAAATATAGTTTGGGACTTACATAAAATAATCGAAACTTAACTTTATATTTCATAGCAAAATGCCTTTTCTTTTCAAAGTTAAATGCTTTTCTGAAATACTCCAATTCTTCCATAATAAATTGATTCTTATGGGATATCCCATTTCGTATCCCCTTACATTTCCAAATTGTCGCTTGCAAATAATAATGATATGCCTTAAGATACTGTTCCTGCATACCTTTCTCTTTTAAAAATAATACTCTACTCCACAAAGCCTCTAATTTATCTCTTCGCAACCGATTGTTTTTGCTTCCAGTAATACTATCCTCTCTGATTAAGTATTCATATAATTGAGCCTTAGATATCACGACCTTCTTTGCGTGAAATAGCAACTCATGAATTATAAATTCATCTTCATGTATTTTTCCATTGGGATAACGTATGTGTTCAATCAATTCCCGTCTATATAATTTATTATTTGCCATAGGTAATAAGGTTTGGTATTTTTGGTATGTGAGATAGTTTATAAGTTCTGTCCCCGAATATATCTTTACTACATTTTCATACTTTGGTTGTTCTATCTGCCATCTGTTATTTTTTCTCTTTTCATAAACGGAACATACGGATAAATCTGCCTGATATTCTATGAGATTGTCATAGAGAACTTGATACATATTTTTTGTTATGGTATCATCTGAATCAACAAAACCGATATAGTTCCCCTTCGCTTTTTCCAAACCTGTATTTCTTGCTGCTGACAGCCCTCTATTCGTTTGATGAATTACCGATATCCTATTGTCTTTACTTGCATATTCATCACATATCTCACTTGATTTGTCTGTAGATCCATCATCTACAAGAATAAGTTCAAACTCACAAAATGTTTGATTAAGAATCGAGTCCAAACAATCTTTTATATAGTTTTCTACATTATAAACAGGTACTATAATTGAAATTAACACATTGTCTTCTTTCATTTCTCATCCTCGATTCCACTGAAACAATCTCTTTGCTTTACCTAACTTTTTTAAAATACCAAGAAAGGATATTTTCACCCATATAAGATAAAACTTTTTCTGTAATATATCATCCAATAACTTTATTTGCTTGTTTGAATAAAGCCTCGTATTTACAGCGGTATAAATAATATCATTGGGAGGTTCTAGGATAGCATATAGGTCTTGTATCTTCTGTCTAAGTGTTACGCATTGATTTCTCCCCACGAAATAATGGTTTAAAATATATAACTCCCAATACCGAATCACCAAATGTGAAAAATATGTTTTATATTGTTCCAAAACTTTAAACTCTATTAGACTATGCCAATATAACAAAAATAAGTCCCTACAATTTTGCGGTATGTCTTTATGGAAGGATTTACTCACTGACTGATCATACTGTCTATATACATAGACTAATTTATCCGCCACTACAATTTTACTTGCCAAATGAAATGCTTGAAAATTAAATATTCCATCTTCCCCAACTTTTATGGCAAGGGGAAATGTAATACCATTTCTCTTTAAAAAATCAGTCCGATATAGTTTAGCCCAGGGCATTGCCATAGATGAATACTGTTTACTCATACCACAAAAGAGTGCTTCCATTAACCTTTCCTTTTGTTGGTCAATGACTTCAGTTTCGTCTCCATCATAATGATTGGGAGCCTTCTTGCCATTCCAATCATAATAGTTTCTTCCAATCACAATATCAGCATCGTATCTTTTTGTATTAGAATAAAAATCTGCAAATGTCTCTGCTACCACCCAATCATCAGCATCAACGAATGTAATCCATGACCCTCTTGCTTGTTTCAGGCCTATATTTCTAGAAAAGGATACTCCTTTATTCTCCTGATGAATTACCTGTACATTTGGATACAATTGTGAATATCTATCACATTGTTTACTGCATAAATCATTGGAGCCATCATTAATTACAATAATCTCTACCCCATTGATTGGAAGATGTATTACACTTTGAATGCATTGATCCAAATAATTCTCTTTCACATTATAAACTGGAATCACAACACTCAGATTAATTGTTTCCATATTTTACCTCATTTATCCCATTTCAACCTCAATTTATATCTTTATCTTAGTGGTTACGTAGTAAGTCCACTTTATAAATGAGCTGCTATCCGTTTCGAGATTGGCAATGATAAAAACAGTTCCAGATCGCCTGGTACACCTAACCCAAACATAACACTTGCTAAATCACCAACATTATAATATCTGATTTTTTTAGCATGCATAATCATATAGTTATAAACTGGAGCAACATAGAACTCTCCATTTACTCTCGCATTCTCTGAAATCATTTGCTTGGCATAAAGAACAAAGTCTTTTCCTTTCGCAAAATTATAGATACCTACCGTTGCTTCCTTACTAATGACTTCCTTTTCTTTTACTTCTATAACATAACCTTCGTCATCCCATCGGATAAAAGACCATTTATTATCGTATGCATTCATTGTCATAATAAGTCCATCTACTGATTCCTCTTCTGACAACTGTAGATAATCATCCAAGTTAATATCAACATATTGGTCACTATTGGCAATCATAAGTGGATTATCGTTGTTAATATATTCTTCTGCCAAAAGTACCGTACAAGCTGCACCCTCAGTCACACGATTCACCTCTACGATTTCACAACTTGGACAAAGTTCTCGTAGCGTCTGATCTATTTTAAATTGTTCTATATGTTCTTTTAAACACAAAAAAATAAAACGATGTTCACATGACGGCGTAAGATTATCAATGACATAAGAAATCATTGGTTTACTATGTATCGGAATCAATGGCTTTGGTATGAGATATCCTTTTTCTAAAAAACGACTCCCTCTACCAGCCATGGGAATTACTATGTTTAACATGTTATTCGCTCCTTTTTATTTTTTAGAAATAGCTCAAGTTCTGACAACCCTTTTAATGTAGAAAAGGAAAAATAATGATCGGGAACAATTTCATAGACACCTATTTTCTTTTGCTCTAATATCATTTCGTTATAGACTGGGCAAATATAGTAGTTTCCATTTACATTTACATCTTTCTGAATCATTTGCATGGCTGACCTAACATAATCTTTTCCTTGCTTAAAATAATAGACCCCTGTAGTTGCACTTTTACTAATCGGTCTCTTTTCAGCAGTTTCAATTACATTCTTATTTTCGTCCAATCGGACATATGACCACCTTGGATGAATGGATTGAAACGTAATAATTCCTCCGTCTAATTGTCTTTGTTCAAACTTTTCAATTATTTTTTCTATATTTTCATTCATAAATTGCTCACCATTTACAATTAATAAAGGATCTTCATTATTGATATATTCATTAGCCAAGAGACAAGTACATGCGGCTCCTGCTGTTTCAGAATTAGCAACTATAATGGTATTCTGGGGATTAAGTAGCTTTATGACAGAACCTAAATGATATTGTTCATTGTCTTGTTTCCTGATTACAAATATAAATTCTGCATTGGGTATACTTAGATAATTCTCATAAACATACTGAATAATTGGTTTCTTCTCTATTTCGATTAAACTTGGAATATTATAGTATTCGCTTTTTACTGTTAAGCTGCTATCCTTTACTAAAGGAATTAAGATTTTCATACTTCTTCTCCTCACTTAAACCAGACAAGATTTAATGTTGGCATAATTCACATCATTTACCGTATCCACATGCATCACTTTTGCCCCCGATGCCTTTGCTGCTTTAATACCATTTTGATTATCTTCTACAACAAGGCATTCTTCTGGTGATAGTCGTAATCGCTCGATTGCTTTGTTATAAATTTCAGGATTAGGCTTTCCATTTTTGACATCTTGGTTACTTAGGGTAAAATCAAAGTAATGAGCTAGTCCACTTTTCTCCATCATTAAATCCACAGTATCTCTTATGGAATTAGAGGCAACTGCTAATAGATATCCTTCTGATTTAAACCTAGCTAAAGCATACTCGTGATTAAAAACTGGTTTGCATCTTGTATAAATCAACTCCATGGTATACATCTGTTTCAGTTCATTAATAAACCCATGTAAGGATTCAGGCAACCCACTCTCTGCCGTTAGCATTTCTAATTTTTTCTTTGTTGGCAATCCATCATATGTAACAAGGTGATCATATCTGCTTATATTATAGCCGAATAATCCCAAGGCCTTATTCAGTGCTTCATAATGCCATTCCTTTGCATCGATGAGAACACCATCCATGTCAAATATAATAGCCTTAATTCTCATTAAACTCTCTCCTTACTTAATTTCTTATATTGTAGTGACCTAGTTATTATATTTTTAAAAATATACAGGTATGCTTTGATACCACCACTATCAAACTTATATAAACATTCCACATTAATATATCTTAAACATTTTATTTTATTGATTATATTCATCTTCTTTTCATGTAATAGAATCTGCCGATATTCATTAATAACAAAATCCAAAATGTAATACTCCACCTCATCTTTGTATTTCTCATACCACTTTTTCCGTAAAAAGAAGTTCCGATATTGAAGAAACATCTTTGTCCGATTATCTACTCTGGTATAACAATTCTTTTTCATACGATCAAGAGAACCATCTCCAGATTTATTGTAATAATATAGATAGTTTGGAATTATAGCTACCTGGTTTATATACGTTTGATACTGTAAATTAAAACCAAAGTCCTCTCCATGAATCATATCTTCCCGAAACGTAATGCGATTTTTAATAATAATCTCTCTTACATATAATTTGTTCCAAAGAACTCCATAGTAATAATCTTTAGGATCTTCCATTAATAATTTGATATATTCTTCATCTGAAAAAGTACCTACACCTCTTTCCTTTGAAGGGTTAATCTTATCATCAAAAACCTCGCAATAATTACACACAACCATCTGACTCTTTGATGTGCATATATTTTCTATTAAAGTACTACACATATTTGGTTCCATCCAATCATCACTATCAACAAATTGAATATAATCTCCAGACGCTCTCTTTACACCAATATTTCTACTTCTACTAATACCTAAGTGAGAATGATCATATGCATGGATTCGAGGGTCGCGCTTTGTATACTCCTCACAAATCTCAGTACTACCATCATTCGATCCATCATTAATAATGATTACTTCAATATTGCTATATGTCTGGTTAATTATGGAGTCCAGACAGTTAGATAGTGTTTTGTCCCCATTATAAACAGGAACTATGATTGATATTTTATGATTCATATTAGCTCTCCTATTTGCCCTCTAAAGGCTCTATACTATGTGAGTTACTAATTTTTTGTTTGATCCAATATGCTACTGCCTTTCCTGCAGTCCCGTCCTCAACAAAGTGATACCACTGTTTAAAATCATTTAACTCTTTTTGATATGTTTCATTATCGAATTGAATGATGGAATTGACTAACTCTTCGTTGGAATAAGAACATGGAACAAATATTTTAGTCAAATCAAAATGAAAGTCCCTATCCTTCACATAAGTGGAGTAATCTGGCATATAAAAAAATACAGGTTTCTTCATTAAGATAAAGTCTAAATAAGAGGAAGAATAATCCGTTATTAAAACATCTGCAATCAGCAATAACTCTTGCATATCCGGATAGGACGTAACATCTAAAACATTAGGAATCGTAATCTTTTCTTTCTCCTGATGAATAAGATTCGGATGCAAACGACGTAGTATCTTCCACGGAGCTGGAAATCTATTCTCCAAAGCATCTCGCAACCGGTTCATATCTAAATTTAGAACATCGCAGTTATGATCATCTCGAAATGTAGGTGCGTATAATACAATCTTTTCATCCTGATCAATATTTAATTTTTCTAAAATCTCTTTCCGTTTCGTTTCTGTATTGTTAACTAAAATATCATTTCTTGGAAATCCACACTCAAGCACTTCACCTTCATACCAATACGTTCGATGATAATGCTCCGTCATTAAATGTGAGTTTGAAAGAAAAATATCTGCAAGTTTAGAATCCATTTTAGCTAATTTAACATAGGCTAATTCTAGCCGATCTTCCACATCTTTCTCACTTTTCTTGCCTCCATAGCTTCCATGCCATGTTTGAATATAGTATTGTCCTTCTCGTTTCTTAGCAAAAAAAGAAAGGCGTACATTATTAATCCATACTTTCGCTGTTACCATATGATATATCATAGAAAGCGTATGAATTTGTACTGCCTTAATACCATCTGGTAAGTTATCACACATATGCTTTTTACATTTTCTTGATATCAGCCAAATTAATTCATAGTCTTCTCCTGTCTTTCGAAATTCTTCTGCGATATATTTTGGATTATCTGCATAGCCAACTCCATTAAAATTATCAAAAACTATTTTATTTCTTTGAATTGGAACTACACGAAAAATAGTCCATGCAACTCTATGTACCGGATTTCTCAAAAAGATATAGACTTGTCTTAACTTTCGTATTAAACTAACATTAGATTGTTTTCCCATATCATTCCTCGTTCTCATGATTTCGTATATTTACTATATCACATTTCATTTTAATTCCACAATATATTTTTACAATTATTTACTATTATATCATAAAATTTACAATTATGGATAGAATAAATTCCACCTTTACCTGGTGGATTCTATACTAACGTAAATTTCTTCAACAATTTTTGTACATCTTCTCTAGAGTTAAACATTAATACATCGATAATTGATAAGTTAGGTACAAAATGATCTGTAAACTGTTTATATTCTAATTCTTCTGTTTTTAAAAAATGGAGGTTTATACCCGATTTAGCAAAAACTTTCTTATCATACAATTCTGTACCGCCAATTGCGTTGATGTAATCGGATGCATTAAAATACTTACAGGCATGTAGCACCATTTCCTGGCACTTTAACTCATCCACACGATAATTCTTTTCCATGATTTCTGATGAAATTATGATTTCTGTTTTAATATTCAGATAATCAGCAATCTTTTTAATGGAATATGAATTAAACTTAGCCACATTAAACTCTTCGAAAGCTAATATATCTTTTATCAGTCCCACGGTATCGTCATAAAACTTAGCCTTTTTATATACATGTTGGATACGATCTAATAAGGTTTTCTTATTCAGTTCCAATGAGGAATATTGTTTTGTTATAATCGAATCCGTCATGGAAGATTTCTGAATCGAGAAATTAAAATACGGTATATTCAATCCCTTGGTATCACCTAATAACCGATTTCGATTAATCCAGCCTTGTTTTATATATTGTGCTTCATCAAATATCACATATTTATCTACTTCATTTAGTAACTGAAAGTATCCAAGGTACGGAAATAAGTATGGCTGCATAATACCTATCTTCATAGTACTGTTTTCCTCCTAGCACGAAAAATAATAACCTTTTTTAACTTTATTTTCTCTAACAATTTACTGAATGGCATGTCCATTACTTTTATTCTTACACTTTCAATCATCATGCATAAGATAAACACCATTGCAATTGTTACCAACGCATGTAATATAAGAAAGTTAGATTCATAATATAAAGAGCTCTTTGCTATTTTTTGCCACAGAATTGTTCGAATTAACTCATTATCGTGTATCAAATAGATTCCAAAGGTCGTTCTCGATATCAGATTAATCCATTTAATACTCCCAATCTCTAAATTCGCAAAAAAATAGAACAATGAGATACTACATAATAATACTGGTATTGTTGAAATATTACTAATATAAGTGGCATGTTCGTAAAATACGTAATGTTTTGTTCCCATAATATCGAATAGGGAAATTCCAATAAATATTAATAAATAAGAAACCATTGCAATTACTAAATAAACATACTTATGAACTTTAATCTTCAATGGATACAGCCTTTGATATCCCGCTAACATGTATAAGTATACAAACCAAATGAAATTACTAAACATTAATTCTGCACTTGTAAACGTAGGAATGACAGACAGGAGTATGGTTAATAGTAAAATTAATTTTTGATAATTTAATATGGTAAGATTGTGAATAAATTCATTTATATAGGGAGCCAAGAGACACAGCAAAATGTATGCTGTAGCAAACCAATACTTTCCGAATATAATTGGTAGAAAGCTCTTAACTGCTGTAATGAATGATACTTCTGTCAGATTAAAACATACCACAATACCAAGGATTGCTACTGAATAAAACCATACTTGAACTCCTATTTTTATAATCTTCTTCCAAGTTACACTTGACTTGACCATAAAATATCCAGTTATCAAAATGAAGCAATTAACTCCCACTTTTCCACCACTTTGAAGAAATCGAATCAAAAACTTATTGAAACTCAATGTATTGTCCATATCCCAGTCACCATGAGCAGCATAATGATGAGCAATGATTAAGACAATACAGATTATCCTTAGTAACTCAAAATTAGAATTCCTCTTTTTCTCCTTTACTTCCAATCCAATTCCCATTATAAACCTCCCCAACTTTAATTATGTACTCAATTGCTCATGGTGAACTAAATTCTTCATATTATAGCCTAGTGCCAATAATATGAAATAGTATGAATAGTATGCTGGTACTTCTGTTATCATGATAATAATATTCACAAACAACCCGCTGGTTAGAATTAATGCCATGTTAGAATTTTGATATTTCATTATTTTTTTACCACAGATATACAGCATACCTAAAAATAATAGGGATCCAATGATGCCACCTTCTATCAAGATCTGAATCAACTGACTATGTCCGTAGTAGATTGAGAAATTCTCTCCCATTTCCGGTACTTCTATCTTCATGGTTGCCACACCATAACCGATTAAAAATCGTTTACTAATCAGTTTTAGTGCGTGATTCCATAACGCTGTTCTTCCAGTAAACGTCAAATCCTTCTGTAAAATGTCTACAATAATAAATTGAAACAGGTTTTGAATTCTAAATATTACGATTGCTATATTCAAGGCAATTCCTGCAGTAATGATCCATCTAAAATTAATTAATTTCTTTAATTTAGAACCGCTAGATACCATTACACACATAAATAGTAATATAACGATAGATAATAACCCCGTTGCCACCCAAACCTTTACTAGACTAAATAGTACCATGCCCACAAGAATAAATTGTGGTATAATATAGTTATTTTTTTTGTATTCAATGCACAGGAATCCTGCAGTAATCGCTGTAATCATGACATAGGTAAATGTAACTCTAATACCTAAAAAGTACATTATTATCTCATTACTATGACTCGAAAATAATATAACTGATATGAAATTTAAGAACACCCAAACCCATAATACTTTATATATACTTTGAATAAAACATTTTGCATCTGTTTCGCACGCAATTTCTATCAGAGCACAGAGAAAAAAAGCTGTTAACATTCTCCTAAGACCAAGCCCCAACTTATTAGTGTAAATTACGGTAGAAAGCAAAAGACATAATTGATAAGATCCAACAATAATTAAAAATTTACTAATATGATCCTGACATTTTATATACAATAGTATAATTGCAAAAATGGATGCTACTTGCCACATTCCAACTATAATATTAAGCTCTGTCATACTACTAATACTTTCTGGCTTGAGAAATGGAATAACTAATAAAATGATAAACCATGAATGCGAAAGCAACGCTTTATTTTGCATATCTCCTCCTTCTTAACTCTTACAAATTAAAACACTAACATTCTTATGTTACCGAATTCCCAATAACAACTTTGAAAAAATTATGTCATGTTTACACCGCATTATTCTGATTATTATAACTGGGCATATTATGGATAAGGTAACCACAATAATCAATACTAATAATATTGGCATATTTAAAAATCCATATAAAAACGTACCCAGACAGGAACCAAAAAATGGTTGATGAAATAGATAAATTCCAAACGAGTTTTCTCCAAAAAAATGAAATACGTGCTCAACTTTACCTGTTAATAAAAATGAAATCTTTACTGCTGCAATTACAAATCCAATTTTTAGAATAATATTCAGTATTGTAATATCCCACCTTAAACTCAAGTCAATATTCGGGTCTAAATAGATAAATCGAACTATTATGTAAGCAAGTGAAATCATAAATGCAATGATTGCCTGCAGCTTAGAAACATTTCTTAAATCAAAATTAACTCCTAGCGCAAACCATATATAATAAAACATCAGTTTACAGAATGCTCCTAAAAATTCAAGATTATACAATTGTGTTAGGATCAACAACAGCAAGGCTGCCACTAAAAAGACCTGCGTGTTATGAAATAATTTATGTAACAGAAAAGAGAGGGTAGTCATAAAAAACAAGGCGTATATATACCACAAATGAATGGAATAAAAATTATCTCCGCGAACTAAATCGTGTAACCATTTTGTTACTGGAATTACTCCATAACCTGCCTTCCAAAGCACTCGTCCAACATATGGTAGATAATTGCATAAGGTAAAAAACAGATAAACCAACAGGGAATAGGTAACATACGGTATAAGTAACGCCTTTGCTCTCTTTTTCACAAAATCCTTAAATTCTAACTTCAAATACCTCTCCTTACTCAACCGATATCCATAGCCAGATAAGTATAACAAGAATGGCATATGAAAAAAATAGATAAAATTATATAGCAGCATAGCAGCTTTTGAATCTTCTCGTATTGCCGTAGTGACGGCATGTCCTAAAATAACTAAGATGATGCCAACACCCTTTGCCGTATCCAACCACTTTACTCTCTCTTCCATATTTACTCCCATCTAACGCCCAGTCTCTTATCCATATTGTAGAAAGGATTTCGAGTCATGATTACTTATTTTCCTTGCCGGTATTCCTGCAATAGTAATTCCCTTTTCCAAAAAGCTTTTAGTTACTACTGCATTGGCACCCACAACAATATTATCTTCCAATTGAATATCTCCTATAATTTTGGCTCCAGTTCCAATGAAAACATGATCACCAATGGTCGCTGCTTTTTTACTTCCACCAGTCGCTCCGATTGTTACACCTTCATGAATTCTACAATACTTCCCTATCTGAGCTCCTCCATTTACTGCAATACAACCATAATGGGCAATACTTAGCCCCTTATTAAATGTATTCAAAGGAATGGAATAATTCAGTTTTACCGCAAGATTATGAAATCGAAAACGATGGTAGTATTTTAAAATTCGCTTAACTCCTTGGCATTTGGTGTTATGAAAATACTCACACTTTCGAAGTAGGATTTGGTACTTCCATATCTCATCCCCTAATAAACTGGGTCTCTGCTTCAATTTACCTAATGCTTTTCTATCTTCTTCTAGATATTCCATTAAATCCGCTTTATTTTTAATCATAGGATGATCTCTCCTTACATTACATACCTGAATTTCAGTATTATGTTACTTCTCTTTTATCTAGCAATAACACAATGTTTATATATCCCTTGTAGTTCTAATGCATTCCTCTTAATATCATATCCAGATTTTGACAAAGTTAGAGATGCTTCTTTACTTTGTACGAGGCGATTTTGAATGGTGTAATTAGTTATCTCACTTACCCATACCTCTGCACCTTGGTCAATCGGTAAAAATTTCATACCCGAAGACATTTTAGCCTCGCTCGATACTTTATCTGACACAAAACATGGTAGTCCTGCTGCCTGTGCCTCCACTAATGCCAAGGGAAGACCCTCAAATCTAGAAGGTAATAAAAACAGATCTATCGCTTGTAGGTAGTGATACACATCATCCACCTTCCCTAGAAAAGTAATTTTTTTATCTAATTTCTTTTCACTGACCACTCGTTTTACCTGTTCAAAGTTGTCACCAACGCCTATCAAAACCAGATGATAATTAGAGTCTAATTCTAATAATTGCTCAAAGATTTCTATGAGAAATTCATGGTTTTTCTGGTAATTAAATAACCCCACATGTCCGAGAACCTTCTCAGAGTGTATCCCTAATTTATGTCGATATGTTTTTCTTATCTCTTCGTTATAAGAATATTGATCTAAGTTTATACCATTTTTTATTACCTTAAAATCTTCCTTACGAAATAACCATGTTCCCGCTTCCACACCACATGCAAATCCATCGGTATAGCACCATCGAAAGAGTGGATATAGCATTTTATGTAAAAATGGACTAGAGCAGGTCGTATTATGGCTATGCGCAATTCTAACTGGTACATTACATAGTTTAATCGGCAATAAGTCAATACTCATCATTGCGCTATTTCCGTGAACATGTACAACATCATACTGCCTTGACTTTAGTAATCTTTTCAATTTAAAAAAGTATGAAAATATTTTTTTCTTTCTTCTTGGAATGATATAAATATTACAACCCTTTTCTTCTATCTCTTTGCGAAAATTATCTTCTACCTCACCAATTGAGAGAAAATCCATACTCATATCATACAAATTCATATTACGAAAATAATTAAGTATCACCGACGTAATTCCATTATGATTGAATGGAACCGTATTAATAATTAAAACATTCATCTTTAACCCTCTTATTACTTGTTATTTAACACCAGATCCGTACAAATTTCTTCAAACCGTTTTACAAACTGTAGAGTGTTTCCTTTATAATCTGCCGTTTTGCTGTTGCTAAGTTTATCGTAATGAAGAATTTTATCTTTCAATGTTTGTATATCATAAACTGCAATCACCTTATTACAAGCTTCTAGTTTTTTTGTAAACTTCACTTGATGATCATCCACATGCTCTCCAAATTTATGTTGTCTTGGAACTACGATTGGCATCTTATCGTATTGAAATGGCAACATGATGCTTCCTGGCCCTCCATGAGTAATCACGATTCTTGCATATTTTGCATACTCATCCATTTCATCATTTCCAATCATGCTTTTATATTTACAATACAAAGGTACATAGTCTGTATATCCCGTTTGTATGAATACTTCTTCCTTTATCACTCCATCGCACACTAACTCATCCATCTTTTTAACAAGACGATCGTAGCTTTGCTCATGAGTTCCCACGGTAACAAAGATCATTACATAATCCCTCCAATATTAATTCCTTTTGAATAAAATTGCTTCTGTTCCTCCCACTGTAATAAAAACTTATCGGTTACTGGATATACTAGTTTACCAGTGACAGTCGGTAACTCAATCCGATCGTATACCTCTAAATAGGTTGTTTTTGCACCAAATAATTTACCTAGATAGAAAAATGGAATAGCTGGTGCGGCACCTGATGATATAATTAAATCGGGTCTTTCTTTCCGTAGGATTTTAAATGCTAAAAATGTGTTTCTAATCAAGTTAAACACGTTACGATTGGTAGGAAAATAACACCAGTACTTCTTCTCGTCACCAAGTAAGGATTTTGAATCTACTTTCTCAAACGTAACCCAGAATCGATCATGTTTCATCCAAAAATCCTTTAATAAATACAGATGCGTTAAATGGCCACCACTTGAACCAACTAAACATATTTTCATAACAACATTCCCTTCCCTTTTGACATTATCCATGAACAATCTTATTTATCTTATTAATTACTAATTTAGGCCCCACATATCGATAAAAAATATATTTCAAGTTTACTTTCTTTTTTAACGCTTTTATAACTTTGGCTCTGTGTATATATTCCTTTCGTTTCTCCAATGGTTGTCCACCGATTGCTTTATCAATGTGTTTAACTTCAGATAATACTAGATTTGGAATTTCATGTATGAGTGAATTCATCTTAGTTTGATAACTTAATATTGTTGACATCGGGGCTTTGTCAGTATGCATCTCTATGCTCCAGCAATCACCAACCCGGATATCTGCATTGGAGTAGCAATGATAATATTGACAATTCATTGTACACGTTTCACACAAACAAACATCAAAAATAAATAATCTATGAAACAAATCATTTTCGGATGAATAATGTTCTGAGATTTTACCATTTTCATGAATAGATAAGCAAAAATCATTCCATCTCCGTTCTGTTTTTCTTCGAAACAATACCAAATTAGGTTTTTTTATCTGATAGTAATCCAAATAACTTTCCCAAAGCAAATAGGATGGTACCCCATGGCAGAAAAAATCTACTAAAATAAACTGTTCTTCTATCTTCTTTTGCTTTATATAATTTCGTATTCCTGCGACTTGACAAGGTGTACCAAAGACGATAAATTTATTATCCTTACTAATATTCTTGAGCATTTCTCGAAAAGCTGTTTCCCCATTGGATTGCAAATATTTTGATCCTTGTGCGTCTTGAAAATCATGATAAGAATGAGCTACAAAGTGCTCGACAGTGTTCGAATGGTTATTATACCTGGCACCACATCCCGAATATCCTTTCTCTATCATATATTCAGCTAAACTACTGCACACGCCAGCTGACGTACTATTTGGATAACGATTTTCATCCATGGCTCTTGCAATAAATGTTTGTTTCGGACTGCAATATAGAGGAGTTTGCATATGTGGACATACTTTAATACACAATCCGCATTCTATACATAATGATTCAGACACATCACTATAGAAAAATCCATCCTCTGATTTTTTGATGTTGATGGCATCTTTCGGACATGCAACAGAACAGATGGTACATCCAGAACACTTATGTTCTAAATAATTATGTTTCACAGATTTTATATTACTCATTTACAATCCTCCATAAATAATCCTTAGAACTTATGATCATATCCTCTATTCTTTTATTTCCCAACTTATAATTGGTTTCTGTATTTAGCAATAATCGAAATTCATCAGAATTCCTGCCTGGCTCTAAAAATCGATGATCCATTCCTATATTTTCAAGTATGGTTTTTGTCTTATTAATTCTATTTTTATATACGGGCATACAGATAAAGTTTTTTCGAAACATAAGTGAAAACATAAGTCCATGAAACGTGCCTGTAATAATACATTCTGCATTTCTAAAAAGATTAACCCATTCAAAAGGGTTTACAACTTTATCTGAATTTTCGCACCAAGAGGTGTTTTCTCCAGCGCTCAAGAACATTAATTGGTTCTTTGCTGCATATTGCTTTAAAACCATCATTTGCTCGTTAGTAAAAACACAGCCGTATATTAGTAAATATTTTTTGTTTACTTTATTTTGCTTTAAAATATTTTCATCCAATTGGAAATCATACAATAAAGTAGGATCCACCACTAGGGGAGGGTTTTTATGAATTAAGTTTTTTACTAGCTGTTGTGTATTTTTATCTCTTACGGCTATCGCTTTAAATTCTTTCATTCCCTGGGAAACATAACTTGGTATGATATCATTTATTTGTGCTTGTCCAGCACTAGCAGCATAAGCATAAATGTCTGGGCCTGTGATACCATATCCAAATTTATATGGATGTTTAGAATAATCCATAAAATTCCAAACCTCATCACTTCCAATGATCACCTTATCATATCGTTTCCAAAATTTCTTATCTGGTTTTTGTTCTGAGATAGGTAGCGTATGCTCATACTTCTCATGCATTTTATAAGTCTTAACTTCTATCTGTAATTTGCGGAGAGAATGCTTACATAATGCAGATTTAAAGCTTCGATAAAAAACTAATAAGAAATGCTTTGGAACAACTAGATCTATAAATTCAATCTCAACATGAGGGTTCATTTTCTTAATTTCATTCAATAATGCGTATGCCTGTAAGAAAGCTCCGTAATTTTTTACATAGTGATGGGTTAATATTCCTATCCTCAAATTCCTTCACCTCTCAATCTACTGTTATCATTCATATTAATAATTTTTTTTAATATGAGCACCAATTCATTTCTATTCTTAGGAAATAACATGATTAGCGCTGAATATGCTGCAATACATATACCAATGGAAAACAGATCCCATGCTAGACCATGATTTAGCCCCTTTAATAAAAGACCGATTCCCCCCATTACCCCTGCACAGAGAAAGGATGGTAATACATTATGAATCATTTTCCAGATAGAAATATGTAATACAAAATGCATTATGAGAAGATGTACTAAAACATACTGGATTCTAATATATGACTTAGCATAGATTAATGTTTCATATCCTTTTTGGGCTGATAGATAAATCACTGGAATTAGAACAACTAAGTGAAGTACTTGGGCCAAAAAAGATAATTTAGGATAACCTTTGGAACGATAAGCCTCACTGCTGTAATATCCAAAGATAATGGACACAGCCGTCATAAATCCCCATAATCCTATAAAATCTATAGCTTCACTCCATTGATTTCCTAATAAAATATTGGTAATCAACTCTTTGTAAACGTAGATTCCTACTCCCATTGGAATTACTAGAATACTGACTAAGCGCTGAAATTTGAAAAAGATATAGTTAAATTCTCTTTCATTATTTTGAAGTCTTGATAAAGCTGAAAATAATACCGGAGTGGTTGCACTTGTTATAATTCTCATAATCCCATCTATGGTACTAATTGAAGTTTTATAAACGCCTACATAAAACACAGTTAATAGACTGCCAATGATAAAAATATCTGCATAATAGGTTAACCATATAGCTAGTTGCTCTAAAAGCGACCATACACTAAAGGAAAGCATCTTTTTTAATATTTTGTAGCTATAAAATAGTTTTGGTTTCCATTTTGAATGTACCACCAATATAACTGCAGTGAGTATATTGCCAAAGATTGTCCCTAAAATTAGAGCCCAATACCCTCCCCCCAAAAGCGCTAATGGAATGGTAATAACAAAAGGAACTATGATTGTAACAAGTCTTACACTAAATAATGTTTTAAAGTCAAATATCCTCCTGTATAACGCCATCTGAATACTACAAAATGCAGTAATCGGCAGAGATACACAGGCTACGACAATGGTTTTACCTAGACCAGGGTTTCCAACTAAAACAGCAATCTGTTCCGATGCGATTCCTATCACAAACCATAGCACCAGTGAAAATAAAAGATTTGTCCAAAATGCTACCGTAGCATAGTTATCTTTTTCTTCTTTGCTATAAAATTCATGTTGAACCAGATATTTTTGAAACCCTGCATCCGTGAACATATCAGCAAAACTCGTTATCATAGTAATGGTTGCTACTACCCCGAATGCCTCTGGTGTTAATAATCTGGCTAGTATCATATTAATAATAGGCGAAAACAACTTACTCAGTGTTTCGGTTATCACAGACCATTTTGTAGCTGCGAACAGCTTATTCTTTGCTTGTGTTTCCATTTAAACAACTCCTATAATCACCATTTTCTTCTAGTTGGTCTAGTCTTTTCGTGTACAGGTTTTCTAAATAGTTTGCTATTGTTTTTACGTCATAACCGGCACTTTTAATTCGCCTTGTCATATCTTCCCTTTTATATCCAACTTGGTATGTTAAGATCTCTTCTGCCCATTTACCTGCAGAATCACCCAAGGACATAAACTTCCATTTATCCGTAATTGCTACTTCTTCTGTTATAGTATCCGCTGCAACAGTTTGTAAGGCTGCTGCTTGCACCTCGATACCAACAACTGGTAATCCTTCAAAATGAGATGGTAATAGAAATACATCCATCGCCTGTATCATCTCTGGTATCTTATCTGTTACACCATAGAAGATAACCTGCTGTTCTATACCAAGCTTTTTCACCTTTTCTTTGATCTCGGGCTCTAATTCTCCAGTACCAATTAAAAGTAGGGCAGAACTTCGATTCCTTTTGACTATTTCACTAAAAATATCGATAAGAAAATCGTGATTCTTCTGATAATTAAATCTGCCTATATGTCCTATTACAAACTTCTCTTGTAATTGTAACTTTTGTCTGTATTCGTTCCGTATATCTTCCCGATACGCAAAACGTCTACTATCAATTCCATTATTAATGATAACTACTTTGTTTTCTCTATTCGCCTTTTTTGAAAATGTCCAATCTGCAGCTGCCTTTGAACATGCAAAACAATGGGTAGGTAACATGGTATTGGTTGGCTTTAGCAACTTATGTAAGCAAAGTCTTACATAATAAAATCTAGCACTCTTTGTTAATCCCTGATTATGAGAGTGCATGATTATGGTTGGAATGTGAAGTAATTTCGCAACAATTGCATCCGGTAACTTATCAATCTGTCCACTGTGTATATGAACAATCTTATAATCAGTTTTTTTTAAATACGTATAAATATCTCTTCTTGACTTTAGATACTTCGTAACCTTATTTTTATTAGTTCCCCCAACTTCAATGATACGGCTTCCATATTTAAGCACTTCGGAATCATAGAATTGTTCTGTACCTTTTTCACGGATTACTAAAAAATCAAACTTTACTTGCTCTATATCTATATTCTTAAGAATATTTACTATAAATGTTTCTATTCCACCCGCATTCAGGGAATAAATAATATGTAATACTCTTTTATTACTTATATCATGATTCATTCTTCTCTCCCTTATCGTGCAACAATGTAACGAAGTTATACTTCTTGTTCTAGTTTTGGTACGATGCCTAAGATATCTATGGTTCCATCCAAAGAACACTGTTCAATAATATTGAGTTTATTAGAAAAGAATTCTGTTACATAGACAACAGTACCAGTTAACAAAAAACCAGCTGCCATAAATAACAGACGTATCAACCATTGTTGCTGTTTTCCATTCACATCTATCTGATATGTTGTTGCTTCATCAAGTACTCGAATCGTACTTTCTCCAGCAATGTTTCCTACTTCTACTGCAAACGATTCTGCTACTGCATTGGCTACATGAATAGCCAGTTCATAATCTTTTGAACTGGCTGTTATACTCCGTACAGCAGATTCTGAATCACTTTCATCACTAACGCTGATCATTGCCTGCACTTTTTTCGCATCTAAGCTGTCATTATCAATTAATTCCAACGCTCTTTCACAAACTTTATTGCTTGTAATCAGATCAACGTACCCATTCATAGCAACAGCACCCTTTAATGACTGTTCGTAAGAACCATAGGTAGCACTGTATACGGTAGCTGTAGCCGCATACGTATTATTGATTGGTTTTAAAGTAACTAATATTCCAATCAGAAAGGTTATAAGTGAAATACATATGATGATCCCCAAACGCTTATAGATTGCTCTGACTCCAATAAAAATGTCTTGAAATTTCACTACATCATTCATATCTTACATCCTTTCTCTTCTTTCCCTTTATCAAAATAATAACGAATAAAATTAGAATTAGTGTTCCACACCCTGCTATTAAAAAAATATTAGATAAAGAGGTATCTAATACCGTATTGTTAAATTCATATTTCACATCTTTTGTTTGATTGATAGCACCACTTTTTACGTTAACCGTATATTCTTGCACGGGGCACTCATATGCGTTACCATCTTGATCTTCATATTTCATAGTTATACGGACGGTCTGATCCCCTTCCTTTTGAAAATTAATAGATGTTTCAGAGTATTGACTTTTTCCAGCTGCTAATTTACCAAGATTAATGGACTCTTGGTTCTCCAGTATTTCTCCCTCAATCATTAATTGGATATTTTGTAGGTCAGTTAAACCAATATTTTCATAATTTACTCCAACTATTGTCCTAGCCCCTAGGGTATTGTTATCTGTTACCGACACACTTCTTACCTGCAATTTATTCTCATGTGTAATGGGTAATAGGATACCTGCTACATTACTACCGGCTTCATCCGTCTTATCTATATAGGATATATCTAATTGTAACGGGATCAAGTCTTTATCAATGGTCTGTGATAACAGAAAATCAACGGAGATAGTCTCTTCCCCTTTGGCTTTAATTTTATCTATGTACACTTGATTGGATTGACCATAGACTGGATATATTGAATTCTTTTCACTGGAAAAACTAATCAATATACTATATACATCCTTGTAAGGATTCT
The DNA here is from genome assembly GCA_023420935.1 of Bacillota bacterium. Lineage (GTDB taxonomy): Bacteria > Bacillota > Clostridia > Lachnospirales > Lachnospiraceae > Mobilisporobacter. Next base: position 574 of record JAEZUR010000045.1, on the reverse strand, counting down.
TATTGGTAAATGTCATGTTAAGTGTAACTTGGCTTCCCGGGCTTGCAACATCACCTACTATTTCATAGGATGATAATATGACCCTAGATTTCATGTTCTCCTTATTTACTTCAGCCTTTACCGTAACCGAAGAAAACATAAGGCAAAGTAAAATCATACTGATTACTCTTTTAAAACTAATTCTCATGAGTATTCCCTCTACTTTCTTAGCAATCTTATTCATAATCCAATTGCATGACCTTGTTTTTATTCTTAAAATAGTCAAAATCTTTGATATGTCGTTTAAATTCCGACATTTCAACTTTATTAATGATGGCACCGATTAATTTAGCATCATAATTTTCTAGCTTTTTCTTAGCATCTTGTAACTGTTGCTTTGAGGTTTCTCTCAAGGAAGCAACTAATATCACCGCATCAACCAAGGTTGATAGAATATTAGCATCGGGTGTTACGTTGATTGATGGCATATCAAATATGATATAGTCATATTCTTTTTTTAATTGCGTCACTAATTCTTCCATTTCTGATGCACAAAATAAACGTACCGGACTTTCATCCACGCGACCACATGGTA
>JAEZUR010000037.1 GCA_023420935.1 Bacillota bacterium | reverse complement strand
ATATATTCCCGCATACGAAAGCCCATAGTGGATATGTTTCCACAGATGGAATTTTTGATAAAAATATTTAGTCTACTAATTTTTGACAGCTATCCCCTCATCTCCAAACACGTTGAGAGTATAATTCTGATGACGTATTGTGGTTCAGGGGAGAAATAATAGGGTTTGACCACAACATATAGTGGTTTAAGGGCGATTTTGGAGCAAGAAAAGAGTGAAAAAACACCGTTTTTTGACCACTGTTTTTGGGGTGATTTATAGATGACATAGGATAATTAGAGCTATAATGGATGATAATTAACAAAATTAGGTTGATAAATAGATGGATGATTTATATACTATAGATTAACATAAGTAGATTTGTACGACACATTACAAACAGAAAATCTAATATCGGGGGGAAGTTTATGAACAAAATAGAGCAATGGTATGACGAAAAATATGATGAGTGGGATAGACTAGAAAGGCATAAAATTGAATTTGACATAACTAAAAGATATTTAGATGAATATATAACAGGTGATAACTTAGAGATATTTGATATAGGAGGAGGCCCTGGTAGATATGCTATGTATTTAGCTGAAAAGGGACATAAGGTTTCTTTATTAGATTTATCAAAAATAAATATTGAAGTAGCAAAAGAGAGGTCACTAGCAAAAGGTATAAAACTAGAAAATTACATACATGGTAATGCCTTAGAACTAGATGAGTATGGGCAAAAATATGATGTCATTCTATTGATGGGTCCTTTATACCATTTAGTAGATGAAGAAGATAGAAGAACTTGTATCGAAGGAGCATTAAATCTATTAAAACCAAATGGCATTATAGTTGCTTCATTCATATCAAATTACGCACCTATACAAAACTACTTAAAAAACTTATATCCAATTGACTCTATTGATGAATTGCTTGTGTTTGCATCTTATTTTAATATTAGTATTGATGAATTGATAGGCTATGAACCACAAATGACCAAGGAAGAAATCCGAAGACAGTATCTGTATTTTAAAGGAATACTTGGAACGAAACCATTTTTAGATGTTCAGATGGAACTGGATGAGAAGATTAAAAAATACTATTCCTGTTTTCCATTTCTTCTTCAAATGACAGTCTTGCTGTTGAATCACTTTGATGCGGCTGAAATACCAGAAGATGGATTAATGTGGGCACTCACATTGGCAAGAAGGGTGAAAAATGAAAGTGAAGATGTTAATGATGTAAAAGCAGCTGTTAATTTAGAAGTAATTTTGGATATGATGTTGGGAAAACCAAATGATGCATTAGAACTTTTGGACGAATCAGTTAGACCATTATCTCAGGAAACAGAAAGCTTGGCTCAAGTTTATCAGATGTTGGGAGAAAGGGAAAAGGCAATGCGGGTCTATCAGATCAGTATCTATCAGCACCTCCTTATATTAGTCGCTGAGGCAGCTCAGTATAGTATGCTTTATGAAGATAATAAAGAAAAATCGACGGAGATTCTTAATAGATCTCTTCAAATTGCAGATATTTTTCAAGTGGCAAAACTGCAACCCAATGCTGTTGTACCAGTGTATTATTCTGCAGCTCTTTTATACTGCATGCATGGTGAAATGGATAAGTCTCTTGAAATGCTGGAACAGTATACAAAAATCTGTCTAGAGGATTTTTTTCCATTCAGTCTACATGGAGATTCTTATTTCGATTTGATTGATGACTGGTTTATGGAATTTGATATAGGAAATGGGGCACCACAGAACGAAAAGTTCATTCGCAAGTCTATGCTGTCTGCTGTGAAAGACAATCCTGCCTTTTATATTCTTAGAGAGGACGTGCGTTACAAGAGTATTATTCAGAAACTAGAAGCGTTGGTGAAAGGGAGTAAATGAAATGAAACAGATATATAAAAGTGCTTTTAAATTTGTATTGATTGTATTGCCTTTTGCATTGGTAGCAGGTATCTCCTTAGCAAACTATGAAATTGGAACAGGAGTGATTACCGAAGAAATACTATCTCAGGTTTCTAAAACAACGATTATTTCAAGTATTACTATCCAAACAGTTCTCTATGCAGCAATCTGTGGCTTTATTGGTTATCTGTTAGCGGATAAAATTGGTCTGCTTCGCAGTTTCGCGTGGTCAGGGAGCTATTTTAAAAAAGCACTAGCAGGTGGAGCCATTTGTGGTATTTTGTTCTTTGTACTGGATTATCTGATATTTGCAAAGTTGTTGGTGCCAGTAGCGGAATATTATGAAACATATACATTTTCGATTTATTATCTGCTAGCGAAAGTTCTATATGGAGGAATGGTAGAAGAATTGCTGATGAGATGGTTTCTAATGTCTCTTCTAATAATGATTTTATGGAAGATATTTGATAGAAAGGCAGATAAGGAATCCATTCCTGCATGGATTATGGTGGTAAGTAATATTGTTATTGCAGTATTATTTGCATTAGGACACCTTCCAGCAACAATTGTGATGTTTGGGCATCTGAGTTTTCTGATTGTTACTCGGTGCATACTGTTAAATGGCAGCTTTGGATTGGTATTTGGAAGGCTCTACCGTAAATATGGCATTCAGTATGCCATGGTTGCACATGCTGTAACGCATATCGTATGTGATGTTCTGTTTTTTATTTTCTGCAGGTTGTAATTTTAAAAAGATGCAGAATTAAAGATTTAGCTTAAACTAATAGAGCTGTTTGAAAATAGCATAAGAAATTCTGTAAATCATAAATGTATTTGTGCAAATGGCAAAGGGAAAACTAATAAGTAATAAAAATGATACGACCGTGTGACAGGGCTAGGTAAAAAAATCCGTCAGAATTTGTGTTTTGCCATTATAATTGAACAGTATAACAAAATAGAACAGAAGTCTTTCTATAGCTGACTTGTACCATTATTTTTGAGTCAGCTGTAAATTTGGCTTGAAATTAGTTTTATAGAGTGAATCTCTAAATTCATTCCAAGCATATGAAAAGTTACATATTATGGATTATAATAACTAGGGGGTTATGAAGTTAATTGTATTAGTATGATATGCAGAAAAATAAGGATTTGGTGAGGTGTCAACATGAAAGTTTTCTATAAGAAGAGTGAAATATGGTTTGCTATAGTTTGGATAATCATATATGTAGTAGGAAGCAGTATAGCTGATAATATATCTTCCATCATCGGAGTGGAAAAATCAGTTACACTTTTTTGGAATATTGTGCTTACTGTGATTCTGTACTCCTTTGTAAAGAAAAATGAATTGCAGAATTATTATGGATTGTGTGGAATCAAATATTCAGCAAAAAAATATCTGTATTATATTCCTCTGATAATACTTGCATCGGTGAATCTTTGGTCTGGTGTAAAGGTAAATTATTCTTTAATTGAAACTGTATGCTATATTGGAAGTATGCTTTTGGTTGGATTTCTTGAAGAAGTAATCTTCAGAGGATTTCTTTTTAAGGCTATGAGCAAAAATAATGTACGCACTGCAATTATTGTATCCAGTATTACGTTTGGAATAGGACATATAGTGAATTTGTTCAACGGGAGCGGAACAGACATTCTTTCGAATTTCGGTCAGGTATGTTATGCAATAGCAATTGGGTACCTATTTGTCACACTGTTCCATCGCGGGAAATCACTTTGGCCATGTATCATAACACATTGTATTCTTAACGCACTCAGTGTTTTTGCAAACGAAACCGGTTCTAAGCAATACCAGATTTTTGTAGCCATGATATTATGCGCAATTTCCATTGGATATTCACTGATATTGATGAAGACAATACCAGCCAGTGAAGAATGACAAATTCCATTTTGTCGATATGTACCAAGAACAGACGAGGAGATTTAGACATCAATACTGTTTCCTAGTCCCATATTGAGAGTATAATTCTGATGACATTATATAAAAGGCCTAATTGTAGAATGAAAATGGGAAAAGCAAGGTTGGAGATATGAAGTAATATGCTTGCTGAGTTAATATAGTGAGCGTTTGTATGATGTATGTAAGTAAATTTATGTTCATTAATCATGTTCTGTCATCCTAAGGAGCTTGCGACGAAGAATCTTTATTGTATCTTTTGTCAGGTAGTAGGATTGATAACGTTAACTAGAACAGCTTGTTTAAAGGAGGGGGATTAAATTGATTCACATTAAAGTTAGAAGACCAACTGTAGATGATAGAGGGGAACTATTTGAGTTCTTCAAAACTGTAGTTGAAGATACCTTTATTAAGGAAGGTATAGAAGGTTTGGTAGGTGATTTAAAGGAAGAAATTGAATTTAAGAAGCAGTATTTAGAAAATGATCTATATAGCAATGGAAAACTTAGATATTTCCTAGCAGCAGAAGATAGAGGCTGTATAGTTGGTACAATAGAGTATGGGCCTGCAAGTGACTTAATATGTACTTGTACAAATGGAGAATATGAAAATCTTTATGAACTAGGTACAGTTTTTGTAAGACCAGATTACCAAGGACAGGGAATAGGTAATTTATTATTGAACTCTATGACTCAAGTATTAAGAGATAAAGGAATTAATCAGTTTTGTCTAGATAGTGGATATTCCAATGCACAGAAAATATGGAGAAAAAAATTTGGGGAACCTGACTATTTTATTAAAGATTATTGGGGAGAGGATCGACATCATCTAATCTGGAAAATTAATCTTTAAATACATCATGTATAGATGAGGATACTCTCATATGATGAATACATTGAAGAAGCCAGAGGAACTTCCAGATGTTGCACATTACATTACAGTAACTTTTGATGAATTTGGGTTCAGCAATATACCAATGGTGAATAAAATTATAGGCCTTTTTCCAGACCAACTTTTGCAGATTAGTGAGGTACTTGGATATTTTAGTCTATATGATATTTTTGGAAAAGTGGTTGGCTCAGTTCCTGTTTTGTTGGTGATGTATGCGATATTTTCTATTGTTATACAACCGGTGATTTATGGAATATATAAGAAAAAATGAGGAAGATTGCCCAGAAATGAGAGGAGAGAAATTTAATTATGGCAGTATCAAATATAAAAGCCTTTTTTCTATGTCAGGTTCAGAAGGTATGGGAGATTGTTACAGATATTAAAAACTATACTTGGCGTATTGATTTAAGTAAAACGGAGATTCTTAATGAAAATAAGTTTATTGAATATACGAAAGATGGTTTTCTAACTCAATTTACAATTACTGTGACAGAACCGTATAAGCGTTGGGAATTTGATATGGAAAATAGCAATATCAGAGGACATTGGATAGGAGTTTTTACAGAAAAAGATGGCGGCACAGAAATTGACTTTACGGAAGATGTAACAGCCAAGAAGTTTATCATGAAACCATTTATGAAAGCATTCCTAAAAAAACAACAAGAGTTATTTATATCTGATTTCAAAGAGACACTGTACTAGCAAGTAATATGTTTTTTACTGTAAGAGATTTCAAGAATAGGGAGAGGTTAATTGTGGATAAAATTTGGACTGAGATGAATGACGCTGCAAAAGCTGACTTGAATGAGCGCAGAATAACTCCATATGTTACTGCAGGAGAAGTATCAGCTGCTATTCTTTCAAAATCTGGGGAAATTTACACTGGAGTATGTATAGATACCTGCTCAACGCTTGGTATCTGTGCTGAGAGAAATGCTATTTTTAACATGGTTACGAATGGTGAACAGGAAATAGATAAGGTACTTTGTGTTTTGCCTGATGGATCCAATGGTGCACCAGGTGGAGCTTGTCGTGAATTGATGGTACAACTTATGCCGGGTAAATATAAAGACATAGAAATTATGCTTGATTATTTATTAGAACGTATAATTAGGTTGGGAGAGATAACACCAGAATGGTGGATAAAATAAATCAGAAGTTTCAGAAAGGAAGTATAATGATAAATTTAACAGAATTTCATAGTTATGTAGCAGATAATCAGTCGAACATCTGTCAAATTACAGCTATTTATAATGGCAAGACAATTATTCATGATACATGGAATGGCTATAAATCTGATGATACAGTACACACAATGTCTGTCACGAAAAGCATTGTTTCGTTGTTGGTTGGCATTGCTGTCGAACAAGGATTGATTGGCAGCATTGATGATTATGTGCTGGATTATTTTCCTGATTACAAAATCAAACGAGGAGAAAAGACTATTCAAAAAGTCACATTGAAAAATCTTTTAACGATGACTGCACCATATAAGTATAGATCAGAGCCATGGTCAAAGATATGTGTGCAGGATGACTGGAGCATTGCAGCTTTAGATTTTTTGGGTGGAAGGCGTGGCATGACAGGAGAATTTCAATACTCTACTTTGGGGATTCATATTCTCACGGGTATTATCGCAACGGTAAGCAAAATGACAACAGTAGATTTTGCAAATCAATATCTATTTGAACTACTGACGATTGCACCAAGAAAAATATATGTTGCTCCTGATGCTGACGCACATAAGGCTTTTACAATAGAAAAGACACCAAAAGGAAACATTTGGTTTTCTGACAACAAGGGAGTTGGGGCTGCCGGATATGGACTTTGCTTGTCGGCTGAAGAAATGTCAAAGATAGGACTGCTCTGTCTGCAAAAAGGCGTATTTAATAACAAACGTATTGTTTCTGAAAAATGGATTGAAGAAAGTACAAAGGTTAGGCTGTGTTGCGACGGAAATTTTCGTGATATGAAGTATGGTTATTTGTGGTGGATTATTGATGAAAATGTGGGAAGCTATGCAGCTATCGGAAACAGCGGAAATGTTATTTATATCAATCCCAAAAAGGACTTGGTAGTAGCAGTTTCTGGTTATTTCAAACCGACAGTATTTGACCGAATTGATTTTATCAAAAAAGAAATAGAGGCAAAAATAGAGGAGTAATAGCAACTTGCGGAAATTTTGAGGAGAAACATAAATGAATCATAGGGGTACTGAAAGAATTGAAACGAAAAGGCTAATACTACGACCATTTATCGCAGAAGATGCACAATATATGTTTCATAATTGGGCTTCAGATGATGAGGTAACAAAATATTTAATGTGGCCTACTCATAAAAAACTTTCCATTAGTGAAAATGTATTAAATGCTTGGGTGAACAACTATAATAATAAATCTTATTATCAATGGGCTATTGTTATAAAAACAAAGCCAGAAGAACCAATTGGATGTATAGGTGTTAATAATGAAATAGACGATATCATAAAAATGGCACATATTGGTTATTGCATCGGTAGAAGATGGTGGAATACAGGAATTGCTTCCGAAGCATTAAAGAGTGTAGTGGAATACTTGTTTGAGAAAGTCGGTGTGAACAGAATAGAATCAAGACATGACCCTCGAAATCCCAATTCTGGAGCTGTTATGAGAAAATGCGGTATGCATTATGAAGGAACATTAAAGCAATCAGATTGGAACAATCAAGGTGTTTGTGATGCTTGCTATTATGCGTTACTGGCGGAGGATAGATAAATTGGAGTACAAATCTGAATTATACGGAGGTGCGTTTATGTCACATAAAGATCATATTATCATACAGGGATTGTGTCAGAATAATTTAAAAAATGTTTCGCTTGAAATCCCAAAAGAAAAAATAGTTGTATTTACAGGGGTATCTGGTTCTGGAAAGTCCAGCATTGTATTTGATACCATTGCGGCTGAGAGTCAGCGACAGATGAATGAAACTTACACAGCTTACATGAGGGGCAGACTTCCGAAGTTTGAGAAACCACGTGTGGAGAAAATAGAAAATCTTTCTGCCTCTGTTATTATTGACCAGACCAGATTAGGTGGGAATGCTCGCTCTACAGTAGGAACAATCAGTGATATGTATTCAGCTTTGAGGTTGCTTTATAGTCGAATTGGAGAGCCATATGTGGGAACTGCATCAAACTTTTCCTTTAACAATCCTAATGGTATGTGTCCAGAGTGCTTTGGAATTGGCAAGGTCATGACACTGGATATTTTACCAATGATTGCAGAGGATAAAAGCTGGAATGAGGGGATGGTAGATTTACCCGCTTTTCATATTAGTAATTACTATTGGAAACAGTATACTGAAAGTGGTTTGTTTGATTTGGACAAAAAGTGGCGTGATTACACGGAAAAAGAGAGAAATCTTTTATTATACGGCGCAGAAGAACAAGGCGGAAAACGTAAATTGAAACAGGTAGAAGGCGTTCATAATATGATGAGCAGACTGCTCTTAAAACGTGATGCATCTGAAATGGGCGAGGCATCCATGAGACGTCTGACCAATTATATTAACGAAACAGAATGTCCGGTATGTCATGGAAAACGACTGAACGCAGAGGCTCTTTCCTGTAAAGTGGCAGGCTATACAATCGTAGAGATGTGTGAAATGGAATTTACCAAACTTCGCGAGA
>JAEZUR010000185.1 GCA_023420935.1 Bacillota bacterium | reverse complement strand
AGCAAGTGCCAATTGTACGGTAGGTCCGATATTAAGAAGAATAATTTCCGAAATTGGTACCCCAGAAGAAATACTGTAACCGAAATCTCCTTTCAAAGCTCTTCCAATCCAATGAAAATAACGGATTATAAATGGATCATTTAGCCCATATTGCTCTCGTAAAACTTCTAATTGCTCCTGACTAACATTGGCCATTGAATCCGGTGGTATCAGATGAGAAACCGCATCTCCAGGTGTTAACTCCAAGGCCAAGTAAATAATGAAGGTTATTACGAGCATCATCGGTATCATGGACAGTATTCTTCTAATTATGTAAGTTCCCATAGAGGCTCCTTTCATTTCCCTTGAAAATCTGGCTGTGAGTAGTTACCCACAGCCATTAAACTTATGTAATAAATAGACTTATTACACGATATTCATTAGCTAATTTTGACTATTGTAGTTCCCAGTTTTGAATATCCCAGTTGTAGTTAAACTGAGGATTACCGTATTTCTCAAAGCTCTTAACTAGATTATCGCTCTTAACAACAAATACCGGTTGATAATATAAGGCCATGGTAAACATAGTATCATTCTCATACTTCTGAATTTCGTTAAATGCTTCCTTTTGAGCTTGAGGATCTGCAGTCTGTGAATTTTTAATTAATTCATCTAGTACTGGATCGCTAGGGTAATATGAATTAGATGTAGAACCAGTCATATAACGGTCATAGTACTCATGAAGTGACATTGCTGCAACAGCTGCATAAAGAATATCCCAGTCAACTGCACGAGGTCCATTAACAACGTCTGCAGGAGGTGTCCAAAGTAATGTTCCAAGGTCTCCTTCCAACAGCTGGAATTCCATCTTGATACCAACTTCTGCAAGATATGACTGAATTGTAGCCATAAGGTCCACGGTCATCTGATCTGTATAGTAGTAAGCAACTTTTAATACAGTTTCCGGATTCCAATTAGCCTCAGCAAGTAATTCCTTTGCTTTCTCTGGATTATAATCATAATTATTTAAACCATCAATTTTGTCAGCACCATCTGGTGTTAAGCTATTAGCTGGTACTGCACCTCCTTTAAAAAGGTTTGTACTAATAGAAGCCATATCAATCGCGTACCTGAGAGCTTTACGAACCCTTACATCAGCAAGTGGAGATTCAGAGCCATCTTTTCTAGGGTATTGATTTAAGTACATCAATCTAGTATATCTAATATTAACAGGTGTAATTGTAATGCCTTCCGTATTCTTTAATGCATTATAATCTGCTACGCTCTTGGTATAACCATAATCTATTAATCCTGTTTGCACATTAGTAACAAAGTTAGGATCCGAGTCAGCTTGACCAGGAGTCATGTAGATACTATAATTAGCAGCACCATTATAGTATTTGTCAAATGGTTTTAATATTGTATACTCATTCATTTTAACTTCATCAACCATAAATGGACCAGATCCAATAGGTTTCTGGAAGTATGGAGCTTGTTGATAATTTAAAGGATCTACATCAACAAAATACTTCTGAGGCATGATATTAAACTGTGAAAATGTCAATAGTGCATCCGGAGCTGCTTTTTCAAAATTAATGGTCAGATTATTACCATCTACTACAATACCTGTAATTTCTGTTGCAGTATTGTCGACATATGCTTGTGTTCCCTCTATTGCGTTAAAAGTAGATTGAAATACAGGACTGATGCCAACAATTTTCATCGCATATTCGATTGACCATTTCACATCATTCATGGTAACCTTCTCTCCATCGTGCCAGTATACATCATCACGTAGTACAAAGGTTAACTTGGATCCATCCTGGGCCATTTCATAGCTTTCTGCCATAGCAGGTCCGGCGATACCCAGGTTCTCATCTGCCATAAGAAGACGATCATAAACTGTCTTCGCATCTATGCTTATACCAGGATTTAACCATGTAGCACTAAAAAATTCCACAGGACCACCATTGGTATATAATACTTGATCAGCATCAGTATCTTCTTTTTTCTCATCCTGTGTCTCATTATTGTCGGTATTCTTATTATTTGTTTCTGTTTGAGTATCCTTCGTGTTTGTATCTTTATCACCTGTACAGGCTGCAAGAGATACCATTAACATAACTAAAACCAATAATACAACAAAACCTTTTTTCATTACAAAATCCTCCTCCTGATCAATTAATCAAATATGTCCTTATGACTTATTCCTCGCAATTTTCTTTCTATCACCTCTCTTTTTTGATACACCAATGATTAAAATGATTTTATGTATCTATGATTAGATTCGTATTGCCTCACTTTAACACTGATATACCTTGTGATATATCACTAGATATATTCTATACTCATATTTATTTCTTGTCAACAACTATTTTAGTTATTATTCTGTATTATTTTCATTTACAAAGGGTTTTGTTGTTTCATTTGCACAACTTACGAATTTATTCTCAATCCCTTCATACATTAAAGCTACAAATTCCTTTGGATAATTTTTAGGAGCATCCATTGGTTACATTTGGAACGTGCGCTCGCCGAGCGCACGAAAGATAAGGATAGCATATCAGGTAATATGCTATCCTTTTGTCTGTGCAATTTATTTTCTCAGATTTTTATTTTAAATATTGCTTTTCTAATCACTTCCGAATTACCAACTTGAATTCCTGGTTTATGAGCATCCTCCGGGAAACAGATAGCATATTGGCCAGGACGTAGGATGACACTGGCACTTTTTTCACCGGTCAGTGGAAGATAATCTTCATCCTGATGATATGGCTGTTGCACCATTTCATTTATAAAGCTTAGATCAATTTGCTCTTGACCCTTTAACATGTAATGCAAATCAATATATTGCTTATGAGCCTCCCACTCTTTATTATGCGCAGGAGTAGTTTCATAGGAAACTATATTAACATATACATTCTTTTGATCGATTTCATAGCGACCATTTTCTTTATCAACGAGCCTTTCACTTTCAACATACGCTAGACACTTTTGTATTATTTCCTCCGAGCTGAGGAATGAATTCTTTACACTTCCATATATCATAGATTTACACTCCTTATTATTGCTGTATAAATTACTGATCACATACTTTCTCATTGGAGAATGTAAAATCGACTTCTGCTCCTTGTTCATTCAACATTGAAATACAATAACTTCTATGTATAATTTTTACTACTGATACAAACTATTCGTTGCCTTCTTGTTACTCTTTTAACCGACTGATATATCTTGTGATATATCAATAATACTATACTAATTCTCCACTTATGTCAATCCTTCTTTTTTTTCTCATATTGCGCCCATGCTTAACAAGGTGCTCCTGCTCCGCTTTGCACACCACTATAAAAATGGTGCATAAAAAGGGTGCTGCACTTTTCAGTACAACACCCAATCATCTATTTTTTGTCGTCTACTCTATTGTTTGATCGAAGGCCCTATCAGCTGGCAATAGGACGGACTGGTGTACTAGTCAGAGCCTCTGCTCTTTCC
>JAEZUR010000108.1 GCA_023420935.1 Bacillota bacterium | reverse complement strand
GTTCCATAGTGGTACTATACCGATATGGAACTATATAAGAGCGGAGGACATTATGGATAATAGAAAAGAGAATGAAAGAAAGTTTTGGGATAAAGCAGCAAATAATTATGACAATTCTTCACACTTTGATAAAGCCTATAAATTGTCTATAGAAAATTGTAAAAATGTTTTAACTGGTTCGGAGACAGTCTTAGATATTGCTTGTGGAACGGGAATTTTAACTTTTGGCATTGCTGAAAACGTATCGCATATAACAGGGCTTGATCTATCTGAAGAGATGATAAAAATGGCTATTCGTAAAACACCCAATAATCTAAAGGATAAAGTGACTTTTAAAGTGGGAGATGGTTACAGCACAGATTTTTCCTCAGAAAGTTTTGATACTATTTTAATATTCAATGCACTTCATATTGTGAAAGAACCAGATGCCTTGCTAAGAGAATCCTACCGGATTTTAAAGAATGGTGGGCATCTGATTACAGCAACGGACTGTTATAATGAACCCGCTCCTTTCGGAAAAAGAATGTATCATTTTTTACCTAAGATGATACAGAAAATTGGGGTAATAAAATATCTCAACTGCTATACACGTAAGGATATAGATAATCTATTTGTGCAAAATAACTTTCACATAATCAACACAGAGATTTTATTTGATAAGCCAACAAACTACTTTATAATGGCAGAAAAATAAAAGAAAGGAAGGGCTTATGAGCGAATTGAATATTAATAATCAGGTAACAGAGTTTAAAGCATTATGGCACCAAATATTAGATTTAGACAGAAAGTTAGGGATTGATAAGTTATTTCCAAACTTTCACCAGTTATCTACAACGGAAATTAGCATAATACAAATCGTATTTGAAAAGAATGATGTGATTCTAAAAGATATAAGTCAACGACTTGGTTTACCAAAAAGTACACTTACCAATACAATTAATCGATTAGAAAAGAAAGGGTATTTACAACGAGCCATTTCCAAACAAGATTTAAGATCTTATAGTCTGGAATTAACGTCGAAAGGGTTGCTTGCTCAAAAAGAACATGCAGAATATGAAAGTTTAGTATTCAAAGGGATTATGCAGGCGCTAAATTCAGATGAGGAACGTTGTGATTTAATTAGGTTACTAAAAACAATTATAGATAATATTGAGAGGGAAGGGGTAGGGAAATGAAGAAATTATTATTAGCAGGTACACTAGGAGCGGTTATTGCAGTGGCTATCAATTACACAATTATTTCTATCGCATTTCGTTTTGGCTGGATGAATGGATATCATGCACCATGTTTGCCGGAATTATCCAAGTTAATAAATAACGATATAATAGCCGTGATTGTACAAACGCTGCTTTGTGCTGTTATTGGTTTCTTGATAGGAGTTATCTTTCAGATTACCAATTGGAAAGAAGTAAATCATTAATAATAATATATTATTTGATATTTTGTTTAAATGAAACGTTAGCATAAAAAAAAAACAAAAAAAAAAAACAATAGTTATGTTTTGAAGGAGAGCATAAGTCTTTTAGGCTGGTTATGCTCTCCAATGAACGAACTGTAATTAAACCTGTTTTTCATACCATTCAATTTTATCCTGAAGATTTTTAGCATATTCTTCCCAAAGTTTACATTGTTCGTCAACATAGTTCTGGTGCTTCTTAAGTATCTCAAGTCGCTCGTTTAAAGTGGAATCCCCCTTATATCGCAGATCAGAGTATCGCTTCATTTCTCTTAAACTCATTCCAGTATGTTTTAGACGTTGCAGAAATTTTATCCACTCTATATCCTTTTCTGCATAGATTCTTCTGTTACCAAAGTCCCTAGAAACAAGGATTAAGCCTTTATCTTCATAATATCTTAATGCAGAACAGCTTACACCTGTTTTTTCTGAAAATTCACCTATTGTCATTACACACCTCACAATTCACAATTTGTTCATTGACTTCAACTATAGTTGAAGTGATAAACTCCATTATATCATATATAAGGAGGTATTAGTATGGATGAAACACGTTTTACAAAAGGCATGAAAAACTTGTCACTAGTAGATGGAAGAGGTGGTGAGGCTGTCATAGAATCGCTAAATGACATTTCACCAGATTTGGGAAAATATATTGTTGAGTTTGCTTTTGGTGATATTTATTCAAGGCCTGAGCTATCTTTACAGGAGAGGGAGATTATAACCATCACAAGTCTACTGACAGCTGGGGGTTGTGAACCACAGCTAGAAGTTCATATTAATGGGGCATTAAATACTGGGATAGCACCAGAAAAAATCATTGAATGTTTTTTACAATGTATTCCTTATACTGGTTTTCCAAGAGTTTTAAATGCTGTGTTTACAGCAAAGAAAGTGTTCCAAGAAAGGTTATATTCTCTCAATTAACGGCACAATCGTCTTAGCACATTCCAAAGCACCGCTTTCAGTAGCAATTTTTTTGCCGAGTATTTTAGCGTTAGCCTTAATTGTATCATCTAAAGCAAACCCAATTGCATCCGCAAGTTTATCAGATGACAGATCTTTTTTATAAATGGGCTTTGCACCAACCCCTAAGTCATATGCGCTGTGTGCCCATGCAAATTGGTCATTGGAAAAAGGTATAATAATACTAGGGACTCCTGCTCTAAATCCTGCTGCAGTGGTGCCTGCTCCACCATGATGGCACACTGCGGATACTCTATCAAATAGCCAAGAGTGAGGGATATTATCAATTGCAATGATATTGTTTGGTAGCTTAGCTGGTTTTCCCAATCCGCAGATAATACCTCTTTGTCCGCTTTTAGTAATCGCTTCAGTTGCTATCTTAACAAGATTCTCGTGTTTATCTAAAGAAGTCATACTTCCAAATCCTATATACACAGGTTTATCTCCAGCATCTAAGAAGGCTGCAAGTTCTTCGGGTGGCGTGTATTCACTAGATTCCTCAACAAACCAATAGCCATGTTGGTGAATGTTTTCATTCCAATCACTAGGTCTTTCAAAAACAAAGTTGCTGCAGGAAACCATAGCAGGATGTTTTTTATCTGTATGTCGTTCAAAAGGGCAGCCAAAATCATCTGGTACTGTTCCAAAACGCTTTTTCCAGAAACCTTTCACTGAATCCTTAGAGGCCATCCATAGCATTCCCTGAATCATGGAATAGCTAATTTTCTTAGTAATTATATTGGATTTTGCTTTACCATACATGACAACAGATAAATATTCCTTTGTCTTGTGCATTGGGAAGGGAGAAGCTAAAACAGAAGGTATTCCTAATTTTTGTGCTGCAAAATAACCAATGGTGCAGCCAGGATGATAGATGATGAGTTCACTTCCCTCGCAGGCGGAGTAGTAATCATTTACCATATAGATACCATATTCCTTCATTTTATGAAAAGTCAAAAGCATTTTTAAAGGATTGTCAGCAGAACCAGCAGCTTTCAAAAGTTTTGGATCAACGTTGAGAGTCTCAATATCAGCCCCGATGGGATAGACATCTATTCCATAGTTACGAATGAAGCCTTCAAAGCTTTTACTTCCAGTGATGCGAACGTCTTTTCCTAGCTTTTTTAACTGTTGAGCCAGTGCAATATAAGGTTGATAATCACCCCGTGAACCAGCACAAAGAATAGTAATCATATATTTATTTTCCTTTCAATTAAAGGTAATGATGAATGGTTATGGTTTACAATATATCTAGATTTGTAGAACAACGTGTTGTATGATATAAAGTATACTGCTGCTCAAAACTGTTATCAACCAACAATATAGATGTAAATGTCGGATGGAAGGAGATGAGAGAATGAAAAAACAACCTCATATCACAGCACAAACCAGAGAAAATTTAGTAGATGCATTTTGGTCATTATATTGTGAACAAAGAATTGAAAAAATTACCGTAAAAGATATTGCTAATAAAGCAGGATATAACAGAGGAACGTTCTATGAATATTTTACAGATGTTTATGATGTTCTGGATTACATTGAAAATTCATTGATACCCACACTTGATGAACTTCCACCAGTTTCAATACAGACAGGCAGTTTGGGAATGCCATTGGATTCATTTATGGAACTTTATCAACAAAACAATAAATACTTTTCAGTTTTGCTTGGTGATAAGGGAGATCCTTCCTTTGCAAGTAAGTTAAAAAATTCAATAAAGCCTACTCTGGTAAATGTGTTTGCTGACAAACCAAATATAAATCAGATGGAACTGGACTATATAATCGAATATACACTATCTGCTATGATTGGTATCATGAGTTACTGGTTTAAACAAGCAGAGCCTCTACCAAGTTCGGATTTGATTGAACTGATCAACCGTCTTATGGGACAAGGCGTGATTAAACAACTTCCACAAAATTAAAATTATAATAAATGCCATATTGACTCTACCACTATGTTATACTCTATACTAAAGTAGAGCTCAAAATAACACATATATGTGAGGTAAGTTAACATGTTGAAAATAGGTGATTTTTCAAAATTATCAAGGATTAGTATACGTATGTTAAGGCACTATGATGAGATAGGACTTCTAATACCATCACACATAGATGATTTTACGAATTATCGGTATTATAGCGAGGATCAGCTTGCAGTAGCAGGAAGAATCACTGCGTTAAAGGATATGGGATTTCGTTTGTCCGCCATGAAAGAGATACTGAAAAACTATGATGACCCCAAAGCGTTATCTGATTTTCTTGTGGTGAAACAAGCGGAAATACAGGCGGAAGCTTCAGAAATCCAACAACGATTACTTCTCCTTGATTCAGCCATTAAGAGGCTGGGAAAGGATGATATGGCTATGAATTATAATGTTGTATTAAAAACAATTCCAGAAAGATACGTTGCAAGTGTTCGAGATGTAATACCTGCATATGATCAGGAAGGATTGCTGTGGAATACCATGATGTCAGAAACAGCACCGTTGCAAATGAAACCAGAGGATAACTGCCTTAGTTTGGCAATGTTTCATGATGAAGGTTATAAAGAAAGTGATGTGGATGTTGAGATTCAGATCTCCGTAAAGGGAGAATATGAAGATACAGAACACGTTGTCTTCAAGACGGTATCTGAGATAGAAGTTGCCTCGACAACCTACAAAGGAAGCTATGAACAACTTACAACTGTAAATCAACAAGTAGCTAGCTGGGTGAGAGACAATGGTTATGAATTCAATGGTGCAATGTTTTGCATCTACCATGTAAGTCCTGCACAAACACAGAATCCAGATGAGCTAGTCACAGAAGTTTGTTATCCAATTAAAAAGAAATAGTAACTATAAAATACCGTTTGTTGTGGAACAGACGGTATTTTTCTATATACATGATTATATAAAAATCTTCATACAGATAGGGATAAAGAGTTATGGAATAAAATGGGTATCTGTGCTATATTAGTAAGTAGAATTATTTGGAACGGTATACATGTAGGGGCAGACACTTGGTAGGAAAACAAATATATGTTAAGGAGCAAACTATGAATCTATTTAAAAGAAAACCCAAGGCAAATAAGGAATCAGACCAGCAACCAAGCCAACAACTGAACATGCAAACTAACGCAGAAGTGAACGATAATCCGTCTTCTAGAATCCTCGACGAAGAAAACATGACACAAGAAGAAAGGCAGCAGCACAGTAACGATATCAGTAACCGTTTTATTGCTCAAACCAATTTTAATGACCAGGATCTAGAGCAATTATCCATACAAGATATGTGTATATTAATTGAAAACTCTAAATATGCGCTAACCAATCATATGTTTGTAGACAGGGATGAATACGTTAAGAATCTAATCAGCCGGTTCTACGAGACTCTTATCAAAAAGATTCAGAATTCCAACCTACTTTATACAGTAATTGATAATACCACAAGCTATCCATTTATTGACGAAAATGCCAAGGATTGTGTTTGGTTATTTTCTTGCAAGAAATATGCGGAAAATGCAGTGGATTACTACACACAACAGTATAGAAACTTTAGTATAAAAGAAATATCAGCAGAATCTTTAAAAAGCTTTTTTGTAGATCTTTATTACATAGGTACAAATGGTGCGTATATAGATAATGGATTGGCAGGCTGTGTCATTAAAAAAGAAGATATGATCGAACCCCCTAATTGGGAGAATGTACCCCAGATCAGTATCCCAGTTATGAATCCAGAATTTATGTTAGCCCATTTAAAGATGACACAGGAAATTAGTTGGAAAGTGGGTTATCCTGAACGGGAACAGGTACTGGATCGTCTGGAAATGGAACTTAGCAAGCAGTCGTTAAACAGTAAGTTCTTAGTGCCTACAAAAGGCATGCCAAAGGCCAAGGACAATGAACATGAAATTACATTAAAAGAGGATACGCACATATCAATTCCTTGTCTAACTGGAAAAGACGATGCTCGTGCAATACCTGTGTTTACAGATTGGCAGCAGTTCCGTTTATGCTATTCCGATCAGGAGTACAGTGGTTGGATCATGTCATTTGATGATATTGCAGACATGATTAAGGGCGGTTCCTATGATGCATTTGTAATTAATATAGGAAAATGCCCAATGGAGGTAACCGCTAAAAGTTTAGAACGAGTATATTCTCTTGTGAATAAAGAATAAATAATAAGAACTTGAATGTATGATAAGCCCCTAATTCCTCCAGGAACTTAGGGGCTATGTTTATTACTGAAGTAAGATTTTCTAAGATTTCCGATACTCCCTCGGCGACATCCCCACAAACGATTTAAACAAATGATTAAAATTAGACAACGAATTAAAACCACAGTCCTCCGCAATACTTAAGATGCTCTTATGGGTACTGGTCAGTGCAATTTTGGCCTCTGAGATACGTTTTCTAATAACAAAGTCAATAGGTGAAACCCCTGCTAGGGATTTAAAACTACTACATAGATAAGGTACGCTCATCTGGCCAATCTCTGCTAATTCCACCAAGGTAATTGGTTCTTTATAGTTCTCTTCTATATATTCTATCACTTCTTTAATTTGCTCGGTAGCGTTTTTACTAACCACTTCTTCTGTATACAAGGTCTCACCTGCAGAGAAATGCCGAATAATCAAGGTCATCACTTTAAGTAGTAATGACTTAATCATAAGTTCATACCCTTTCCCTTGCAATTCATATTCTTGTTCAATTTCGGCTAATACCGTACCAATAAGACCAACATACTCGCTAGTGCCATCCATTTTGTTGGAGAAATTACTTTCTGTCTCGAAGAAAGGTCTTAGGTATTCATAATCCAAAGGATTGGATCCGCCGCTCCACAAAAAAGAAGGGTCAAACATAATAACCTGCATGATCAGATCTTGGTCATCGAAACATAGGTGAATTTCATCGTTGTTAATGATGAATAAGTCACCCTTGGTAAAGCTGTATTCTTTTCCGTTTATCAGATGTTTTCCAGAACCATTTTTAATATAACAGATCTCCATTTCCTTGTGCCAGTGAAGTGCTCTGGAGTTCTCTTCTACCCCATAGCTGTCACTACAGATAAATGGGAAATTACGAAGATCTAGTAGGGAAGGTTTTATATTATTTTTCATGTTTTCGTTCACGCTTTCTATCATAATATAGATGAAATGCTTGCTTATGTTATTGCTCTCTATTTTAGATGCAAAGATTAATAGACTCATAAAGTAATATCTTTCCAATGAAATATTACACTCTATAATCATAAGATACTACAAGTTTTTAGAATATACAATGAGATTTATTTCAGAACTTGATATATGATATAGACATAACAAGGAACAAAGACACAATAAATAACGAGATAATCAATGATACAAGATAATCAATTATATAAGTAAACATACTAAGATAATCAAGCAACAAATTATAAGGAGGTCGTTACATGAAAGGTTTAAAAATTACAATCATCGGATCTGGAAGCACTTATACACCAGAGCTAATCAACGGATTTATCACAAGAAGAGATTCCTTACACATTGACAGCATATACATGATGGACATTAATAGAGAGAAAAATGAGATCGTATCAGCACTAGCCAAAAGAATGCTTGAGCACAATGGGTTACACCCTAACATGGTGCTTACCGACAATCTAGAAGAAGCAATTGAAGGTGCCAACTATGTATTAGGACAAGTTCGTGTGGGAATGTTGGATGCGCGAATCAATGATGAGAAAATACCGTTGGAATTTGGCCTACTCGGTCAGGAGACCACAGGAGCTGGTGGATTTATGAAAGCACTTAGAACCATACCAGTGCTTATGAATGTTGCAGAAACTATACAACGACTAGCTCCCAATGCTTGGTTAATTAATTTCTCCAATCCTTCCGGTATCATTGCAGAAGCAATTCTTAACTATACCAAGGTTAAAACCATTGGCCTTTGCAATAACCCAATCAATATGGCCAAAGATGCAAGAGTGCGTCTTCCAGAAGGAACGAAAGAGTTTGATTTTGACTATATGGGGCTAAATCATTTGTCCTGGATTACAGCCATCTATGCAGATGGAAAAGAGATTCTACAAGATCAGCTGACCAAGAAAATAGATAGCACCACAGCGAAAAATGTTCCAAAAGTGGAGTACGATGACGCGCTCCTGAAAGCAGTGAAAGGTTTACCATGCCCTTACTTAAACTACTTCTATTTTAGAGATAAGATGATTGAGAAAACTAGAGAAGAAGAGAAATGCAGAGGAGAAGTTTGTAAGGATATTGAAGCTGAGCTGTTAGAATTATATAAGGACACCAGTATTATAGAGAAACCAGCGGTGCTTGACAAGAGAGGTGGAGCTCTCTATTCCGACG
>JAEZUR010000099.1 GCA_023420935.1 Bacillota bacterium | reverse complement strand
GAGTTACAACAATATGCCAATACTGTATGTCCACTTGATCGTAACATAGCCTATGAATTTTCATACCTTACAACCAATGATGTAAAAAATATACTTCCCATTAAAGCACCTCACTATATCTGTTTATACTCTGAGAAAAAAGATGGGTATTTAATGAATGCAGGATATATATTACAACATATTGATTTATATCTATCCGCCAATAACTTAGGAAGTTGCTGGTTAGGTATGGCAAAACCATCGAAAGATGTTCCTCAAACATTAAATGGTAAGGATTTTGTCATTATGTTAGCTTTTGGTAATACTTCAGAAAAAGTCCATCGAGAAAATATTTCTGAGTTCAATCGTAAAAGTTTAACATCCATTACAGATATACTTGGTATAGATCACATACTTGAGCCTGTTCGCTTATCCCCATCTGCTTCTAATACGCAGACATGGTATTTTAGTGGTTCTTCTGATGAAATTATGCTTAGTCGTGAAAAGTTAAATCTAATAAAAGCACCAATATACGGAAAAATGAATCAGATCGATAGTGGAATTGCTATATGTCACTTATGTTTGGCTCTAGAACATAATAATAAAACTGCAATCTTTGATTTTAAAGAAACAGAAGCACCCAAGGGTTATGAATCTATGCTAAAAATAAAGGTAAGGAGCAATGACGATGTTAACTAGAATTAATACAAAAAATGGTGAAGAACTATCTATTTTGGGGTTCGGATGTATGCGTTTTCCTACGAAAGGAGGAAATATTGACGAACCTAGAGCAATTGCAATGATTCATGACGCAATTGAAAAAGGGGTTAATTATTTTGATACCGCTTACATTTATCATGGTGGTAAAAGTGAATCTTTGCTCGGTCAAGCTCTTTTAGGTGGTTACAGAGAAAATGTAAAAATAGCAACGAAACTTCCACCATTTATGTTAAATAAACTGGATAATGCTAAAAAAATTATGGAGAAACAGCTTTCCAGATTACAAACTGATTATATTGATTATTATTTATTACATATGCTAACTGACAAACCTGGATTTGACAGACTTGCTTCTCTGGGTGTTATGGAATGGTTAGAAGGATTAAAAGAAAATGGTACCATTAAAAATATTGGCTTTTCTTTTCATGGTGGAAAAAAAGATTTCGAAGAAATCGTAACTGCTTATCCATGGGATTTCTGTCAGATTCAATATAATTATATGGATGAGAATAATCAAGCAACCAAATCTGGTTTACAACTTGCTGCCAAGCTTGGAATTCCAGTTATTGTAATGGAACCTTTACGCGGTGGTAAGTTGGTTACCAATCTGCCAGAAGAAGTATTAAATACCTTTGCAAGCTTTGATAAAGACCGTTCCCCAGTTGAATGGGCTCTTCGTTGGATCTGGAATCACCCTGAAGTGAATGTCGTTTTATCTGGAATGAGTGATGAAGCACAAGTAGCTGACAATATTCGAATTGCCAGTCATTCTGAACCAAACTCATTGTCCGAAAAAGAACTAGAAGTTTTTGATAAAGTGAAATCAGTCATGATTGAAAAAACGAAAATCCCTTGCACTGCCTGCGGCTATTGTATGCCATGTCCAGCAGGTGTAGATATACCAGGATGCTTCTCCTGTTACAATGATAAATACTTAATGAATGATAAATCTGCAAGATTTCGTTATATGCAAACCATGGGAACAATGTCAGTAAAACCAGCTTATGCGTCTCAGTGTAAAGATTGTGGTAAATGCGAATCCCATTGTCCACAAAGCATAGCAATCCGTCAAGAATTAAAGAAAGTCTCCAAAGAAATGGAAGGTGTGTTCTTTAAACCAGTTGTTGGTGTTGCAAGAAAGTTTTTAAAAGTAAATAAAAAGTAATGTCTACGATGTAGTGGGCACTGAATATTCAAAAAATAGGCTGCTGCTAGTAAACTTCAATTTACTAACAACAGCCTTAAAAGCCCTTTGAACAACCTTGAATTGTCAATTTGCTCATCACAAACTATACCGAAGTGATACACAATATAATTTGATGAGCAACTGTTATGAAGTCGTTGGTACTTAGGTTCTGTACTTTAGAACCTTACGTACCGCTACGAACTTCATCCAAGCGAGAGCGTGTTGCAAATCAGATTATATTGTGTATCACTTCATATTCAATCATGTAATTTGTGCAAATTGACACTCTACTTTTGTTGATGCACTTTTGACCAACTATTTATACTGCATTATCTTATTACTATAATCTCGAATCAAACTAATTGAATCCTTAAATTTTTCCAATTCTTCCTCGGTCATATGCATCTCAAGCACATCGGAAGCACCCGTTCTATTTAATACAGTTGGAACGCCAGCGAAAACATCTGATTCACCATATTCACCTTCCAATAATGTGGATACCGGAATAATCTTATTTTCATCATAGAGAATTGCTTTAATAACTCCTACTGTAGCTGCAGCAATTCCATAATAGGTTGTGCCTTTTCTATTATAGATTTCCCATCCTTCACGAGTTGTCTTCTTCACTATCTCATCTAGATCTACATCACCAACCAAATCTTTATTATCTTGAATAACATCATAAAAATGTTTTCCTGCTATGGTAACTGTTGACCATGGAACCATCTGTGAATCTCCATGTTCACCAAGAGAATATGCATAAACACTTCTTGGATCAACATTTATCATCTCAGCAATAAAGTTTTGTAATCTTGCGGTATCAAGTGCCGTACCTGTTCCTATAACTTGATTTTTCGGGAGACCTGATAATTGGTGAACAAAATAAGCTACCATATCAACTGGATTAGATACTACGATAAAGATACCATCAAATCCACTTTCCATCACTGGTTTTACAATTGATTTTGCAATTTTCGCAGTGATTTCTAAAGAGTCCAGTCGTGTTTGTCCTGCTTTCGGTGGCGCACCTGCCGTAATTACAATAATATCTACATCACTACAATCAGCATATGTTCCTTTATTTACTTTAACGTTTCTATCTTGATACTTTATCGTATCTCTAAGGTCCAACACTTCACCAAATGCTTTTTCCTCATTGATATCAATCATTAAAACTTCATCACAAACACCTTGTGTAACCAAACTAAATGCGATGGATGAGCCTACTAAGCCACAACCAATAACAGCAACTTTTGACTTTTTTATTATCATATTACCCTTTCCTACATTATCTTGGTATCTTTTATCATACCTCAAATGAAAAGAATATTATTTACGTGCTTCAAGTTCTTCAGCTTTTTTAAGTACCATTTCTTCCATATCAGCTTTATACTGTTGTACTAAATCATATATGGTATTATCAGCTGTTCCAAGTATCTCGGCAGCTAAAATTCCAGCATTTTTTGCTCCATTGATCGCAACGGTAGCCACTGGCACACCAGGTGGCATCTGAACAATAGAATATAAGGAATCCATACCACTGAGATTGCTACTCTTAACTGGTACGCCAATTACTGGAAGGGATGTAATTGCTGCCACCATACCAGGTAAATGTGCGGCTCCTCCAGCTCCTGCTATGATCACTTTGATTCCTTTCTCTTTTGCTTGGTCAGCATATTCATATAATCGTTTGGGAGTTCTATGGGCAGATACAATTGTCATTTCATATGGTATATTAAATTGACGCATTATTGCTGCTGCATCCTCCATCACTGGTAGATCCGAATCACTTCCCATAATTATTCCTACTAATGGTTTCATACTATTCTCCCTTTACTTATTGTATTTTATTTATTCTGTTTGGTTTAATTCTCAGATACAATTTTAATACATGCACTTGCTTTTTCCGCTTTTTGTCTTGCTTCCTCTAGCGTGTTTGCAACAACAGTCAAATGACCCATTTTTCTTTGATACTTTGTCTCTGATTTCCCATAGATATGAAGACTTGTACCACCTATTGACAATGTATCATATGCCCCAACAACCACAGCCTGTCCCTCATAGCCTTTATCGCCTAAAATATTTCTCATAACAGTTGGTCTTAACAGGTCTGTCGTACCAAGTGGTAATCCTATAACTGCTCTTATATGATTTTCAAATTGGGAAGTCACACAACCTTCTATCGTATAATGTCCCGAATTGTGAGGTCTTGGAGCCACCTCATTAACAAGAATATCACCCTTTTTGGTAACGAACATCTCAATACAGAGGATTCCAGCACTACCAAAAATCTTACAGACTTCTTTCGCGATCTCCATCGCTTTCTCTTCCATTTCTTTTGATATCCTGGAAGGAACTGAAGTCTCAAACAATATACTGTCTTTATGTATATTCTCTGCAACAGGGTATACTACAACATCTCCATTCGTACCACTGCAACACAATACTGATACTTCCATCTCAAAAGGAATAAATTTTTCTGCATATAATGGATTTTTGTCACCGTCTAATTTATCATAACTAATCTGAATATCTTCTTCGTTTCGAATCAGACTGTTTCCTTTGCCATCATATCCACCAAGTGCGCTTTTTAACATGACAGGATATCCATATCTCTCGATTGCCTCATATATGCTATTTATGTTATCCACCTTCATAAACTCGCCCGTTGGTATATTTTGTTTTAGTAATTCTAATTTTTGATTGTATTTATTTTGGATTGTCTTCAGAATATTTGCTTTTGGATACACAGTAAACCCTTTGGTCTCTAGATATTGTAATGCGTCGGTAGAAATATGCTCAAATTCACAAGTTAATACATCAACTCTCTTACCTAATTCCATAAGAGCGTCTCTATCATCAAAATTAGCCACGATTAGTTCATTTGCTAACTTACCTGCAGGGCAATCTTTACTTGGATCAAGAACAACAGTATAAATTCCCATTTTGGCCGCTTCATTTATCATCATTTTGCCAAGTTGTCCCCCACCAATAATACCAACTCTTTTAGATAAAAAATCATTTAACATCATAACTACTCCTTTCAAAACTACCTAGCATGTTCTTACTATATTATAATCTTCCCATTAGCAAATTAACCAATATCTAAAATAACCCCGCATGGGCTCTCAAAACATCATCAAAAATGGTCAACGCCAAAAAGAGCTTTTTACATGTCTTATTATGGCGTTGACCTACATCAGACTGATTCATTCATCTTTCGTTTGTCTGCCAGCTTAATTTCTATAGGATAATAATTAAGGCTTATTATAATTAATAACATTTTGAATGTCAAGATTCTTTCCCTTGTATAAATTGAAGTTTTTCCCATATTATATGTTTACTTTATTTTACTTTTATGATATACTAGATTAAAGTTTGCTGTTAGTAATCCTTAGTTTTATATAATGGAGGATTCTAATGCTAAAAATCAAAAAAATCTTATCTATTTTATTGTGTTTCTCAATCTTTAGTCTAGCAATATCCAATCAAACTGTTTCTGCATTTTCAAGCAATTCCATTGAATTCATCCTACTCTCAGAACACCAAATAACCGCAGATATAGGTGATGAAGTTTACCTATTTGCAGTTACAACTACTGGGGATAATGTAAAATGGAAAAGTAGTGATTCTAAAATAGCTTCTGTAGATAAGTACGGAGTAATCAAAGCTAAAAAAGCTGGCACTGCTACCATTATCGCAAAGTTAAAAAATGCTCAGGCCTATTGTCAAATCACAGTAAATCAAACAAAAATATCAATAAACACAACGAGCGCTTCCTTAGAACGTGGTGAGATATTAAAACTTACAGCCACCACATCTAATCATTCAAGTGTTAAATGGAAAAGTAGCAAAACATCTATTGCAACAGTTGATGAATATGGTACTGTAACGTGCAAAAAACCTGGCGAAACAATCATATCCGCTACTTCAGACGGTGCTAGTGCGGTCTGTACACTAACCGTCAAGTCTCCTACCATCCAATTAAATCAATCTTCAGTTCAATTATATCGAGGTCAGAAATATTCACTTTCTGCTAAGGTATCATCCAATCTAGCTCCCACATGGAAAACCAATAAAAAAAGTGTTGCTATCGTTAGTCCATCTGGCACTATAACTGCTGTAAAACACGGAACCGCCACAATTTCAGCAAAGGTTGATGGTGTTGTGACAACTTGTGAAGTAACTGTACTAAAACCAGATATCTCTCTAAGTACATATGAATGTAACGTAAAAGTTGGTTCCAATGCTACTATTGTAGCATCTGTGTCATCCGGTAACTTACCTCTTTGGTCTTCTAGTAATTCAAAAGTAGTAACCATTGATACCTATGGGACTGTAAAAGGGGTTAAAAAAGGTACCGCCTATATATATGCTTCTGAAGACGGTACCAAAGTACGATGTACAATTCATGTAACTGATTAATCATTTTTTAAGGATGAAACAGCAAACTTTTATTTTTCATACGCCCGAATCATTTCGGCT
Source organism: Bacillota bacterium (assembly GCA_023420935.1). Taxonomy (GTDB): domain Bacteria; phylum Bacillota; class Clostridia; order Lachnospirales; family Lachnospiraceae; genus Mobilisporobacter. The sequence continues at coordinate 27,758 of JAEZUR010000099.1, read as the reverse complement.
ACATCAAACTTTTTCATTTGTAAAAAAGCTTCCGTAACTTGTGCTAATTTATTAGGATCCTTATTTTTCATCATCTCATTCATGATGGTTGGAGTGATTTGCCATGATACACCATATTTATCCTTAATCCATCCACACTGTTCTGCTTCTGGAACTGCTGATAACTTATCCCAATAGTAATCAATCTCTTCTTGTGTGTCACAATTAACAATAAATGATATTGCCTCATTAAAGGTAAAATCGTGCTCATATGCGCTGTCCATGGCAGCAAATTCCTGATCTTCTAAGATAAATGAAATATGTTTTATACTTTCTGGTAGATTAGGTGCTGCGTTTTCACCATATCGAAGTAATGAATTGATTCTTGAATCATGAAATATCTTCGTATAAAATTGAACTGCCTCTTCTGCTCGATTGCATTGATCACCAACGTACATGATAGTTGGTGTTATTTTTTGCTTTCTTTCATCTTCAACATGCATAACTTGCCACGAAAGACCATATTTATCCACTACCCATCCATATTTTTTACTAAATGGATAGGAATCTAACGGCATAAGCGCCTGTCCTTCTTTTATAAATTTGCTCCAAAGCATTTCCACCTCTTCGATAGTACTACATGCAATCAGAAATGAAATTGCTGGTGTAAAACGAAAATAAGGCCCTGCTGATAATAACATAAATTCCTGTCCAGCTAGTTCAATGGTGATCATATCAACGGTTCCAGATGGCGTATTGTTTAATGTAGTTCTGTCTACCTGCTTCGAGTCTTCAAATAAGGACATATAGAATTCTGAAGCTTCTTGTGCTTCTGTGTCAAACCATAAATGTGGTATTATCTTTTGCATATCCTTCACGCTCCTTACAAATGATACTATGGACTACTGCTACATTATTATTATACATCATAACTCATAAAAAAATTAGTAGTAAAATATTTAACTTTTAACTATTTTACTACCTTATATAAAATAATAAGCTTTTTATTGCATTAGATGTTAATTAAATAAGTTTTGTATCAAATTGTTTCATTATTTTATTGATTATTACTAATTTTATGGTATAATTCCTATATGTTGTTAATTGTTTCAATAATTACCTTAATAAAGGCAAACTTATCGAAAGATAAGGACGCAAAGCCATGGATCTAAAGGAAATTCCTATGATAGCCAGGTTGCTAAGTTAATGCTTATAATGTAGATAGCATTTCTTATGCTATCTATTTTTTATGACTAGGATATTCTTTATAAATAGTGCCTTGGTTGCGTCGCGCCAAGGCTATTTTTTATGTAAATAAACACAGGAGGGGAACTATGTTTAAAAACGTACATATTAAAGGGGTTGGGTCATATCACCCAGATAAGAAGTTAGAAAATGATTATTTTATTAATCACTTTAAAGAGTTTCAATTAGAAGATCATGCGAAAGCCTTGATGAATAAGTTAGGAAGGAAAACAAGAACACTTGCTGACGAAAATGATACCGGAATAACTATGGCTGTAGAGGCAGCCAAAAATGCATTGAAAAATTCGGGTCTATCATCAGATGATATTGATATGATTATCTCCGTCTCAGACACACCAGAATATCTGTCGCCATGCTGTGCTCTCTTAATTAAGAATCAACTAAAAGCGAATAATGCACATGCAATATTTGATATGAATGCAAATTGTGTAGGAATGCTGACCGCTATGGACACAGCTACAAGATATTTAAAAACAGATGATAAATACAATCGAGTATTAGTAGTTGGCTCCTTATTAATCAGCCCTCACGCAAGATTAGATGATATGATTACATATGGCTGTACTGGTGATGGAGCTGCAGCAATTATTCTTGAGAAAAAAGAAGAATCTATGGAACGAGGCTTGCTTGGTTCAAGAATGTACACAGATGATGAATATTATTGGTCCATTACTATGCCTTCTTGTGGTATATCAAATATTGGAAATGATGAATTAGAAAGTGATCATAAAAAGATGCTTTGGAAACCGTTTGATTTTGGATTTCTGTCTGATAAATGGTCTGAGTTAATTCGGAATCTGTTATCCGATTTTAATCATTTACAGAACGATGTTTCACATTACTTTATGTCCCAATTTTCAAAGGCAGATGTAGAGCTTACCATGGCTAATCTTGGCGCTACTATGGATGACTCCACTTTTATTGGAGATCAATATGGGTATACTGGTTGTACTAGCCCAATTATGGCACTAGAAGAAAAACTGAAATCAGATCAATTTCAAAAAGACGATCTGGTTGTTTTCTGTTCCGTAGCCTCTGGTTACTCAATGACTGCTTTATTATATAAATGGTAAATAAAAGGAGAATATACATATGCAAAATGATAAAGGAATATTAATCAACTATCAATTAAAAACACTTAAATTTGTACTCATAATTTATTCTATTAGTGCATTTCTAGCCACCGGATTCTTCTCATGCTTAAAACTATTCGGTTTGTACGAAGATGTTAAATGGACTGCTCTCATAGGACTTATGCTAGTAGTTGCCATAGAACTTATAACGTTTAAAGTAATGTACAATATAACCGTTCATAATAATACACTAAATACCAAAGCATTAACTTCATTAAAAATTATTATTTTACTCTTTTCTTATGTAAATTATTTTATGTTAAGTGCAATCATCCCATCGAAAGAACTATGGGTCAGCGTCTTTTACTTTATTATATTAACAACTCTCTTCTTAGATTTTAAGATGACAATGGCATCTATATTATTGGGTTTGGCTTCACAAATTTTATTATTTGTAAGTTTCTCGGGTACACTTCCTAGCAAGGAATTCTTTTTAAGAGAAATGTTAATACGATTTGTTGTAATCACCTTACTTTCTGCTGGTATTTTCATCTTTACTTATTTTGCTACAAGTTTGTTAAAAGCTGCAGAAAAAAGCGAGACTGAAATACGAGAAAAAAATGAAAATGTTCTTAACTTATTTAGTAAAGTATCTGAATATGCACAATCTCTTTTAGCATCTAGCCAAGAACTTTCTGCCATTGCAGAAGAAGAAAGTTCATCCATTGAAGAAATTGCAGGCACTAGCCAAAATGCTGCGAAAGATGCTGATATGATGTTACATGACATTGAAGAAAATAGCCGCGTTCTTACTCAATTGCTTACTACGAATGAATCAATAACTGGTAAAGTAGAAGCTACAGAACAAGAGTCTTCCAAATTAATAGAATTATCCAATGATAATGAAATATCATTAAATGAAGCATTAACTATTATAACTGGCATTAAAGACGGTATTGATAACACATTAGAAGCTACTAAAATTTTGGAAGAAAAGTCAAATGAATTAGATGGTGTCCTACAAATTATCCGTCAAATCTCAGCACAAACTAATCTTTTAGCATTAAACGCTTCTATCGAAGCTGCAAGAGCAGGTGAAGCTGGAAAAGGATTTGCCGTGGTGGCAGATGAAATTAGAAATCTTGCTCTGAATACAAATAATTCTCTTAACCATGTTACATCAATAACTCAAGAATACAAAGATAGAGTGAGTCAAGTTGAGGAATTAATGACCGTAAATACAGAAAAAGTAACCAACGGTAATAATCTTCTAAAAGATGTAGTGCAAAACATTAACAATATGATGGATGGATTAAAAGATTCTGGTAGAAATATAAATGAAATCAGTACACTTACCAACTCAATGTTAACGCAAATGCATCATGTAGTAGATTATAATTCTAAAATCACTGCAACGACGAGTGATACGATAAAAAATTTCAATACTGTATACGGATCCATTAATCAAAATCTTGCTATGAGTGAAGAATTAACTAGCAGTGCGGAAAGTCTAAAATCAATTGCAGAGGATATGAATGAATTGATTGAGGCGAATTAATATAAAGGCAAAAGATTGTATGTAAAAGGGCATATATCAATTTGCACAATTTAGATATTCTTTTGAAGTGATACACAAGATAATTTGTTTCGCAACTCGCTCTCGCTTGGATGAAGTGCGTAGTGGTACGTAAGTTCCTACAATACAGGAACTAAGTACCAACGACTTCATAACAGTTGCTACTCAAATTATATTGTGTATCACTTTCGTTTAGGTTTCGGATGTGCAAATAGATATATTCAGGTTATTCAAAGGGGCTGTGATATATATATATTACTATGATGCTTTTATGAATATTAAAGTGGTAGAATCATCGATTTGTAATGATTCTACCACTTTAGTTTGGTATTTTATGTAATTTTCTCGAATGTTTTTATGGTTGTATTCGCTTCTATGTATTCATATAATCGATTTACGACTATTCCAATCGTCATGCCGATTAGGAAGCCGCATATTACATCACTGGGGTAATGTACACCTACGTATAGACGAGATATTCCGATTAGTGATGCTAGAACGATAGCACTAATTCCATATTTTTTTGGTAATGTTTGAAATAATATGATGGCTGCAGCAAAGGAACTTCCTGTATGTCCTGATGGAAAGGAATAATCCTTTTGTTTCTGAATTAAGATCTGTAATCCATCAATCACCTCATATGGTCGCGTACGCGCAATTACATTTTTTAGTATGACATTATCGATTAAGAATGCACATAGAAGAGCTACAACTGCTAATATCCCTGATTTTCTTGTCTTTTTGAAACACAAAAGTGCCATGGTTATCATAATCCAGATTGCTCCGTTGTTACCTAAATAAGTAATTATCTTAAAAACAGGTGTAAGGAATGGTGTTCTTAAATATTCTTGGATATATAATAAGATATTTCCTTCTAGGTTTATAAAATTGGCTACCATAGTTCTCTCCTATTATTTTATTTTCTCTAATACATTATGTGGTTTCTATCCAATTGTATATTGTCCACAAACTAATATTCTACACCATTCCTTACAAAAACACTACTTATTTTGCATATTTCTCAACGATGTCACGAAGTGTTGCAACTACTTCTATGCCCGCTTTGTCATTGTAATACTTTGCAAATCTTTCGTCCGCCACATACATTTGGGTTAATCCAATGTGAGCTTCTGGCGAATAAGAAGGCCAAGTGAATGCCAACCATGCTTTGTGGTTCTCATATACATTTTTCGCTTCTTCCGATTCTAAATCCATGGTTTTTACAACTTCCTTTAGGGATTCAAACATATCATTCTCAATACGTTGCATATTTTCTAAATCCTCTTCGCTCATATCTAAGAATTTTTGATTGGATGCTTTCACAGTCTCCTCACCATACTTTTCTCTTATTTCTTTCCCATACTTTTCTTCATTTTCAGCTAATTTTTCTTTTTTAAATCCTTCAAATTTTTCTTTATTTGACATTGTAATCTCTCCTTTATGATAAGCAATTGTTTTTTCTACTGTCAAAATCAATTGATCAAGTTGATTTCGCTTCGAAATAAGCGTCTGGTGATGCTGGATTAATGCATTGGAGATATCAAAGTCCGGACTTGATATCAATTGTTGAATCTCCTCAAGTTTCATATCCATAGAACGATAGAATAAAATTTGTTGAAGAATATTAACTTCTCTTTCACCATAAATGCGGTACTTCGAAGAATTAATCCTTTTTGGTTTTAACAACCCGATATCATCGTAATACCTCAATGTTCTTGTACTTACACCAGCTATCTCAGCTAATTTTTTAATGGTATATTCCATCTCATCACCTCCTGACAAGATTATAATAAAGGATGACGCTGCGTTAATGTCAATAGAAAATTATAATTATTTAAAGTTTTTTAAAGGCTATCGCAAAATTTGCAATAGCCCTGTATTATTAGCAGTTTTCTACAAACTGTATCTTCAGTCCATTGGGATCTAATACATAGAAAAATCTCACATGTGGATTCGGTTGTAATAATCCAGTTATAGGCTCTTTTCCTTTTTGTTTAACAAATTCCATTTTCTCTTCTACGGAATTCACTTCAAATCCCAGAGAGATATCCTGGCCTATACTTGCATCTTTTGATTCGCCGGCTGATATAAGTTCTATCTTTGATTCACCGTCACCCAAAAAGACAATTTCTCTTCCAGGTCCAGCATTATATCTTCGATTCACCTGAAGTCCTACGATTTCTTCATAAAACTTAAGAGATTCCTCCATACTTTTAACGTGAATTGTGCACCAACAAAATTTCATCTTTTTCTCCATTCCGTGCTAGCTTAAGGCACTATATTATTATGATTCCTCAATTCTTGACTCTTATATAGTTGTCCCAAATATAAGGAACTATTTAGTTTGTAATGTTACTAATTATAATTTAATTTATATCATATGGCAAGGTTATGATTACAGTTGTACCTTCCCCATACTTGCTTACTATACGTAACGTTCCTTTATGCATATCCACAATTTTTTTAGAAATAGCTAATCCTAACCCTGCACCCACTGATTTCGGATCAATTTTATAAAAAGTTTCCATGGTGTGGATTAGATACTCATTTTCTATTCCGATTCCTTGATCCTGAATATGAATTTCAACGGACTCCTTTTGGGTAATTAGATTGATATAGATATCTTCTCCTGTATGTGAAAATTTAATTGCATTATCCAATACATTTAATATCACTTGCTTTATTTTATATTCATCTGCTTTAATCGTAGCTGGACTGGTTTCTGTTATAATGCGAAGCTCTTTTTCCTCCGCCTTCTTCTGTAATTGAAACGTTACCTCATTAATCAACTCTTCCAACGAAACACTCGTTACGTATAAATTCATACGATCGGATTGATATCTTGAAAAATCTAAGAGGTTTTCAACCAAACGAATAAAACGTTCTGTTTCGTGATCGATCATGGTCATACCAAATTGAAGTTCTTCCTCAGTTAAGCTACCTGGTTCTTTCATTGTTTCAACCCACCCCTTAATGCCGGTTAACGGCGTTCGCAATTCATGTGAGATAGATGAGATAAAATCATTTTTTAATTGATCTGTTTTTACAATCTCGTCTCCCATATAATTAAGATGTTTTGCTAATTCACCAAGCTCATAAGGATATTCCTCTTCTATTCGTATCTTAAATTGACCCTCAGCCATGTTCTGTGTAAAACGAATAATGTCCTTTACAGGCCTTACAAAAGAGTTTCCAAGATGATAGCTTACCATAAACGCAATCACGGACGCCACGAAACATAACGCCAAACCATAACCAATAAAACTTCGAATTATTTGATTTACTTTCGTTAAGGAAGATGAATAACGCAGAACCCCCACAACTTGGCCCTTGTATAGTAATGGAGAATATACTGCCATTATATTCTCTTCTGTGTTCTCAATTGTTTCGACTCGATGGATGTTCTTAAAATCCATTATGGTTGAATCAATGGAATATGATATATCTTCATAAAACCCTGACGATGATTGAATTAATTTACCATTTCTATCTAGAAGATCTAGCTGTGCATCCTTATACTTATAATTTTCTATTATTTTATCACTATAGGCAATCACTTTCGATTTCGTAAAATCAAATTCACCTTGCCAAACAGGAGAAACTCCTTGTGCATGTGTTTCAAACGTGTTTGCAATCCCACTATAATAATACTCCGTAATTCCAAAAGCGAATCCTAACATAACTAGACTCAATGTCAGTATTATTATAATCATAAAATATAGAATGATTTTTCTCTTCATGCACTTACCCCTTCCATATATATCCTTGCCCCCATACGGTACATAAAAAGGTTGGATTGGAAGGGTCTGCTTCTATTTTCATTCTCAACCTTCGTATATTTACATCTACTACCTTAACATCACCTATATAGTTCACTCCCCAAACCTCATCCAAAAGATTGTCACGGGTGAATAATTTATTTTTATTACTTAGAAATAACTGAAGTAGGCAAAATTCAGTTGGCGTCACGTTAATATCATGCCCTTGGCAAGTTACTGTTTTATTCATTTGATTCAGAACGATAGTATCTGCTTGTAGAATTGAATGTTTTTCTATTGGTGCCACATATTCTAATCTACGTAATAAAGAAATAATTCTCGCTTCTAATTCTACCATACTAAATGGTTTTGACAAATAGTCATCCGCGCCTTGTATAAGCCCTTTGACTCGGTCTTCCTCTTGTGTTCGTGCGGTCAACATGATAATCCCCACTGTTTGACTATTTCTACGAATCTCATCACAAACCGTAAATCCATCTATACCAGGCAGCATCAGGTCAAGTAATACAATATCTACTTGATTATCATAAAAGAGTTCTAACGCTTCCTCACCAGTCTTTGCTTCTAAAATATGAAACTGTTTCTTTCTTAAGTTGAAACAAACAAAACTTCGTATAGAAAGTTCATCCTCTATAACTAATATTGTTTTATTCATTGATTAAAATCCTCTTCTAATAGGTGAAAATTATCCTTTGAGATTAATAATTCATCCTTTCTATCTGTGTAAAACACGGTATCTTTGGTTTCTCCCAATTTGGTATTTGTAGATTGATCTGATTCCTTGGAGCTCCACTTAACCTCAAATAAAATTTCACTATCTTCATTGGCTAATAATCGAACGCCTTGATCGATTTTTTCTACCGTTAATTTATTATACCATTCAGATGGAATAGTGATATAAAAATTATGATCATTATTTACGTATCGCTGTTCCACCGTTTCATGTGTTCCATCTATGGTATAATCTGAATACGTATAGATAAAAGGAATTTCTGCCATAGCTGCATCTTCGTAACCTTTGGGAATATACATTCCACCAACTTCGATAACACCATCCTTGTTAATATCCTTGCTGTAAAGAGGATATGCTTTTAACAAGATACCATCGTTTTCATCTCCAATCTTTATTAGATTATTATTATCATATGCCACAATTTCAGTAAGCATAGAATGTGCTCCTAATCCACTATCAAGAAAGACAGCTTTCTTTCCATCTGCTAATTTACCAATAACCATATTCTCATGATAACCATCCACAGCTAATTCTACCTTTGATTGTAATTCTAATTGACCAGCCTCATAATTTAACAGTTCTGCTTCTTGCATTTGATTCTGCTCACCATCAATTATGAATATATCTAACTTATTATCTCCATCAAAATCACTTATTGCTAACTCTTCATAGGAGCGATCCACCTTATTAGCCAATCCCTCTTTCTCTAATTCATAAACTAAGAATTGTTTCTTTTGATCTGTATCAGATAGACCAACTCCAATCATTATTTCTTTCCTTCCATTTTCATCAAGATCATGAATATTTAGATAATCAAGTGTATAATAATCTGAAGTTATATCTGATACTTTATTCCAACTTCCATTCTCTTCCTGTAGTACTAAGAAATGCACTTGTCCTGATTCATTGTTATCTTTATATACAATAAATGCTTCTTGTAATCCATCATGATTTAAATCATCTAGATAAATGGTCTGTTTATACTCTGAATTCTTCGCTGTTAACAATTCCGCGTCAGAAGGGATTAACTTCTCTATAGCATTCTTAACCTCCTCTTGTTTCCCATTAGGCAACTCAGGAGTGCTAATTAAGTCCATTGTACCATTGGTATTATTACAACCTGTGAACATTAATCCCAAGGATAAACTCAAAACAACCGCCCATTTTTTATATTTTCTCATCATCCATTCGCTCCATTTCTAAGTGTGTATGTAATTACTTCTTGAGTATAACTTCTTTTTCGATAAAATGTGTTACAAAGAAGTTACAGTTTTATCAAATATCATTCTATTTTCAAAAATCATTGACCGATTCGGTTTATAATGATATACTAAATTTATAAACCGAATCGGTTAATAAAAGAGGTGAGAAAATTGGAAAAGTTTATTAATTTACCACAAGAAAAGCAAAAGTATATTATTGATGGTGCTCTTACCATATTTGGTTCAAATGGTTATAAAAAGTCATCCGTTAGTGATATTGCATCTGCTGCTGGTATTTCCAAAGCAATGGTCTTTCATTACTTTGGAACCAAAAAGGCTTTATATTTGTACTTATTAGACATGTGTTCCAACCTTATTATTGATGCAATCAATGAGAAATATGATGACACAATTACAGATTTCTTCGATCGAATGTTGAATGCATCTAATATTAAAATATCTGTTATGAAGAAGCACCCTGCTATCATATCTTTTTTAACCAGTGCTTACTTTGAAACTGATCATGAAGTACAAGATGATATAAAACTAATTTTGAAACAGGGCGAAGAAATTCGAAGTAGAATAGCCTTTAATGGAGTAGATGCCTCGAAATTTAAGGATGGTATCGATATTAAAGTAGTTATGAAGATTCTGATATGGTTAGCGGAAGGATTTGTAAACAATACTAATATGAAATATGATATGGATCTTGATCTTGATCACTTATTTAATGAATATTTTGAATGCATGAATGTAATTAAAGACAATTTCTATAAGGAGGAATATTTATGAATGTAATAGAAATGAAAAACCTAACAAAGAATTATGGAGCTTCAAGAGGTATTATCGACGTTAACTTATCCATTGAAGAAGGGGAGGTTTTTGGCTTTATAGGTCCAAACGGGGCTGGTAAGTCTACTGCAATTCGAACATTATTAGGCTTAATCTATCCAACTAGTGGAAGTGCTACCATATTTGGTAAAAGTTGTGTGGAACATCCAGAAGTCAGAAGCGAACTTGGCTATCTACCATCAGAAGTTTTCTACTATGATAATATGAGAGTTATGGATTTACTAAAATATTCTGCAAGTTTTTATAAAAAGGATTGTACCAAACGAATTCATGAGCTTGCTGATATTATGAACTTAGATTTAAAAAAGAAAATTGATGACCTATCCTTTGGTAACAAGAAGAAGGTGGGTATTGTACAAGGTCTATTACATGAACCAAAATTGATTATATTGGATGAACCTACTAGTGGTTTAGATCCCTTAATGCAGCAGAAATTTTTTGAATTATTACAGGAAGAAAACAAAAAAGGTGCATCCATCTTTTTCTCTTCTCATATCTTAAGTGAAGTTCAGAAAATGTGTAATCGTGTAGCATTTATCAAAGATGGAAAAATTATTAAATTAGAGAAAATGGCCACTCTACAGGAAAGTAACTATAAAAAGATAAGTTTAGAAGCAAAAACAGTGCTTACCAATGAGACATTCTTAATCAACGGCATCAGTAAATGCGAGATCAAAGAGAATTCTGCTAATTTCATCTACAAGGGTAGTGTTAACTCAATTATGCAAACATTGGCTTCAATGGATCTTCGTAATGTATCGATTGAAGAGCCAGACCTAGAAGAAATCTTTATGCACTATTATGCAAAGGAGGACTAACTGAATGAATATATATCGATACGAGCTGAAATCTCTTAGAAAACCAACCTTTATATGGATCTGTGCACTAATCGCTCTTGCCGCACTCTATATCTCTATCTATCCTAGTATGGCCAAAGATGCTAATGATTTTAAAGCCTTATTAGAAAATTATCCTGCTAGTGTTAGAGCCATATTGGGCATCAATCTTGATACGATCACCTCCATTTTAGGATTCTATGCCATGATTTTCTCATTTATCGTATTATGCGGAGCAATCCAAGCAATGAATCTTGGCGTCTCTATCTTATCAAAAGAGTCAAGAGAGCGAACCGCAGACTTTCTTCTAGTAAAGCCAGTCTCTCGCTCTACCATAATAACTGCTAAGCTTCTAGCAGCATTTACTATGATTGTAATGACTAATATTATTTTTTGTATCATAACAACATTAATGGCAAATATGGTAAAAGCTGATGATTTTAGTACTACTCTATTTCTTATGATTAACCTGACATTATTTTTTATTCAGTTAATGTTCATTACTATAGGGATGTTTGTTTCCGTATTTTTTCAAAAAATTAAAACTATCCTACCAATATCCCTTGGAATTGTTTTTGGTTTTTACTTAATCGGTGCGCTTCTTGCTGTTGATAAAAATAGTGATGTTGCACGTTTTATCTCTCCTTTTAAGTATTTCGAAATACCTTATATTCTGGAACATGAAAGTTATGAGGTACCATACCTTTTACTTAGTGCTGTAATTATACTCATATGCATTGTTGCAACCTATATCATATATAATAAAAAAGATATCCATGCTGTTTCTTAAGAAAAAACACAAGGATAGATAGGAGATAATTTATGAATATATTCATTCGAGAACTAAAAGCCAATCGTAAAGCTTTCATCATATGGAGCATCTGTATGGTATTATTAGTTGTAAGCGGTATGGGTAAATATACTGCATATTCCTCTGGTGGAGCTAGTAGCGATGTTTTTACTAAACTACCATTTACCATGAAAGTGTTACTTGGGATTGGTTCCTTTGATGTAACAACCATAAGTGGATTCTTCACAGTTCTTTTTCCTTATTTGGAGATAACAACTGCAATTCATGCTGTATTATTAGGTTGTGGCATTATAGGAAAAGAAGAACGAGATAAAACAACGGAATTTTTAATTGCTAAACCTGTATCAAGAAAAACAATTATAACTGCCAAATTGCTTGCTGCACTGTTCAATATTATACTTATTAATTTGATTACCCTAGTAACCTCAATCGCTATGGTATCCTCCTTTAATAAAGGCGAACCTATCACCAGTGAGATAATTGCATTTCTTTTTAGTATGCTACTTGTTCAGCTCATCTTCTTCTCACTTGGAACTTTATTATCCGCAATCCTTAGAAAGCCAAAAGCATCTGGTTCGATTGCAACCAGTATATTACTTGGGTCATTCGCAATATCAAAAGTTACGGATATGACACAAAATCTTGATGTACTAAATGTTTTATCCCCATTTAAGTACTTTAGTTATGAAGATATCGTTTATGAAAGTTCATTAAACATAGGAATTGTATTATTATCTTTCTTACTTGTTATCGTGTTTATTGTTTCAACCTATTTCTTCTATCAGAGACGGGATTTAAATATCTAACATAAAAAGGCTGTAACAAAATAGCTTTCATATGATCCAATTAGGTATGCTTGCTATTTTGTTACAGCCGCTTTTACGCTATCTCTTCTACGCTATCTCTTTTATGCAAATCATTTTTATTACTTCATTCTTACTTTATATGGTCTCATCATTTCATTATCTTCATGATCTAGAATATGACAATGCCAAACATAACCTGGGCCGCATGTTGGATTAAATGGGTATAGATTTCTTCCTGGTTTTGCGACTGGTACAGGAATATTTTGAGGTGCAAATCGAACGCGAATACGGGTTACTTGATTTGGATTCATTCTTACTGTATCTTTCCAACCCATTTCATTTTCGTCTGGATCAATAGGATCCCCAATCAAATAGCAATCAACTGGTAGTACCTTAGTTGGCTGTTCAAGGGGTGGCATTCCATTAAGTTCTTCCCATTGCATTTGATATTCATCCTTTCGGAACTCTTGGCGATTCACAATCTGAAACTGTATCAAGTGCAAATGTATTGGATGTGTATCCATTGTAAGATTAACAATAACCCACTCTTCCGTTGATCCAACGCGTGGGAATTCAGAAATTGGAGCTTCCCATTTTTGACCATCTAATAAAATCATCTCAGGGCCATTTGGTCCCATTACTTCATTCAGAGTCAACGTTCTAGAAGGTGAATTAGGTATTAAAGCCGGAATATTATTAAGCCTACAAGGTAATTTCGGAGGTTTGATTGGTGGAGCTGAGTCTAGTGGAACTGTAAACTGCATAATTTGTCCAACCGTATTTGCATCTGGTGATTCACCATCAGGAAACGGGGTATTAGCATTATTGTGTAAAATAATTTTTGTACCAGGAGTAATGTCTGAAAAGTCCACTAAAATATCAGCGCGCTCGCCTGGAGCAATTAGTAGGGAATCTAGATTAACTGGTTCAGATAAAAAGCCCCCGTCAGTTCCAATCTGTGTAAATCTCATTCCGTTAGAAAAATATAGATTATAGAATCTTGCATTCGATCCATTCAATAGTCTAAACCGATATTGTCGCCTTTCAACAGATAAATTAGGCCATACCTTTCCGTTCACCATAATCGTATTACCTACAAATTCAGGCACCCAATATGGATGAATATCAGGATTTATACCTTGGTTATAAAAAGACAAGGATCCATCTGTATAAAATGATCTGTCTTGTATTACGATAGGTATCTCATAGTTACCTTCTGGTAAGCATAGATGTTTACATTTCTTATTATCGCGAAGTAGATAAAATCCTGCTAATCCTGCATAAACATTAAGCCTAGTAATGCCAAGTGCATGATCATGATACCAAAGGGTTGCAGAATCCTGCTGATTCGGATAAGAATACAGTGAAGTACTGTATGCAGATCCTTTCTTTCCATCATAGGTAAACCATGCGTCTGGATGACCATCATATTTAGAAGGTACCTCGCCTCCATGTAAGTGTGTTACGGTAGGAACAGGCCATTGTGCCTTGCAGAATCCTGGTGGGAAATCAGGCCATGGTCTTGGCGGATCCATCGACATGTTATTCGGATTTGCCCAATGTAACGTAGGATCAACTGCAAATAGATGTTTCCCATTTAACTTATTGACCCATTTTACCTGAACCGGAATACCCTTAACTGCTTCAAATGTGGCACCTGGTGCACTCCTTTGATACTTTATTTGACCTGTAGTTGAGTCCTTCACAAGTCCACCATATCCCCACACTGTTGTTTTAGGAAAGCCTTTTGGAAGAATTTGCTGCTTAAATTCACTTATATCAATTTTATAAAAATGACTTTCCTCATGTTTATTTTTATCTATATTACATTGGTTTTTAGTTTTTGAATTTTTTTTCAAGATAGTAGGCTTGTAAATAGCAGGTTTTGGTAACTCATTCATAAATTTTGGTATTACTGACGGATCTTGCTCTATTAGTTGCTCTTTTTGCAACTTTTTTCTTTTCTTAAATTGAAATATTTTGCTTATTATAGTACCTATATGAGAATGGAATATATCTGTTATGAAAGATTTCATGCGTCCATAACCTCCCTAAGTTATTCTATACTACAATTTATGCTAATAACTTATAAAGGTTTGCATATTTCAACATATCATTCTATTTTATTACGGTTGTGAATGATCAAAATAAGCTTCCCAAGCTGGTAACTTACTCATTAGTTTCTCCGCTGCTGTCTTGGCAACAGTTACATCAAATCCTTGCGTTTTCATAATAAATGCTGACATACTTTCCTTTTTCTCTTCAAACGATTGCATCGTTCCATCCTCACGAGCACAATGTTTACAATAGTCCTTTGATTCATCCTCCAAAGGATAGTCCCCTTTTTTAGTCATAGGCATACCACAAGATATACATAGTTTCATTACATGTAGCTCCTTTCTTATCTTACATAATCAGCAATTCCAAAACGATTGCCAAATACATCTTCAAATTCTACTGCATTTCCAGTTCCAATCTTATATGGAGTGGATAAAAATGTGACACCCTTCTCCATTAATCGTTTATATTCTGTTTCAACATCCTCTACCACTAACCAAATAGCTGATTTTGCATCAGGAAAGCGATTTACATCTTTTAAAATAATTGCAGGCTCTTCTTCTCCAATACAAAAAGCTATCATCCCCTTATCCGAAAAATCGAATTTTACGCTAAGCCCCAGTGTTGTTTCATAGTATTCCTTTGCCTTTGACAAATCATTGACTGGTAAAAAGTAATTATCATATGCTTTCATTTTCTACTCCCTTCGTTGACAATAGTTTTACAAAATTATGAACTAGTTCTTCCTTATACCGACTAAGCACGCTTCCTTCTGGAGCAAAGAGCCTTTGATTCATTAAATAATAATGAATTAACCCTATCCATGAGTTAAAAATAAAATGCATCGGTAACGTTTTAATCAATCCTTCTTTCTGCTTCTTTTCAATCACTTGATTGAGATGAATCGATACTGCCGATTGAATTGAGATATAAACATATTGACTTTGCAAAGGTAATCGACTACTGTCTGATATCAATCTTCCATAAAATTTCTCGTGCTTGATAAGAGTATCAAGGTGCGCATATAGAATTTGTTCCAGTGTATTGTTTTGCTCAGACAGTTCATGTAATTGATTGCTAATTTCACTTCCAAATTGCTCTAGAAGACAAACTTGAAGATCTTCTACTGTTGGAAAATGTAGGAAAACACTACCATGTGATATCTTAGCTTCTTTCGCTATCATATTAGTAGTTGCCCCAAAGCCTAAATCTGAATATACCTGATATGCTGTTTTTAATATAAGATTTCTAGTATTTTCTTTTTGTAATTGACGTTTATTCTGTTTCATTAATGACCACCTACTCACTGAGTTATTACTCATTATAACTCCGCTCTTCTAATTTGTCAACCCTATTAGATTCACTAATTGTCATGTTGTGATGAATTCTTAGTTTTATTGACAGATTAGTTATTTTATGTTATTATATGGATAATAATGAATATTTATAATCCGGTTGGCAGTTATAAAGCTGTTTCAAGTTTGAGCTTATAGGGTGGAGAGCTGCTTTTTAGAGTTCCCCACCTTTTTTATGCTTATCTCTATAGATTACAAAGTAAGAAAAGAGGTGAAATAAATGACTTTAGCAGAAAGTATTCTTATAGCATTATTCTGTATGGCCATTGTATTTTCAGTACTTGGAATACTTTGGGGGATTATTCGTGTGTTCTCCTCAGTTATTAAAGTTATTGAAAATAAACGTGAAAAGACTATCTAAAGTATAAATAAAATATTTTAGAAAAGTAAAACAAATGGGAAAGAGGAGGATTTAATTTTGTTTATTGATTCTTTAGTTAAACTATGGGAAGATTCTGGCTTCGTTGCATTAACATGGCAATCTATCCTTATGATTTTAATTGCTTGTGTACTTATTTATTTAGCGATTGCTAAAAAGTTTGAACCACTTTTATTACTACCAATTGCATTTGGTATGCTTCTTGCCAATCTGCCATTAACAGGACTTATGAATGAACCAGCTAGTTCTACAGAAGCTGGTGGTTTATTGTATTATTTATACTTAGGTGTTAAAAAAGGTATTTACCCATCCTTGATCTTCTTAGGAATTGGAGCTATGACTGATTTTGGTCCATTAATCGCTCGTCCTAGTAGTTTATTAATTGGTGCTGGTTCACAATTTGGTATCGTCATTGCTTTCATTGTTGCTTCCTTAATGGGATTTGCACCATCAGAAGCAGCCTCAATCGGAATTATCGGTGGTGCCGATGGACCGACAGCTATTTACTTAACAACTAGACTGGCTCCTCATTTATTGGCATCCATCGCCATTGCTGCTTATTCCTATATGGCATTGATTCCATTAATTCAACCTCCGCTTATGAAATTAATCACAACGGAAAAAGAACGTACCATTCAAATGGAACAATTACGTAAAGTATCAAAGTTAGAAAAGATTTGTTTTCCAATTGCGGTATCCGTTTTCTGTATCTTATTATTACCATCAGTAGCCCCATTAATCGGAATGCTTATGCTTGGAAATCTATTTAAAGAATCTGGTGTTGTAGAGAGAATTACAGATACAGCACAGAATGCGTTAATTAACATTGTAACCATTTTCCTTGGTGTTACAGTTGGTGCTACTGCTGTAGGTAGTGAATTCTTAAAACCACAAACACTTGGTATCATTGTTCTTGGACTGATGGCTTTTATGTTCAGTACAATCGGTGGATTACTTATCGGAAAGTTTATGTGTTCGATAACCAAAGGTAAAATTAATCCTTTAATCGGTTCTGCAGGTGTATCTGCCGTACCTATGGCTGCCAGAGTATCACAGGTAGAGGGTCAAAAAGCTAACCCAAGTAACTATTTACTGATGCATGCAATGGGTCCAAATGTAGCTGGTGTTATTGGTTCTGCCGTTGCAGCTGGTGTTCTGTTATCACTATTTGGCTAAATAAGATGAAACGATAAATGACTTCACTTATCATAAAATCATAAAAGAGATTTACTACATGCTATTTTATAGTAATGTAGTAAATCTCTTTTTATTCTCTTAACATATCCTATCCTTAGTTACAACACGCACTAAGAATAATATTCCTTAACTTTCTAGTAAGTGGAGTTGTTCCTGCATCCGTTTTCTGAATCATAAATAATATCGTTAGATTCTCTTTGGGACAATTGCAAAAATATGGTCCAAGCCAACCATCCCATCCATACTCGCCAAGGCTGCCCATGTCTCCTGCCTGACTACAATCTGTCATAACACGCATAAGATTTCCATAACTATGTCCTCTTAGTGTAAGCCAGTTAGTAAAGTTAATCTGTTGCTTTGTGTTTAATGTTGCTGTTGTTAAAAATTCTACCGTTCTTGGTTTTAGGATTTGCACTCCGTCTAAACTTCCGCCATTTAAGAGCATCCTAGTAAACTTAGAATAATCGTCAATGGTGGAAACCAGGCCAGCACCGCCTGATTCAAATGCAGGATCCCTGTCCATCTGATGATTGATTCCCAAATGATTACCCGTGTATAAGCACAGATCTCCTTTTCCATCATCCGCATAGGTTTTAGCTAGTCGTTCCCTTTTATCTTCTGGCAACCAAAAACCTGTATCCTTCATACCAAGTGGTGTGAAAATCTCTTGTTTTAAGAATTCTCCATACCGCATTCCACTAACTACTTCTACAATGGCACCAAGTACATCTGCACTAGTTCCATAGTCCCAAGAACTGCCCGGTTGAAATGCAAGTGGACAAGTTCCAAGTTTATTCATAATCTCTAGGGTAGTCATTGGCGAATCCCCTAACAACCTTTTGTCTATCTCTTGAAATAAGGCTTCCGTTTCCCTACCAGCCCTGCTTGTACCACCATATAACAATCCAGAAGTCATAGAAAGTAAATCTTTAATGTTTACTTCCCTTTCTGCCTTTACTATGGTATTTCCTTCTTCCACCATTTGATCTTTGAAACCATCCAGAAACTTACTTACCGGTTCATACAGATCAATAAGACCTCGTTCTAACAGAATCATAATTGCCGTTGCTGTAATTGGCTTTGACATGGAATACAGCCTAAAAATAGAGTCTCGTTTCATTGTTATTTGTTGTTCTCTATTCGCCATTCCATCTTCATGGTAAAAGATTTCTTTGCCTTCTTTTATAATCATTAAATTACAACCAGCTATGTAATTTTGCCTTATTCCATCACTGATTACTTTTTTTATATTTCCTATTTCTTTATTTCCTAACACTGTAATTTCACCTACACTTTCTATCGTATTTTTCTGTTAAAATCATAACACGTTATGATAAAAATAGTAAGGGGCTACAGAAAATTTTATTCTGTAGCCCAATATTGATTAACGATTGTTATATTCACGAAATGTTGTAACTATTTAGGAACTGGTGTAATAATGCTAAAATCAGGATTAATGGTATCGATTAAAGACACAAATAACTTCCATGTTTTCATATCACCCTCTACGAATATGTCATCTGGAATTTGATTGGTGGTAGCCAATTCGTATAAGGCGTTCTTTGACATAGTAACCGTCACTGCTACATCTTCTGATAGTTTATCGCTTAAATACCTTAACACTCCTCTGTTTATCTCCATCAGTGCACCTTCTTGGCGATCCGGGATAATAAAATTTATTTTAAAGTCCACATTTCCTGCCTGATATCCTTTCAGCCGAATACTTAATAAATTAAGGACATTTTTTAGTGGTATGTTGTTTAAAACATTTTCCGATATAATAGAACCAGAAGAAGGAATAATTCCATGCCTTAACTCCTGTGCTCCTTTTAAATATTCATTTCGCCATGCTCCAGATTCTGCAATATAACCTAATTGTTCCAGCGCATCAGCACAAAGAAGTCTTGCCTTTCTATTATTGGAATTAGCATAAATCACCTGCTTCATCACCTCTGCAACCCATTGATATTCACCTTCTCTATACGCTTTCATTGCCTTCTTAATAACCCTATCTTCACCACCCATGTATTCCACATATTTCTTAGCAGAATCTTCTGGCATTAACTTATTGAGGTCCACAGGGTTTGAATTATACCAACCAAGAAATCTCTGGTAAACTGCTTTCACGTTATGAATAACTGTACCATAGAATTCACTATTGTACCATTCACCAGCAATGCTTTTTGGTACTTTAACCATTCTTCCTATCTCTTCTATGGTATAACCTTGGTTCATTAACCTTAGAGTTTGATCGTTAATATATTGATAGAAGTCTCTTTGTTTCTCAAGATACTCTAAACATAACAGATTACTAAAACGGGGCCAATTATGCACCCCAAATACTGTTGTCATCTTAGTTCCCCATAAATCAATAGATTTTTGTATACTTTGTGACCATGCAACAGCATCTCGCACTTTAGCACCTCGGAGCGTTAATAGGTTGTGCAAGGTGGCATTACAATCTTCTGCTATGCATAAGGAGTGTTCACAGGGAATATAGATGAACATTTCCGCTGGGGCTTCCGTATTGAGCGCCAGTAAGAATTCCATTGCTACTCCATCAACCATTAGAACTTGATACTCTTGTTTTATTTCAACTACATTTTGAGAATAGGTAATGGTTCCCGTAGATAATCCTTTGCCAATTCCAATGTCTACTTGCCCCTTCTCATCCCGTTGCATAGCGATGCCATACTGATATTTCGCACGTCGAAACATCGCAACTCCTGCATATACATTTTCATCAATAACGGCACTGCTATAATTTTCTGGTACAAAGAATTTAGTATCTTTAGTAGCAAGATTATTGATTACTCCTAAACTTCCACCATAATGATCAACGTGTGAGTGCGTGATAATGACAGCGCTGATTGGTCTCTGACCCAAATGCTCATTGATTAGATTTATTGCTGCCTCCGCAGTCTCTTTACATGTTAAAGCATCAATCACAATCCAACCAGTATCTCCTTTTATAAATGTCATATTGGCAGCATCAAAACCACGAACTTGATAAATATTGTCCGTAACACGAAACAATCCTGTATTAAGATTCAGTTTTCCCTGTTCCCAAAGTTTTGGATTAACGGTATCTGGAAGCTTATCCTTCAATAAAAAAGCATATCTTCTTAAATCCCAAACTGGAATCTTAGAATTTTCTCTACGAATCACTGGCAAATGAGTGTTCACCAATCTACCTTCCTTGGCCAGTTTCGTTTCTAGTTTCAATTTGTTCCAATCTATTTTCTTATAAATTTTATGATTTATTTTCTTAGTCTTATACGTTGCATTTTTTCTTGTATCATTGAGTGTTCTTTGGTGACAAGTAATATGTTTTAAATACATGGCATGGCCTCCATACATTATTCGACTAAATTCTACTTTATTCTATGCAAGTAAAATAAATATGTGAAATTATCCTAGATATTTCACCTTACAAGGGTCATAAATGTATGGAGCACTCTCATTCTTTATCAGTAACCCACTATTAAAATAACGACATCCATATTGGTCAGCAACATGCCAACGGTCAATTAACTCATTAGCTGGAATATAGGTGTAATTGCCCAGGGTATATGGATCCATCACAATTATATTATCTTGATCATAACCACATGCAATCACATAATGGCTATCACTCCAATCCGTTACGTAACTTGTACCTTCCTCTGCCCATGCTTGAATTAAAAGCACTGGAGTTATGCCTTTCCTAATCATTGACTTTAAATGTTCAATATTCATATATTGAAACAAGTTGCCCTGAAAACCAATCTCTTGAATAAAATGAAGAATATCTCGATAATCTGTTCCCAACACTGGTTTTGTATGCATCTTTTCTGCCAATACGTCCTGAGTATACTCTAAGCCATAGCACTTTAATATTGACTGTACACATGCTACTCCACAAGTGTATTCCGTTTCCTGCCTGCAAAGTGGTATGCTGATAAATCGTTCGCACTTACAGGTTAGGCCGTTCATAATATAAATATTTTGCTGCATACCAATCACTCCCATATTATAATAAGGGTATCACCCATATTATAGTATATGATTGTTAGTCGATAACTGTCACCTTATGTTGGTAATCTTAGAATTTTAATGATTCATATAAATTTTGGTTGAAAAATCAAACATATATAATACCACACCAGGTACTTATCACTATAGTATTTTAATTAAAGGTTTCTTTTAAATATTCCTGGTTTGTTTCTAACTCTGGTACGATAACCGACATCCCGTCAACTCTTGTTTGTTCATATGATCCTTCTACAGGGATTGAGACAGATTTAAACTTCCTACCTTCTTGCAAATAAGTACTCAAATAAGTTTGGATCTCATCATAATTCAGATCAGTAGTAATATAAGGTAATATTTTAACTGTAATTTTTGTTAACTCAATAATATCTTTATCAATATACTCTGCCATAATTGACATGAGCATACTTCTTAATCGGACCGTTCTACCTAAATCTCCCTTTTCGCCTTGTGCTGTTGGGATGTTACGTACACGTGCATAACCAAGTGCTTGACTTCCATTTAATCTTTGTTTCCCTACTATTACATTGCGGTAGACCTTGTCTGATATAAAATTGGTACTGTTCAAATAATTGGCTTCCTGTTCTGTTAATTCTAGTTCAACCCCACCTATTGAATTGACTATCTCTTCAAACGCTTGCATATCAACTGCTAGATACTGATCTATTGTAATCTGGAAGTTGGATTCTATGGTCTCCTTGACAAGTTTAACTCCACCATATTCAAATGCTTTGTTTAATTTATTCTTCCCATTCCCTGGTATTGAAACATACATGTCCCTCAAGAAGGAAGTTAATATGATTTCTTTCGTGTTAGGATTGATACTCGCAACAAGTATACTATCTGTATGAACATTATCTCTCACAGAAATACCAACCACCAGAACATGACTTATAGCATCCAATTGATTCTTACTTGGTGTATTGTCTGAAGCAACTGTAATTATTTGTTTTTCCTCTGCAACCATGTTCTCTGCTTTACTTGAATTGGAAGGAACGGAACACGCAACAATATTCCCAACCACTAAGATAAGACAAATGAAACTTGCAATAAGTATGGTTCCTTTTTTCAACTTCCTTCCATTCATAATCAAGTAAAATCGATTCTTTAACTTCTTCTTTTTCCCTGTAAAACTTGTAGATAATAATATATTGTCTTTTGATGAACTAGCCATAATTTTTAACAGGGTTAAGCTATAGTTTTCTCTATACTTTATGTTATTGTTAGCAATCAAACGCTCGTCACAGTAGAGTTCCATATCCAAATTGGCCATATAAGTCATATAATGAACGAAAGGATTGAACCAATGAAGAGAATTGGCTAGTAGTAATAAAATTTTATAATATAAGTCACGATTTTTAAAATGTATTAATTCATGTTTTAAAATAAATAGATATTGTTCCTTGGTTAAATCCATGTCTGGTAATACAATATTAGACGTTCTAAAACCAATAAGAATTGGTGAAGTGATAAGACTACATTTCACAATATTAATCTTATGTTTTATACCAAGATCTGAGCAGACACTAAGAAACAGTTCCATCAGTTCATCATTCACTGGATAACTATATCGATTCAATCTATGTTTAAAGTATATATATGCGAATAGGTGATATGCTAAGTATATAACCACGCCAATACTCCATATTATAGTAGCGAAATCTAGAAGAGATAGGCTAGAATGCCAGGAAGCTAAATCAGTTTTTGCAACCTTTTTCTCATCTGCTAACACATGAGTATCATTAACTTGGGTTCTTGATTCACTTATCTTATTATCTATAACCGATTTCTTGTTCGATTGGTTATTGTTGATAAGAGTTGTATCTTTTGCTGATTTTTCATTGTTCTGATCTTTAGTCATATAATCAAATGACTCAGCACCTTTTTGATCTACCTGCTCAATGGAATGAACAAATGAAGATGGGATACTTATTTCATAAAAAGGGATATTAATTGGGAGTATAAGTCGAATTGCAATTACTGACCATACGACATACTTCCATTTTCTTGAATATTGATTCGGCAAAACTTTATCTAGTAGACTAACTAGAATTATAAATATAGAGCAACTAATGGTTATACTAAAAATTGTTAGTAATAGATTATTCATCTACATCACCTCGCTTTGCATCTTCAATGATACTAATAATATCCTCTAAATCCTCCTTCGTAATTGCTTCATCCTGGACTAAAGAAGCAATTAATTTCTTATAGGAATTATTATAAAATTGATCTAGAAACGTTTTCGTCTCCCTAGATAAATAATCATCTTTATTTATTAAGGGCAGATAGTATTTCAACCTACCTTTCTTCTCAATTGCAAGAAATCCTCGTTCCACTAGACGAGCTAATAAAACTTGAATCGTAGATCGTGACCAATCCTTTTGCTCGCAAATTAATTCAACTACTCTTCCTGTTCCGATAGGAACTGGTTCTTCCCAGATCATCATCATAATTAGAAGTTCAGAATCTGGAAGCCTTTCATAACTTAATTTTTCATTCATAATAATTTCACTCCTCCTGTATGATAAGAACTTATCTTAAGCTCACTATAATACTTTGGTTGACAAATGTCAATATATTTTTATTGACATTTGTCAACCAAAGTATTATAGACTGATTTATTTTGATTTATTCAATAAAAAAGTTGGTATATGCATTAACAAAACGTTAATTTCATATACCAACCTGTATGATAAGTTTTATTTTATATCTTAAAAGCAAGTAAAGAAGAAAATTCTTCTTAAATTAATTCTATCATAGTCCCATCTTCCGTTTCTCCAACGCCATCCCTCTAGTTGTTGCCAACTAATTGCAGTTGGATAGAACCAGAAATTATTGCCGTTAATCAACCAAATATAAGTGAAACGATATAAACATCCCCAATAATTTCTCTGCTGAAATTGTCCGCCTCCTCTGAATTGTGCCCCATATTCTGGTGAACCCATGTATGGCTGTCCTCCCATTCTTGGAGCATCTGGAACAAAATTAGGTGGTGCAGACGGTGGTCTAACCCCACGTCTTGGGCCATCTTGATCAAATCCTGGAGGTGGTGATGGTGGCCTTCCGCCAGGTCTTCTATCTTGGTCGAATCCAAATGGAGGTGATTGTGGTTCTCCGCCACGTCTTCTATCCTGATCAAATCCCGGAGGAGGTGATGGTGGGCCTCCTTGATTAAACTGTTGGCTCTCAAATAGATCAGATTGCTCATTATCGTAATTGAAATTTTCGTTATCCAAATTTCACATTCCTCTCATTAAAATATTTCATAAGTTATAGTATGAAAACAGAAGGGAATGTTGACATATTAAAAAAGAAAGCCTTTCCATTCGAAAATGAAATCATATTAATTCATATCATTCGAAATACAGAAGTTACTTTCATCCAAGTTCCATCTATTTGCGCATATATGTCGCCATCCATTTTTCTCATTAGCTGACGACATATATACAATCCTAGTCCATTACCACTTTGGCTTCCCGCATTCGAACCACGCCAAAAACTATCAAATAGATATGGTAATTCCTTTTCCGATAACGTACAACCACTGTTTGTTATGGTAATCAATTTGCAATCCTCTTCGCTGGATATTTGAATTGATATATGTGTACCATCACCATATTTTACTGCGTTTTCCATTATGTTTTGTAATACTTCTTCTGCTCTGTCTATATCACCTTTTAAGATACAGTTAGGTAATCTTTGAATCGTAAATCTAGTTTTAAGTAAAGAAAGTTTTTCTGTGTAAAAAGAATCTATCTTTCCAATGAGTTCATCTAGATAATACTCACCAGTATTAACATTTAGTTGAAGAAAATCCTCGGTAGAAGCTTTCATAATCTCAGTAACAAAGCCTTCAATCTTATCTGCTGATGCGCCAATATTTTGAATTATTTCTGCACGTTTCTCTTCACTGTCATATAAATTCTTCTGCAACGCTTTTGTATATAGTTTGATAGCACTAAGTGGTGTTTTGATATCGTGGGATATGGCTAGCACCAACGTCTTTTTCTCTCTTTGTAATGACAATTCCTTTTGTTTCTGTTCTTCTAAATGTTCACGAAGCAAATCAAGTCCCCATACAAAATGTCCAAAAAATCGACTTCTATTTTCTTTCAGACCAGTTGTTAAATTACCTCGAGATAGCTCATACGGAACCTCTTTCAACTCATCAAATGGTCTTAATATTTTTATCTTTATATATAGCAATAACAATACAACCGTAAATACCATAAGTAATAAAGCTAAATTAACACTCCACCGAATTGCCTTCGCTTCATCTGTTTGTTGGGGTTTATAATCGAATCGGTAATAGGTTCCATCAATCATCTTAATCGCATAATCGAAACCATTCCCTTCAAAAAATTCGTTCTTATCATATCCCTTTTGCAACATACTAATACTAAAAACATAGCGATATTGGTTTAATTTAATATTCTCTATCCCCTTATCCCTGATTTCATTTTCTAATCGGTTTATTTCTACTTGATACTTACGGCCGCTATCCATAGTGAATCTAGAGGATAGAAAAAGATTTACTATGGTAATCATCACTATAAATAAAACCATAATACCTAATAATAATCGATTGAACCTTTTCATTACTGCTCCTCTCGCATCTTAGAGAGTCTCGCTTTTCGAGACCTTTTTATTCAAACCGATATCCAACTCCCCACACGGTTATTAAGCGAGTTGGATTTTTAGGATCTTGTTCTATTTTCTGTCTTAACCATTTCATATGTACCGTTAATGTTTGAGGCTCACTAAAACTA
Organism: Bacillota bacterium; assembly: GCA_023420935.1. Lineage (GTDB taxonomy): Bacteria > Bacillota > Clostridia > Lachnospirales > Lachnospiraceae > Mobilisporobacter. The sequence continues at coordinate 1,052 of JAEZUR010000099.1, read as the reverse complement.
TCAAATCCCCATATATGATTGAAAATCCATTCTTTTTTTAATGTTTTCCCCTTATTTTCCATTAATAATAATAAGAGGTCAAATTCTTTCGTAGTCATAGACAATTCCATATCCCTGAATAAAACAACACGACGTAATTTATCAATTTTTAGATCTTGATCTACCATACAATCACTGTCATATCTTCTCTTAAAAATACCACTTATTTTAGCTAGGAGAATATCAATATCATAAGGTTTTTCTATATAATCATCTGCACCTAATACCAAGCCATTCAACTTATCATCCTTATCCACTTTTGCGCTTACGATGATAATCGGAGTATTATTATCCTTTCTGATTTTACTACAAACAGCAAAACCATCTATTCCAGGTAACATAATATCCAAAATCACCATCCGAACGGTATCTTTCTCAAAATATTCTATTGCATCTTCTCCTGTTTCGGAAAGAATAACGCTGTAGCCCTCCGTTCTAAGAAAATCACCAAGAAGATTTCCAAGTTCTTTATTATCCTCTACAATCAAGATATCCGTCATTTCACACCTCGTTTAGCATCAAACCGCTCTTCTTTAATATCAATCTACCAACCCATTTCCATAAGCCAGTTGCTAAGTGCACGTTCTCGTTCCAATAATTTACCATCCTGGTTACGTTCACTAAAATTATACTCGCCACGTATATTTCCGTCAACTATATACATCACTCGAGTACATTTTGCAGCCACTTTTACATCATGGGTCACCAACATGATTGTTGTACCCTCCTGATTTATTTTCGTAAGTTCTGTCATAACTTCCTCGGATGCAGTTCGATTCAATGCACCAGTTGGTTCATCTGCAAAAATAACTTTTGGATTATTAATCATACTTCTGCAAATACATGCGCGTTGTAGTTGACCACCTGACACTTCATTAATATCATTATCGGCAATTTCTATAATACTAAGTTTACGCATTAAGTCCTGCCCACTTTTGACAACTTCTCTTCTACTTTTTCTATTTTTCTTAGACTGGCAAGCTGGAAGAATAATATTATCTAGTACAGTTAGA
>JAEZUR010000006.1 GCA_023420935.1 Bacillota bacterium | reverse complement strand
TCACTAATGTTTCACCTGGATAAAAAAACTCTCTATCATATAAAAATGGGTTGTTCCTAAGTAGCTGCATTAGAGAGATGTTGTTTATCTCGGCAATGTTTGCTAAAGTATCACCCTGCTTAACTATATAAGTCTGTTTGGGATATAAGATAACGATAGCTTGACCAGGCACTAATGTATTGGGATTAATTAAGCCATTATCGCTTATTAGCCGTTCCACTGTAATTTCAAATTTATTTGCAATAGATTCAATGGTATCACCAGACTGCACAACATATATATCCATATGATCCTCATAAGAATTATTTACTTCATATCTATGCTAGTTTTGATATATTTGATACATTAACACCTTGATTTGAATTTGGTATGTGTATTTTATTTTGGAAGGCAATACCAATTGGATTTTCTTAATAAATATAAGATCAAATTAAAAAAGCCCTTGGTTACAAGCCAAGAGCAATAATAAATATATTACTGTATTGTGTTAAAGTAAGCTGAAAAAGGGACTTGAACCCTCGACCCCTTCATTACGAGTGAAGTGCTCTACCAACTGAGCTATTCCAGCAAAAGAAAAAGTTTTATTATTTCATACTTTTTCTTAATCCTATAATATTCTATTACAAATTTTACTATGAATCAAGTCCATTTTGTAAATTTATTTCCACAAATCTAATGATTTAAATTCTTACACATAGTACCTTGATTGAATTATAATTGAGGCCATAATTAATAAAAGCACTCTCGAAAAAAAGAGCACTTTTATCAAAAACGGGTTATACCAAATATTAATTAAATAACATACAAACCATATAATTATATTTAGATAATAATATGATACAAATTCTAGCTGTATTTCTTTTCAAAATGAGCCAACAATTGATAAAGCCCTGTTGCCATAATACATAAAATTACAATGGACATAATAACCCAATCTAATTTAAATACCTGACTACCATAGATAATCAGATAACCAAGTCCAGATTTGGCGGCTAGGAATTCACCTATTATAACGCCTACTAATGATAACCCAATGTTAACTTTCATCACACTGATGAGAGATGGGATATTGCTTGGCAATATTATCTTAAATAGGATATCTTTTTTCGTTCCACCAAGGGTTTTGATCAATTTAAGTTTATCTTCTTCTACCGAAATAAAATCTGTATATAATGTTATGATACTACCAAATACGGCAACCGATACAGCAGCCACAATAATAGTTTTTCGATTATTCCCTAACCATACTATAAACACAGGTGCTAAAGCAGATTTCGGTAAACTATTTAAAACCACAAGGTATGGCTCTAACACTTTAGAAATACTGTCATTCCACCACAGTAATACAGCGATGAGTAACCCGAATGCAATGACTAGAAAAAAGCTTAAAAAAGTCTCGTACAAGGTAACCCATATATGAAAGAAAATACTTCCATCCTTTGCCATGGAGAGGAATGAAGTGGTTACTCGAGATGGGCTACTGAAAACAAAGGAGTCAATGACTTTTATATCAGCAAGTACTTCCCATAGAGCAATGAATGCGAAAAGTATAACAAATTGGTAAATCCGAATTTTACGTTGTTTTAAAATATGCTTTTGAATGTACGCTCGCTGAGCAGCGGAGGAGTGAATATCTTTTGCAGCTAATTTAAGACGACGATTGCTTAACTTCATGGTCATTTAGCTCCTCCCATATTAAATTGAAATAATCTTTAAATTCGGGAGCGCTTCTGGATTTAAAAGGAGTCCTTGGACCATCTGTTGTTAGATGAATCGGAAGGATTCGTTTGACCGTACCTGGGCGGTCAGTTAATATGACAATCCGATCTGCCATACTGATTGCTTCAGATATATCATGGGTGATGAGAATGGCAGTTTTTTGTTCCTTTCGGATAATCTGCCATATATCATCAGATACACTTAATCTAGTTTGGTAATCTAGAGCAGAAAAGGGTTCGTCTAATAAAAGAATATCGGGTTCTAATAATAGAGTACGAATTAGGGCAGCTCTCTGTCTCATACCACCGGATAGCTCGGAGGGTTTTGCATCTTTAAAGGTGATTAATCCATAAGTTTCTAGCATTTTATTAATCATCATATAACTATTTTCAGTTAATTTATTTTGAATTTCCAACCCTAAAGTAATATTTTTCAGAGTGGTTCGCCATTCCAATAAATGATCTTTCTGCAGCATATACCCAATATTTTTTTGAGAATTTCCTTGGGGTTGCCCCTCTATTTCAATGGTACCGTTGCTGGGTTCAATTAGTCCAGCAATCAGATTCAAGAGAGTGGATTTTCCACAACCGCTGGTACCTACAATTGCAAGAAATTCGCCTTCCTCAACTTGGAAAGAAATATTGGCAAGTGCCTGGGTTTCTCCAGAAAGATTATGGTATGAATAACTAAGTTGATTTATATTAAGTAGTTCTCCCATGTTGCTCCTCCATTATGCACAATAGCCGATAATTTCTATTGAGCGGATATATGGTATTATATGAAGGGAAAAATGGAAAGTTACTTCTTGTTAACGGTTTTTATAATAGAAAATGGCTATTTGTGTTCTATCTCGTAGGCATAGTTTCTCTAAAACTAGGCTGATATAGTTACGAACAGTACCTTCACTTAAGAATAATAACTCTGCAATTTCTTTATTGGATAATCCATTGGCAATATGGCAAATAATCTCATATTCTTTATCGGTAATTCCATACTCGGAATAATTTTGTTTTTCTGTTGTCTGAGAGAGAAGATTAGGTAGTTTAGTTACAATTTCATTTCCGTATACATTTTGACCCATATTGACTGCTTTCACAGCAGCAGTAATACTTTCAAAATCTTGCTTTAACATATAACCTTTGGCACCAATATTAAGAGCTTTTATTATGTAATCATCATCTAAGAACGTTGTTAGATACAATATTTTGGCTTCTGGATATTTAGATAAAATGAATTCGCCGGCTTCTAGACCTGTCATAACATCCATTCGAATATCCATAAGTAAAATATCTGGTTTTAAACTTTCATATAATTCAATTCCTACTTGTCCGTTATGTCCCATACCTACAACATTGATATCAGGGTCTGCGGATAGTATGATTTTTAAAGAGGAACAAACTAATTTATCATCATCTATTATTAAGACATTCATGCTTCCTTTACCTCCTTAGGTATTGTTATAAATATTTTAAAACCACCATCACCAGTTATATTAAGATTGCCATTAAATCCTTTGACACGATCAGCAATATTTTGTAGTCCCATGCCATCTGCATAATCACCGGAAATGCGTAGGCGTCGAAGGAGTACCTTGGTTTTGTCATCAATATGTCCATTGTCTGTGATTATCAACTGATACATGGCTGGTTGTTCTTTCACCACAATAGAAACTAAGGTAGCATCTGAGTGTTTCACAATATTAGATAAGGATTCATTTACCGTAGCTATGAAACAGTACTTTATCTTTAACAATGGTGGTGTAGTAACATCATAATCAAATGAGACAGGACAGAAGGTAAATTCCTTCACTAATTTATCGATGGAAGTATACAGATCAATGGACTCGTCATGCATATTATGAATACTTGCACGAATACTATCCATGCCTTCGGATAAGGATTCTTTTAAGGAAGTTAATCCTTCGTTGGTAATCTCTTCCTTTGTTATAGTTAGTAGAGCTCCAATCTGTAATAGAGATCTAGACAACAAGTGGCCGATATGATCATGTATTTCCTTTGAAATACGATTTCTCTCATTTAAGGTAGCCAGATTGATCTCATAATCCTGATTTTCTAGAATACCTCGATTCTTTTCTTCCTGTACACGTGATAGTTCTTCTGCAGTATCCCTTAACGTATTATATTCTTCTGTTAAGGACTGAATTCGTAAGCTTTTATGTTTTAATAAAAATGCAATGATACAAAATAAAGCAACATACATGACTATGGTTGGATGATAAAACTTAGGATTTGCAAACACAGGAATAAAAAATGCAGTGGCAGCAAATTTGTAATCTGAAAGCAGCATATCATACAACATAACTGGCAAGAAAATTAAATAACCCGGTTGAAATGCGCAGGTTACCAAGTAACAAATATAAATACCAAAACGAATCTGAATACGCCCCAGATAAATACTAAAACAACTCAAAAAAATCACAAGCAAAACAGGAATCACCGCATATGAAGCGTTAACAGCAGTAACATACAAAACGCCACATGCAAGTAATAAAATTATCTTATCAATTATCTCTAACATGAAGTTCTCCTAACTGAATCTAAAATCATAAATACTAAAAAATAAGGTTGTGGAATTTTCGATACAACTTTTACAATTCCTCCGCTTCAACGCTCCGCTTAACTTCCGCTCTGGAAATGTACAAGTTGTATCGAAAATATTTACTTCATCGGTTTAACTAATATGAAGTGAAAAATATTATTAAGTAAACAATGTTTTTGCCTTTAGATAACGTACATTTGAGAAATGATGCATAAACTTCCGTAGCGGAAGCTAAGCGTAGCGTTGGAGCGAAGGAAATTTATGCATCATTTCTCAATTCACAGTGTTCAAGTGTAATCAACATCATTTTCACGATTCTATTATGAACGAAAGCTTTAATTTTTGCAATCATTACATTTGTCATATGAAATAATGACTCTTTTCACTGTAACTGAATTAGAAAATAGAGTATAGTATCATTATGGATATAGTATTTAATGAGAAAAACTATGGAAAGCGAGAGGAAATATATGATTGTAAAAGTAGAAAATCTAGTGAAAAGATATGGAAGCATTCTGGCATTGGATCATTTGAATTTAGAAGTGAGAGAAGGCGAGATTTTTGGTCTCTTAGGACCCAATGGCTCTGGAAAAACAACAGCTATAAATTGCATGCTTTCGCTTTTAAGACATGATAAAGGAACCATTGAATTATTCGGTAATCCAATGACCTCAGAATCCTATGATATTAAGAGAAATATTGGAGTGATTTCACAGAATGTGGCAGTATTTGATGAGCTAACGGTATATGAAAATATCTACTATTTTTGCAGTTTATATATTAAAGATAAGAATCGAATCAAAGAATTAGTGGAAGAAGCCATTCGATTTGTATCATTAGAAGATTATAAAAAGTTTTATCCAAAGAAACTGAGTGGAGGGTTACTGCGCAGACTTAATATTGCATGTGGAATTGCACATAAGCCACAACTAATCTTCCTTGATGAACCTACCGTTGCAGTAGATCCACAAAGTAGAAATAAGATCATCGAAGGGATAAAGAAGTTAAACGAGAATGGAGCTACCATAATTTACACCACTCATTACATGGAAGAAGTAGAGCAATTATGCAATAAAATCGTGATTATGGATAAGGGAAGGGTTATTGCAGGGGGAACCAAGGAAGAATTAAAAGCAATGATCTCTTTAGGAGAGAAAGTTACAGTGACAGTTTATAATCTGTCCGAAGCACAGTTGAAAGAAATTAAGAATATTCCAAATATATATTATGCAGTTTATGAAGAAAATAAATTAACTGTAAAATCTAAAAAAGGGAGAAATAATCTAGTACATATTTTAGAGTACTTAGGTGAGCAAAACATTAATTTTGGGGAAGTTTATACGGAACTTCCAACGTTAAATGATGTATTTTTGGAGATCACAGGGAAAGAGTTGAGAGACTAGAGGAGGGGATAAGATGGTTCAATTATATATTCTGCATCTAAAGTGTATCGTGAAAGACGTGCAGAACATGTTTTGGTCACTGTGTTTTCCAATTATATTGGCAACATTGTTTCATGCTGCTTTTTCTAATTTATCTTCGACCGAAGCATTTGACACGGTGCCTGTTGCAGTTGTCCAAGAAGAAGGAAGCGTGGAGGAAGCATTTCTTCAATCAATCAGAACTTGTAGTTTATCAGATGATAAAAAACTATTTGATGTAACGGTTTGTTCGAAAGAGCAAGCAGAGAAATTACTGAAGGACAGTACAATTTCAGGTTATATCACTACATCGGATTCTATGAAATTAGTTGTTAAGGATTCTGGAATCAATGAGACCATAATTAAGACATTTCTAGATAGTTATGGACAGACACAAGGAACAATACAAACCATTGCATCCATTGATCCGCAGATTGCCATGGATCAGTTAATAGCTGATATACAAAATGGTAAATCCTATGTGAATGATGAATCGAATCAGGGGAGCAATCCAGATACCTCAATCGTGTTATACTATGCTTTAATTGCTATGACCTGTTTACTCGGAAGCCATATTGGTAATAAAGTAATCACAGATATACAAGCCGATTTGTCAGCAAAAGGTGCTAGAATTCATGTTGCACCAATCCATAAAATGAAGTTGTTATTATGCAATTTATTAGCTGCATTTACTGTACAATTATTTAATGTAGGAGTCTTAATGAGCTACCTATATTATATCCTTAAGATCGATTTTGGTAATCAGCTTTATTATATTGGTATTACTTGCTTTTTTGCAAGTTTAGTAGGTGTTATGATAGGAGCTATGATAACTGCTGTTATTAAGAAGAATGAAAACATTAAACAATCGCTTCTTACTTTAATCTCAGTAGGCGGTGGCGCATTAGCTGGATTAATGATACCAGATGTTAAGTATATAGTGGATACGCAGATGCCATTTGTTGCATTTATCAATCCTGCTAATTTAATTGCGGATGCATTGTACCGATTATATTATTACGGACCAGATCAAAGATTTATGTTAAATATTTCTATCCTTGGCATTATGTCTGTAGTATTTACTGTTATCACATATTGGACGACAAGGAGGGAAGAATATGCAAGTCTTTAAATTATATTTTCATTTGCTAAAGAAGAATCTTCCAAGTATGTTAATATATATGGCTATCTTTCTGAGCATTATCATTTATTTAACATTAAATTCTGGAGATAAAAAGGACATGATTTTTAGTGAAAATAAAGTAGATGTTGCATTTATAAATGATGATGAAGATAGTCCGCTGGTGAATGGATTCCGTTCGTATTTAGATAATTATTGTAATTTTATTGATATACCAGATGATGAAATCTCACTAAAGGATGCGTTGTTTTTCCGTAGAGTTGTTTACATTATTCGAATTCCTGATGGATTCACGGAGAATTTTATGAATGGTGAAAATGTGAAGGTGGAGAAGACTAGCGTTCCCAACGTGGCAGAAGCTATTTCTGTTGATATTGCAGTAGATCGGTTTTTTAATACGGCTGCCATTTATGAAAAACATATACAGGATATGGATCAGAACAGACTAGTTTCCTTGGTAAAGGATAATTTGGATATTAAGGCAAATGTAACAATGTTTTCAGAAAATACACAGGAGAATCATCAACTAATTGTCAAATACTATAATTTCATCTGTTATGGTTTGGTATCAATTCTAGTATTGGGTGTTGGAATGATTATGTTATCCATGCAAAAGCTTGATATTAAAAGACGTAATTTAGTTTCACCTATGTCAACTACAAGCATAAACATACAGCTTATCATTGGAAATATTGTTTTCACCATAGGATGTTTGGCAGTATTCGTGATAGCTGGTGCAATCATTACACCAGGTTTTAAATTAGATAAAACAAGTGCATACTTATTATTAAATGCAATCGTATTTTCTCTAAGTATTTTATCAATCAGTTTCCTAGTTGGTATTGCAATTAAGAGTAAGAATGCAGCAAATGCAATTGCCAATGTATTATCGCTTGGTATGTCGTTTCTCAGTGGAGTGTTCATGCCACAGGAATTTTTAGGAGATGATATTTTAAAAATATCAGCATTTACGCCAAGTTATTGGTATGTCAAAGCAAATAATGCAATTGGAACACTAACCGATTTCTCTATTTCCAGTCTAGAGGATATCCATCGCTCCATGTTAATCGAAATAGGGTTTGCGGCAGCAATTTTTGCAATCGCACTGGTAGTGAGTAAAAAGAAAAGTCAAGAAGCAAGCTGAATCAAGGTAAAAATATCAAATTAATAAAATCGAACAAATATTCGAATATGTACTTGATAAACTTCTAATACTATGTTAGAATAAAAGAAAAACCAAACAAACATTCGGAAGTGATACTATGCAAGTACAAGATTCTCAATCAATTATGGAAAAATTAGAAATATTAACAGATGCAGCCAAGTATGATGTTGCCTGTACCTCCAGTGGAGTTGACCGTAAAGGTGGAGCTGGAGGTATGGGTAATGCCGTAGCTGGAGGCATCTGTCATTGTTTTTCTGCAGATGGTAGATGTATCTCTTTATTGAAGATTCTATATACCAATGAGTGTATCTTTGATTGCAAGTATTGTATTAATCGAAGTTCTAACGATATAAGAAGAACCTCGTTCACTCCAGAAGAAGTAGCGTATCTAACCATAGAATTTTATAAGAGAAATTATATCGAAGGACTATTTTTAAGTTCTGGCATCTTAAAGAATCCCAATTATACTATGGAACGATTATATGAGACTTTGAGATTACTAAGAGAAGAGTATAATTTTCGAGGATATATTCATGTAAAAGCAATTCCTGGCGCGGATCCAGTTCTGATTGAGAAGACAGGATGGCTGGCTGATCGTATGAGCGTCAATCTTGAATTACCAACTGCAGATGGACTTAAGAATTTAGCTCCACATAAGAACCGGAATCATATTTTGAAACCTATGAAGCAGATTCAACTTGGTATGCAAGAGAATAAGAATCAACTGATGGAGATGAAATCTTTTCATCAAAGAAAAGCAATGAAACCATTACCACAGATTATAACAAAAGCAGATGATACCAAGTCACAGTTGATCTTGCCGACCCAAGGAGCAGGGACAGCATTAACGGATTATAAGCCAGGACAATATTTTGTTCCTGCAGGGCAAAGCACACAGATGATTATTGGCGCTACGCCAGAGAATGATTATCAGATTATCAATGTAGCAGAAGCATTGTATCAGAAGTTTGATTTAAAACGCGTATTTTATTCTGCATTTATTAATACTACCATGGACAGCATGTTACCGGCTTTACCAGATGGACCGCCATTACTACGGGAACATCGACTTTATCAGGCGGATTGGCTTCTGCGGTTTTATGGATTTCGTGCATCGGAATTGTTATCTGAGGAGAAGCCTAATTTTAATGTATTGCTGGATCCAAAATGCAATTGGGCAATGAATCACCTGGAGCAATTTCCAGTTGAGATTAATAAAGCTGATTACTACACATTGCTTAGAGTACCTGGTATTGGAGTGAAATCTGCTAATCGGATTATTTCTGCAAGAAGAAGTGCTAGACTAGATTACCCAGATCTTAAAAAGCTTGGTGTGGTTTTAAAGAGAGCATTATATTTTATTACATGCAGTGGGAAAATGATGTACCCAGTTAAGATTGAGAGTGATTATATTTTAAGCCACATGCTTGATATTAAGGAAAAGTTGCCTCTGGGAATTGGTGGAAGTGGACTTTATGAACAACTGTCCTTATTTGACGATCATCAAAAATTGAATTCATTCAATTCCATACAATCAGTTGATTCACATAATAGTGGAATCATTACCAATTGGAATCAAGCAATACTTTAATATTGGATAGGAGTTTTTATGAATAACAATCTAAGAATTTATGTATGTGAGAATTCAATCGATAGTATTTTTACAGCGATCTACGATGCTTGGGATAGTAGATATGGTCATGCGAATATTCGTATTATGGAAGAAGAAAATCTAGATAATATGGAATTGTTTTCGGAATATATAACGGTTGTTGCCCAAGAAGAGAAAGCAAGAAAAGTAGCCAATTCTATCAAGACGAAAATATCAGAGGATGCATATGCTTTAGTATGTCGATGTGCGCTATCAGGCACACCTGGAAGAGCAGATGCGATTTATCGCTTTCTAATTCATGGATATGTAATTGGTGGAAGTATTATTAATAATGTAAGTGATCCAGTGGTTCACCCCTTATTTGTTGCAGATCGGTATGTTAATAATGAGACGCTACATTATCTTGGTTTTCTTCGATTTTCTCAATTAAAAAATTCTGTATTATTTGCAAAAATTCGTCCTGTCAATGATATCTTAGTTTTAATAGCAGATCATTTCTCAGAGCGATTGACAGATGAGAATTGGATGATTTTAGATGAAGGTAGAAAGAATGCAATCGTTCATAAAGCAAGAGAACCATGGTTTTTGACAGATGCTTCTAATATTGACGAAAGTGCAACGAAAGAGTATTCTGATGAAGAACGTATTATGCAAGTAGTATGGCAAAGATTTGTAGATACCATTGGCATTGAAGAAAGAACCAATAAGAAGTTACAATATCAGATGTTGCCCAATCGATATCGTGAATTTATGAGAGAAGTACCATATAAAGTATAAGAATCTAAAAAAGTGGGATACTATACATGCAGTTCTAAATTTTATTAGGAGGAGTGTGTCCCATGAAAAGAAAAATTTATTTACTTCTTGCTATTTGCTGCTTAAGTTTTACGTTACTTACAGCATGTAATACAGGAAATAATGACGGTAAGAATAATGCAACAAATGCTGTAGATGATGCTGTAGATGATGTTGATGATGCCGTAGCAAGTGCAGTTCCAACGGAAGCTGCTGAATAACATGTATCAAACAAAAAGGATATCCTATTAGTTTCTAGGATATCCTTTCTTATATGAGGCATTGTTATGCATCAAAATCAATATGATATTTTATCTCACCGTCGGTAATGGTTAGATAGGAAAGATTAAAATTATCACTCATAATATCTACATTATACTCAAAAACAATCGTATCTGTTTTTTTGGATAGAAAAAGATAGGTTCCGTTTTCTTTATCCTCGATCAAATCACAGATTTCATTGTATAGTTCGTATCCGTTTACTTGCCCTGGATATCCGGATTCTCTGATCTTTTCCTCTATTAATTCATATAGTTCATCCATGTTATATCTCCTTATTGCTCTTTCTTTTTGTGCTGAAATCGTTTGGAATAAACCTGCTTATCAGGTTGTATCGTAAATTCCTCTATTACTTTCGCCGTAGCTGCAATGCGTTTCTCATCCTCATCCGTAGACTCTGGTGTTAATGAGATACTATATAAATAGCATTGACGGTCTTTGTGAGTAATTTCTTTTTCGCGTTTCATTCCAATGCGTTCAGCAACTTTAATAGAACGAGTATTAAGCTCATCAATGACAGCTACAATACGAGGAATTTCTAATATATTGACTGCATAGGATAAAATAGCAGAAGTACATTCAAACGCATATCCATATCCCCAGTGATTCACATCAAATAAGTAGGAAAGTTCTATTTCTTCTTTTCCATCAATCATTTGATTCTGGATACCAGCTCTTCCAATTAACGCTTTGGTTGTTTTACTATATACTCCCCAGAGTCCATAGCCATAGAATCCATAAATATTTTTAATATACGCTTTATGCTTTTCCATTTCCACATCTAGGTAGTCGTTTAAATCGTCAACAAATCGTACAACTTCTTCATTTTGATATATTTGATACATGTCTTTGATATCAGAAACGGTAAGTTCGCGAATAATCAGACGTTTCGTATTAGCAATTGTAACGGGTTCCCCATTGGCACGCTTTAATTCATCAGATAAGAATTGATAATCAACATTTTTAAAACTTTCAATTAACACGGAGGCATTACTAAGATCTTGATTGCCTGAATTGGGATTAATAAATCCAATACAAGGAACACCCGCATCTTTGGCTGCCAAGGTACCATTAAAAGAATCCTCAATTATCATACATTCTTTTGGATTCATTCCCATTTCTTTCAATGTCTTAAGAAAGATATCAGGAGCTGGTTTGGAATTGGGAACGGTAGTGCCACTAATTAATTTATCAAAATATTTGGTAATACCAAGGGCTTTTGTAACTTCTTTGATATCATGAAGAGGAGATGAGGAAGCAATTGCCAATCTCACACCTTGTTTATATAAATGAATAATTAGTTCTTTTACCCCATCAATTGCCTGATAGCCTTCTTCATTTCTTAGTTGTTCTTTTGCTTCATCATTGGCAATGAGTAGATCTTCTAAAGAAACAGAATGATTATCGTTACCAAGTAACGTCTCAAACATATACCGATTCGTTGATCCAATAAATTCATAACACTCAGCTACGGATAGATTGATATCATATTTCTTGGCAGCCATAACTGCGGCTCTTGCGTGGAGAGGTTCACTGTCTATAATGACGCCGTCCATATCAAATATTACCGCTTTTAGCATACTAATTCCTCCTCAGTAGTGGTGGTATATTTCCCGTCATAACGCTCGGGATAATCTGTGATAATTCCAGCAACCTTCTTATGTATTAATTTACTATATATAGTATCTCCATTTACCGTCCAAACATAAATATTAAGTTGTGCTTTTTTACAGGAATGTAAAAGCCAAGGTGTAACCAAATGATAATTCGGAACAATAAAGTCAGCACCAGTTCTACGTAATCGGCGAAATGGAAATAGTTCTGAAAAACGCTGTAGTAAAGATGCGTGGCTTTTTCCAATGAGCAATCCTGCTCGAATGCATGGATTGATTCGTTTTATCTCCATAATAACGGAGTCAAGAAAGGATGTAATAATAAAATGATCTGGTGTGAAGTAATGTTTTAGCATAGTTAATACTTGCTCTTCATAGCCAGCTTCTTTTAACTCAATATCTAACATTATCTTGTCAGAACACATTTTTAATACATCTTTTAATAGAGGAACAGTATAACCGTCCTTTTTTGCTATATTACAAATCTGTTGATAGGTTAACGTATTTAATTTAATTTTTTCAATATGATTATTATGAAATACAATCAATTGATTATCCATGGTGCGGCGAACATCAAATTCAACCATTTTAACCTTTTTATCAATCGCTGTTTCAAATGCTTCTAACGTATTTTCGACCTTGCTATGACTAACGGCACCCCCACGATGGGCAATAATAAGTGCTGATTTTCTATGTTTTTGCTCCATGTATTTTTGTATTGTATCGTGTATTTTACTTTTTTTATATTGTTTCATAATTACCTCTTCGAAATAAAAAACATCTTGTATATGTTCTATTATAGCAGATTTCGCAAAAAAGACCACTAAAAATCGGAAACTTAACAAATTCTTAAAATATATAGACAATAGTTGTACATGTCAATTTGCACAGATTACAATTTATTGAAGAAAGTGATACCAAACCTAGTTTGTTTCGCAACGCGCTCTCGCTTGGATGAAGTTCGTAGTGGTACGTAAGGCTCTATAAAACAGAGCCAAAGTACCAACGACTTCATAACAGTTGCTTAACAAACTAGGTTTTGTATCACTTTAGTTTAAGGTTGTGGATGTGCAAATTGACAGATCTAGGTTGTTCAAAGGGCTGTGGAAACACTATTTATTACAGTTATATTAAATTATTAATACTATGATTATGTTCCTTTTTCTGGTATAATAATAGTATGGGTTTCGTTAAAATAATTTTTGGGAATTTAGATAATTATATTGTTTAGATTAATAGAAATGGAGGAATATTCATTGAATAATTTTACTTTTTATAGTCCAACTTATTTTGTGTTTGGGAAAGATACGGAGAATCAAACTGGTCATTATGTGAAACGGTTTGGAGGTAAGAAATTACTGATTCATTATGGTGGTGGTTCTGTAATACGATCTGGATTGATGGATCGCGTGAAGAAATCATTGGATGCAGAAGGAATAGAGTATATAGAACTTGGTGGTGTGATGCCGAACCCAAAAAGCGGTTTAGTTTATGAAGGCATTGAGTTGTGCAGAAAAGAAAAGGTAGATTTTATCCTTGCTGTTGGTGGGGGAAGTGCTATTGATTCTGCGAAAGCAATTGCAGCCGGTGCAGTATATGACGGTGATTTTTGGGATTTCTATGAGGGAAAAGCAATAACGAATGCATTACCAGTTGCAACTATACTTACTATTGCAGCTGCAGGTAGTGAAGGTTCTCCTGATACGGTTATTACGCAGGAAAAGGGTATGTATAAAAGAGGGGCTTCAGGAGAAGCGATTCGACCTGTATTTTCCATCCTTAATCCAGAGCTAACTATGAGTCTTCCAGCATATCAGACGGCATGTGGAGCTACTGATATTATGGCACATGTCTTTGAGCGTTATTTTACAAATACAAAAGAGGTAGAGATTACCGATAGATTCTGTGAATCTGTTTTACAGACTATGATAAAAGAAGTTCCAAAGGTTATGGTGAATCCAAATGATTATGAAGCAAGAGCCAATATTATGTGGGCTGGAATGGTGGCACATAATAATATTTGTGGTGTTGGTAGAGATCAGGATTGGAGTAGCCATGGAATCGAACATGAACTATCTGCTTTATATGATTGTGCACATGGTGCTGGTTTAGCAGTTGTTTTTCCAGCTTGGATGCAATATGTGATGAAACATGATGTAATGCGTTTTGCGCAGGTTGCAGTGAGAGTTTGGGGTTGTGAAATGGATTATGCCAATCCAGAAATAACAGCTATGGATGGAATTGAACGTTTAAAACAATTCTCAAAAACCATAGGAATGCCAGTGACCTTTGAAGAATTAGGAGCAAAAGAGGAAGATATTCCTGCATTAGCGGCTAAATTAGAACTTGGTGATGGAACTATGGGAAGTTTTGTTTCATTAACAACCAAAGATGTAGAAGCAATTTATCGTCTCGCACTGTAAAGGTAGGGAAAGTCTATGAAATTAACGGTAAAAGATTATGAATTCTTTCAAGAGCAGATCATGTGCTTATTGGAGATGCCAGAGATAAAACAGCTTGATGAATATATACAACATGGTAAAATAACATGTTTAGAGCATTCTATTTCGGTGGCTTTCAGCAGCTTTTGTATGTGCAAACAATTGAATATGAAAGTAGATTATAAGAGTATGATCCGCGGTGCAATGCTTCACGACTACTTTTTATATGATTGGCATGTGAAAGATGAATCCCACCGACTTCATGGCTTTTATCATCCATTTACTGCTTATCATAATGCAAAAAAATTATTTCACTTAAATGCAATTGAAGCGGATATCATTTTAAAACATATGTGGCCGCTTACCTTTCTTCATATCCCTAGATACAAAGAAAGCGTAATGGTTAATATTGCAGACAAATTATGTTCCTTAATGGAAACCATACATTTACCTGTATTTCGACCTGATTTTATCTAGTTGTAAACAAAAAGAGCAATCTAGTATGGAACAAGCCATTTTTGGCATGATCCTTAGATTGCTCTTTCATATTAGTCCGACAGTATTTTCTCATAAAATAAACCAACTAGAAACCAGACAGGTGCATAATCCAAGCGTATAATTCCTTTGTAATTTAGTTTGGCTTTGCTATAATCCCAAGGGCATGCTTGATGCTTTTTTAGTATGTTACCAGTACCATACTCGGTGATAAAAATACAAAGAGTATAAACACCTCCTCTGATTATTGTATTCTTATCTTTTATCAATTTACTGATAGGAGAGATAAAAGCGGCCATACCATAAATAGGAAACATCCAAATGGAAGTGTTACAGGATAAACGTCGATCAGTATGTTTTAAAATAGAATGCAACCCTGTCCAAAAGCATTCCATACACCAACCACTAAATCCGCATAGTAAAAAATTTGTTGTTATAGATTTTTTCATATGCTTAGTGTATGCAGTTTCAACAACCATATACTTAGAGAAAAATTTGGATTTATGAAGTCGGAAAAGAAGTCTCAATCATTAAAATAAAAAGATAATTATTGCAAATCATGAACAAATGTTCTAATATAATACATAAGTACAAAAAGCCCTTTGAACAACCTAGGCTTCCAACTTTGCACATACGACAACGTAGATAAAGTGATACACAATATAGTTTGAAGAGCAACTGTTATGAAGTCGTTGGTACTTAGGTCAATGTGGTCAACTTAAGAAAATTTAAACGAATCTTAGACTAATTTATGAACTTTGAAAATTGAATAGTGAAATTGCTTTATTTTTCTATGAAAAAATGATAAACTAAATAGACTTATGGTATAAGC
>JAEZUR010000097.1 GCA_023420935.1 Bacillota bacterium | reverse complement strand
AATATCACAAAAAACAACGAAAATTTTGAGGGCGGGAATATGACTGAAGCAAGTAAAGCTTATTTTAGAATATTGGAAGAAAGTATAGAAAACATACCACATAATTGCAGAGAAAAAATATATTATCCTTGCGCAGTGAATTGTGTTAAGGAAGGTGTTTTACAAGAGGAGAAAAAACGCTTCGAAGAATGTAATAGAGATATGGATTTAGTCTACGAAAAGTATGCTCGAACTGACTACTATTTCCGGAAGGTTATTGAAAAAGGGCATATCTATGAACTGGGATATCCCAGATGCTTATGTTACCTGGTTGATGAGGGAATCTGCAAAACATCAGGACATTGTGAGTGTTCGAGACAGAGTATCATTTATATATTACACGAATTGATGCCATTCAAAAATATAAAAGTTGAAACTATTGAAACTGTTCTTGGAGGAGCAGAACAATGTCGATTTAAGATTGTGATTGAATAGGGGATACTTTCTATGAGGATAGTTTCGTCATTGTTGTCGATAGCGAAGTATTGACTATTTTATTAAGAACGGAGGAGCTCATGAACAACGAAATAACATTGAGAAATGCAACTCTTGAAGATTTGAAAGCAATTGTAAATATTTTTAATAAAGCTATTGAAGTCATGAATGATAATGGTATCTATCAATGGGATTGTATATACCCAAATGAAGAAATATTACTAAAAGACATTTTAAATAATCAAATGTTTGTAGGGGAAATAGATAATCAGATTGCATCTTTATTTGTACTAAATCAAGAGTGTGATGTAGAGTACAAGAATGGAGATTGGCAATATAAAGAATCTGCTTTTTATGTAGTTCATAGATTGTGTGTTAATCCAGTTTATCAAGGTAAAGGCGTCGGTAGGATGACTATGCAATTAATTGAAAAAAATGTACGAAATAATGCTATTGAAACTATTAGGTTAGATGCTTTTTCTTTAAACCTTATAGCTTTAAGAATGTATGAGAAACTTGGATATAAGAGAGTTGGAGAAGTAACTTGGCGAAAAGGATTATTTTATTTATTTGAAAAAAGAATATGAAAATAAAGCTTATAATTTTTTAAAATTCGTATTCTTTTGCAATTGTGAAGTAACCGAGTTCCCATTATATTTATTGAGAGAGATGTGACACGTAAAGGAATAAAATTCATGTGAAGATTAAAGTTAGTGCAAAATGAGCGAAAAGTTTACCCAAAAACACGAGGAGGATTTATGAACCTAGACTTATCCACAATTAAAATTGGACAGCCTGCACATAGGGCTTTAAAAAATGCAGGAATTAAGTCACTAGAGCAGTTAAGTCAGTATAGTGAAGATGAGTTACTATTACTTCACGGACTAGGACCCAAGGCATTAGAGACCCTTAAAGTTGTTCTTGAAGAATATGGACTTTCATTAAAAACAAAATAGAAATAGGAATAACAACTGTAGGCGAAATTAAAATGTAGCATGAACATTTTTATGGTGTTGAACGACATCTATGTAAAGTATAATATGAGATAAGTTATGTTCCTAAAAATAGTATGATATAGAGTACATACAGAATACAGGAGAGAGTATGCATAATAAAAAAGAAGATTTAATCGCAACTCCAGACGACTATATTAAACATCAACCTTTAGAGCGACAATCCGCTTTAAATTCATTAAGAAGGACAATTTTAAATAATCTACCTCAAGAATTCATAGAAATAATTCAATATGGAATGATTGGATATGTGGTACCTCATGAAATCTATCCCATGGGCTACCATGTTAATTCTGAGGAGCCACTTCCTTTTATGGGATTAGCTAATCAGAAAGGCTACATTGCATTATATCATATGGGTATTTATACTGATAGATCGCTGCTAGATTGGTTTCAGAAATCTTATGAGGATTTGAATATCGGAAAGCTTGATATGGGAAAAAGTTGTATTAGATTTAGACGTTTAGACAAAATTCCTTTGGAATTAATCGGTGAGTTATGTTCCAAACTATCTGTTGATAATTATGTGAAGATTTATGAAGCAAATAGACCAAGAAAGTAAGTTGTACTAATCATTTACTTAACGAATAGTATAAGTTATATTATATATATTACAAACAGAAAAATGGATATTTATAAAGGAGCAGTAGCAATTAACAATGAATGATGTAGTTCAAAAAACAATACTTAATCTAAATAGAAACAATATAGCTGGATATTATGTACATTCAATCGCAGAATTACATGAAACTATTGAGTCTTTCGTTCAGAAAGGTGAGACAGTGGGGTGCGGGGATTCTGTTACATTGGAACAAACTGGTGTATTTGCATTTATGCAAAGTCATGACTACAATTTTTTAGATAAGCATAAGCCAGGATTGCACCATGAAGAAAAGAGAGAAATATATCTTCAGAATTTTCGAGCAGATACCTTTATAACGGGAATCAATGCCGTTACTACTGATGGGAGCCTATTTAATATTGATGGGAATGGTAGTAGAGTTGCTCCCATTTTATACGGGCCAAAGCAAGTTATTGCAGTTGTTGGAACGAACAAGATTGTAGCATCTGTTGAGGAAGCTATCGATCGTACACGACAGATTGCCGCGCCTATGGATGCAAAAAGACTCAGTAAAGCCACCCCATGTACCAAATTAGATAAATGTATTAATTGTCATCATACAGAGAGAATCTGTAATGACTTTGTTTTAATTACCGGACAGTTTGAAAAGGATAGGATTAAGGTTATTTTTATCGAAGGAAATTATGGATTCTGAGAAAATTTGCTGGTATATTGAGATGGAGATGGTATGAAAGCCGGTAGCATACAATTTGTGGTACACTTTGGATGAGAAAGATTATTTTCATATAACACAAGTAAATGTCAGAAAGACATTGCCTGAATAGGAAGAAATCCTTCCCAATTACCTATCGTATTTATAGTTTTATTGGGAATCTCTATTTCTATTAATAAATCCACAAGTGCCTGTTATACTGTTAATCGACTATGCATACAATCTAATAATCCAACGAAGCAGGGTGGTAGTATGATAAGACAAATTAGCAATTTAGTATTTGAGGGTGGTGGAATATTAGGAATCTCTTATTTGGGAGTCTTGGATTATCTGATCCGTTATGGATGGATGAAAAATATAAAACGAATTGCGGGAACATCTGCTGGTGCGATTACATCATGTATAACAAGCTTTAATCTATCGTTTGAAGAAATAATTTCGATTACAGAGACTCTGGATTACAGTAAGATACCTTCAAAGAGCGTATTGGATAATCTTGATTATATTCCAGAGGATGTAAAGAAGACCATGGATGAACTTTTCGGAGATATGAGCTGCATGATCAGATTGATGACGAAATATGGATGGTATTCAACCAACTATTTTTATGATTGGATTCGTGATGTAATTTCTGAACAGTTTATTTCTGCGAAGAAGCAACCACCTTATACCTTCGCTGATTTCAAAAATGATTCCTTACATAAAAACAACCGTCCCTTTTTGGATCTATATATTGTTGGTACTAATCTGTCTATGAAAAACTCCAGTATCTTTTCCTATGAGACTACCCCAATGATGGAGGTAGCTGAAGCAGTAAGGATATCCATGTCCATCCCACTTTTCTTTGAAGCAGTCATAACAAACGATCGTAAGGTAACCGATAATTCTATGACTAATGTATTTTGTGATGGCGGCGCAATGATGAATTACCCTCTTAGTTTGTTTGACTCACCAAAATATAATCCCTATCTTTATTACGGTACCAATATGAATACACTTGGCATACGGTTTAAGAGTAATTTGAACTATACATCGATAGATAATCTTCTTGCATATATGGAATGCCTTATGAACTTATCCACGTATATTCAGCAGCAAATCTATGAGAGTAATCCTTTCAATAAACAGCGGTCTATTTTAATTGATACTTATGATATTTCTCCGCTTGATTTTAATATAAAAGCAAATGATGATACCTATCGGTTGTTATACAATCAGGGCTATGCTGCAGCGAACGCTTTTTTTAATAATGAAAACCGCTAATTGGGTCGTAATTTATTTGAAGTTAATTTGTCTGTATATTTCAAATACTGACAATAGAAAATCGCTGAAAGTAGGTATAGAACGAGTATTATTGAAATGTTAAAACGATGGTAAGTACGGCCAGACAGTATGTTATAAACTGTCTGGCTGTACTTCTATAGACACCTTGTTATTAACAGTTTACTCTGTTTACAAGTATGCATTATCTACGTTGAATGAAATAGTAAATTCCCATAGCTTAATTAGGGCACAACTGGAAGTTAGTTTTTCATTTTACATATGCATTATCTATTGGGAATGGGGTTACATTATAGAATTAATTATTCACAAAAATGTAAAATAGTAATAAATTATGACATAAATATACATATTGTAATTGACATAATATGGGTTAATTTTTATAATATTAAAGTTAGTTTAACTTTTAAACAAATATCAAATTGCGTAAATTTGGGTCCCAAATTCAAAGATGTCAAATATGAGGCTAGAGAATGGAATGAAAGGCAGGATTGTTATAATGATGTGAGTAAAATTTTAAATAAATGAAATTTTTATTTTCTAAATAACAACCGATTGTATGGGGGAAGAAATAATGTTACGTAAAAAATTAATTATATTAGTATTATTGATTCTATCATTATTGATTATTTCATGTAATAAGATAGGTGCCAGTAATGGTAACGTGAATCTTAATGATTCATCATTAGAACTTAGTGCTAGTAGTTCTAATGTAAATGGCAACAAAAATAGCAACAAAAATAATAATGCTGATACCGTATCATATAAAATTATAGATAATGTATATAAAAAGGGAGATATTGAAATTAAATACCCTGAAATTGTGGATTTATCAAATAATGAAATCTCCTTTTAGTAATGAATATGACCAGTACTTAATTAAGGAATTTATCGTTGGCATGTTATTGGATGATTATGCAGTTACAACTGCAAATGAATATTTAAAGATAATAATTGCGTTATATATTGCCTCCAATTCATTCAAGAATATTGATAAGATGAGTGATTCCGAGATTATCCAGATAGTAAATAGAAAAGAGAATAACTTTTTGTATATGCCAATAGAGTTTCTTGATTTTATTATCGAAAATAATTTTATAGACAATACAAACAGTTATCTATTGAAATCCAGTAGCAAATTATCCAGGATATATATTAGCAAGGAATTGCATATAAAGCGCATACGGGAACTACCGCCTAACAGAGATATAGCTATGTTTCAGTACTATATACATAAATTTGTGGATAATGAAAAGGATGAAAATCTTATCAAATTGTTTTATTCTTTGCGGGTATGGTGGCACGTATCTGTAATAATTCCAATACGCCCGTCTGAGATAACTTTTATGCTGGATCGAAATTGTATCTTTGAGATGGATCAACGTTATTACCTTAGAGTCAACCGTATTAAAGCTGGATTAATCAAGAAAAATGATGTTCCTATTTTAAAAAAACTATGTATAGATAGTATTACATATAAACTTATAAGTGGATATCTGGATAATATATCGGAAGATGTAGACTCAAAATCATTATTTTCTATTAAATGTATCAGGGAGGCTGTTCTTGAATTATGTCAGTATAATGATTTCTTTAAAGGTAAGAACATGTTATTTAATAGAGAATACCAGAAATATAACCGTTTAGAAGCCACTGATATGAATCAATTAATTAATCTTTTTTATGATTATTATATAGATTATATAAATAATGAAAATTCAAAGTATATTAGATTGAAATGCGGAGATACTCGTCATCTAGCTTTCTCCTCATTGTTTTTACAAAACATAAATCCAATTGATATTGCTATGATAGGCGGACATACATCAATAAATTCATTAAACTCATATGTGTATCATGTTGATATGTATATGGATTCCGAGGCTTATAAGTATTCAAATAATATAGATTTTAAATTTGAATTTGATAACAGGAAGCTTAAAGATATTATTTTATCTATGCCGAAAGCGGATAACACTATTGAGAATGCTTATCCTGACGATATGGGGATTGGTTATTGTAAATCCCGATTATGCGAATGTGAAGACGATCTCTGTTTCTTCTGTAGTCATTGGTGGTGCAGACCTACCAATGAAAATTTCAATAAATCCGCTGAATTTCTTATTAAGTATTATAAAAACACCTTGAATAAAGAAATTAATAATAGTAAGCAGATGCTGGCCATGATATTTAGAAAGGCATCAATAGAGCTAATAAATAAAAATCTAATTCTTCCAGAAGAACACTATATGAAATATAAAGAATTAATGAAAAGGATAGCATCTCTTGCTGGTAGAAGAGAAATGGTTAAAGAAGCACTATTTCTTAATTTTAGTGAGGAGGCGCGTAAATGAGTAGAGTTGGAAGACCACAAATTGAATATGATGTAGATGAGGTAAACGAGATTATTGAGAAAAAGCTTAAAAGTGTTGATGGTGATATATCAAAGCTTTCATATAATTCAGTCAATCAGTTTAACAAATTGCTAATAAAGAAAAAAGTTCAGAATTATAAAGGTAAAGCATTTACTGATTATGGTTCATACTTTTGGAGTGGATTATATTTAGGAAAACCGAGCTTTGGAAAAGAACGAATAGATTTTTTTAAAAAGCATAAAGAAATAATGCCATTGGGTAATCTCTATGAAATTGACACCTCAGATATAGAATTGATTTTTTATAATGACAGAGATAATATCGAAACAATAAAACGCCGGATGATTAACATTTTTAAAAAGGAAAGAAGCAGTAACGTAAATAATGAAAAGATGTTTATTCAGATGCAAAAAGAAATTCAAAGACAAAGAACACTGATTAAGCAATATCAAGAAGCTATCTATATGATGTTTTATAACAGTCAATATTGCACAAATTCTCTTGATGATGTCATTTCAATTAAAAATGTTGGAAATAAGATTATGATGGATGAGTTAAACAATATATTTGATTCGGATATGAGTATATTAGATTATATTCATTCCAGGAATAATAACAACGATGGAATTAAGAATAAATTGGAGACTAATATCATTAATATGGCAGATATATTATCGAAAAACAAGGATGATTAATAATTATGGCAGAAGGATATGGCTGTTTTACAACTGTCATATCCTTCTGCCATAATTCAATTTGACACTATTGTATAAATATATTAAACTTTGAACAGGAGGCATTAGAATGAAAGAATTTGTATATATTATGGCCTTGGAAAATTATGCTTTAGACTATGATTTATATCTTGAGAAACAAAAAGTTACCATTTATACAGGTACTGAGGAGCTTTACATAGATATAATCAATCACAAAAATAAAGATACTATAGAATTTTCTAAAATGCTTGATGAAATTAATGCTGGAGATGTTGTTAAAATACATAAAATATCAGTATTAGGTCCAAATATAACAAGCATAATAGAAAAATACAAAATGATAAATAATAAAAAAGCCAAAATTTATATTTATGACATTGGGAATATTATGGATAAAGCAATATATAGTTCAGTTTGGATTGATATGTTACAATCTATAGAGGATGATAGACTATATTTCAATAGATGCATTGGCCTTTCTAAATCAATTAAAAATCGGCCTGAATATGATGATAATCCACCTGGTAAGCCAAAGAAATATTCGAATAAACAATTAAAAGAGGCACTTACATTACTGGACAAATTTACATTCAAGGAAATTAGTAATATGACAGGTATAAGTGAAAGAACTTTATATCGTGCAAGTCAAAAATTCGGTGAACGATAGTGAGAAAATATACAGTTACCTTAATTATTAATGAATATATATTAATTTTCTGTAACATTTTTATAGTAATAAATTCAAGAATATTAGATATTATGCGAATATAAAGGAAAGTTGAGTTTTCTTGAATAATTTTCATGTAGATATATACATCACTATACTCTATACAAAAAACTAGAGTTTGTCGAATAGAGTGTAATACTACTCTAGTACGATAAACTCTGCCTTTTCGATAACATTTGATATAAAAATATAACTGAAAAAATTTATAAGTAATAATTTTGTCGTTTTGCAATTTCCTATCTTAAAACTGAAAAAATATTTTTAAATAATAGTTTCGTTTAATAAATTGTATTAAATATAAAAATGAAGTATTAGACTATCAATACTTCATTGATAGTCTAATACATTATCTGTTTAAATCATTTCACTTCTTGTAATTTTCTTATCAAAAATTGGGCTTGCTCAAAATCCTTTTTTCTTACACCTATTTCATAAAGGTTTGCTGAATCCATGTGCATACCTGCAGAGCCAAAATTGCCGCGTATAGTACTTTTACCAGGCACCAACCATTCTCCCTCATGGTTTTGTATATGATATTTATACTTTATACCGTTCTGTTCTAGAACAGAACGTACATCATTTAGCTCTTTCAATGCTGTACCTAGGTAGACTGTTTGACAAAAAAACATAAACATACTATCTCTCCTTTATGAAATATATATTTCTATTACGTTATAATTATTAGCCTTTTATAATGTAACTTACCTCTTAGCATAAGTGCATTTTCTAATTTATGAAGAATAAAACTTTATTATTCAGACGTTTTCAGCTTCTCTATTACCGATAAATAAACGAAATATATATATAACCAGGACTATCTGATTGGAATTTCGAACTAAGCTGTTTTACATTAGTTACGAACCATTCTTTTCAATTCGCATAATGCATGAGTCCTTCATTTCTCCATTTAGTTCTTCCCTGTTTTTAATTGTCGCTATTTTCCTAAATCCAGCTTTTTCATATGTACGAATAGCTCTCTTATTCCAGGTCTGTGGGTCAATATAGATTGCATCAACATTCTGAGACTCAAAAATATACTTAATCATACCACTGATTACTTTTGTACCAATTCCCTTATTCCAAAAGGAAACTTCTCCAATAATAATATCCAAAGAGCAAAAAACAGTCTTTTCATCTATTATTAGTACATGATTAATTTCATAATCTCTAGCATTCGTTTTATAAAATTGTATAAATCCTACTGGCATCTCATCTATTTGAATTATACAGGGTATCACCTTTTGTATGCCTTGAACTCTCGGAGCAAATTTATTTACTATTTTATTATAATCATAAGAATTATTTCGTCCCTCATAATAATCAAGCACTTCTGGTGTCGATAGCCATTTAGTCATAAGCATATAATCACTTTTGGAATCTTCCATTTTTCTTATCAAAATATTATCTATTTTATATAAACAATCCATACCCTTCCCTTTCTTAGATAATATTATATTAAATAAATTTGTACTACCTACATTTATAATAATATAAAACCAATATGAAGCTTTTATCAGATGATAATTCCCTTCATCACAAATTAAATTTGCTACTGCTCTCGTTCAAAGACCAAATCCATTTCTTCGATATGACCAGTTCCGCGTTGTACAGCAGGAAAAAAACCAACATATCTCCAACCTTCTTGTCCCCTTTTGTTGATAATTTCTTTATAAAATTCCATTCCATACTTATTCCCTGATAGCATACCCCATCCAGAAAAATCACTACTAATTCGCTCATACTCATAGATATACATTTAGAAAAATCCTCCCTTACAATATTTTTTTATAGAATTATTTCATAATCTAAATAATCACCAGAAAATCCAGTCTCAGTATCATTTTTTCTTCTTTGACAAAGCTTAAAACCAACACTTTCATAATTATGAGGTGCAATTAAATTACTATTTGTTCCAACAATTATTTTTTTAAGCCCTTCATACTGTCGAATTCTATCAATAGCCTCTTGAAGTTGCCTTTTACCATAGCCATTCCCCTTATATTTGGACGCAATACAGTTATGACCTATTACTACATAATCGGGTAAATTTCGTGGATCCCACGATATATGTCCAATTGGCTCACCATCCAACACCGTAATAAAACCATATTTGTCTGCAATATCTAAATTATTAAAGAAAAAATCATCAAATTCTAACCAATCCTGTTCAAAATATGTTTTCCATCTATGATCAAAAGAATATGCATCTACCAATAATTGGTATAATACTCCTTTGTCAAAAGAGCTTATTTCTTTAAATGTTAATCTCATATCTGTTACCCCCATAAATACTTATTTGCTGTTGTACTTAGTAATTGTAGCTAGATAAACTCTGTCACAAATACATTGCTACTTAATAAACTTTGCTCTATACTCACTAGGCGTTACATTTCGGCATTTTCTAAAAACCTACTAAAATAATTACTATCATTAAACCCTGTTTCCAGTGCTATTTCCATAATTGGTAAGTCAGTTTTTAGCAATAATTGAGCTGCCTTTTGAACACGCATCTGATTTAAATACTCCATTGGTGATAATCCGGATACATTTTTAAAAACTCGTGAAAAATGGATTGTGCTCAAATATGTCACTTCCGAAAGCTCTACTAGCGTTATTTTCTCCGCCATATGGTTCTCCATGTATATAATAGCTGGCTTGATTTGATTCAATCTTCTGTAATGCATTTCAAATTCTGAGTGGTCTTGTACTGTTTTTACATATCTTCGTAGTAAAAACGTTAAAATTTGAAAGCTTAACCCTCTAATTGCAAGTTCATATCCTTCCTCTTTATTCTGAAACTCTTCTATCATATCTTTTATATGTCCTAGTAGAATGTCATCATTTGCAATCTTATTTTCAAACATGATTTGATTTTTCAAAAGAAGTTCTGTATACATTGTTTGTTGTAAATTGGGCTGGTCTCCTAATAGCAACAAAAGATCAATTTTTATTAAAAAGTATTCCAAAACCGACTCCAGATTCTCACCAGAATGCAATTCATTGGGGTTCACAAGGACTATGGTTTTTTGTTCAGCAATTATTTTCTAATTCCCATACCGTAACTCCATTGTACCTTTATTTATATACATCAATATCAACTGTTCATGCCAGTGTGGAGGAAATATAGTTCCATCTTCTTGAAAATAACAATATTCAATCAGTGTAGGAATAGCGTTTTCATTTTCACTTACATGTCCGTGCATATTCTCATCAATAATTAAATTCTTTCCCATGTCCAACTCCTAATATGATAATATTATGCTAATACATAATTGGATAATCCATGCATTTTTGTTCTCGTTGTAATATAGTAATTATAGCATGTGAGGCCTGATATTGCTACTATCATATCGAAACAAGATATTTCACGAAACAAAATAACAAATGTAATTATGGTTGAAAGAAAAACAAGGAACGATATATCTATGCTATAAGATAACTTGTGTTCTCTTCTGCCAAAAGAGATTGGAGAAAACGATAACTATGAAGAAAATTGTAATTATAAATGGTAGTCCTCATAAGTCAGGAAAAACAATGACTCTTGTGGGTGATATATTAAAGACATCTGTAAATAACGAGTTTGAAACTAAATCATATGATCTAAGCTCAATGCAGATAAAGGGATGTCAAGGGTGTTATTCTTGTAAAAAAACAGGGAAATGTATTGTGAAAGATGATATGCATCTAATATATCAGGATATAGAGAATGCTGATGGAATAATTTTTGCAACCCCGGTATTTATCTGGCAAATGACTGCTCAGATGAAACTTGTCATTGATCGACTTTATGCTTTTATGAAACAGGATTATACAAGTTATCTTGCACCAAACAAGAAATTTTTGTTTGTAGTAACCTTTGGCGGCGGCAACATGGATCAATATCGAAGTTATTTCGATATGACTTGTAAAAGTCTAAAGTTTATCGGATTTGGTGAATACAAATATGTAATTGCTGGTGGCTTAAAAGAGTCACAAGAATTGTATGAGGGATCTAATATTCTGATAGATACAAGTGAAATAAGCACATGGCTGTTAAGTTAAACTTACAATTATAGTAATTGCCAGCGCAAATTAAATTTCTATCTTTAGTTATAGGAGGCTGTTTCATTAACAACCTCCTATAATAGTATTTTTCATTCCATCTTCTCGGATAGTAATTCCAATGGTTCATATCTTAAGTTTGATGCTACAACTATATAAGATAACAATAAGAAAGGAAACCATACTATTTTCTTACTTGAGCGAGTATCGTTCCAGTATTTCCTTTTTCGAATCATACCAGTTATGGTATATTAACTCAATTTCATACACTTTGAATGTTCCAAAATTATAATTCTGATACTTCTTTAGCATTTCTATTAATCGTTCCCTTTGTTCTATTTGTTTCTTGAAGCGAGCAATCGTAATATGGGAAGAGATGGTTGGATATCTTTCATCCGGCTTCATATGATTCTCTATAATTGCTTGTCTTAATTTCTGTCTTAGGGTTTTCATCTCTTCTTCATAAAATCCTCTTACTATGATCGCTCCATCACTTGCAATGACGCCATTTAAATTTATTTCAAATGGACTTACATTTTCTAGAGCTTGGATAATTATTTTTTTAGAATTATCAATTTGCTCTGACGTATACATATACCCTTGTCTACCTGTAATGATGTCCAACAGTGTAATATGATAATCATTCTCTGGATAATAATATTGATTATTTTCCAGTTCTTTTAACTCATTTTCAATCTTCATTATTTCAGTTTTTAACACTTTTGGAGGTCGTATAACCAATGATATACCCATTCTGGTATCGGTTTCGTCGCCAATAAAATTATCAACATATTCTTTTTGATTCTCCATTGCGGTGAATCCTTTATTCATAATACCTTCATATAAACTTTCAAGTTCCATATAGTAACCTCTCCCCATATATCTAACTATGATTGTTTGATTAGATTCTAATCATTCGTGTATCTTATAGCCTATCATTGCTTTGATAAATTCAGGATTTCGATGATCAACGATTTCACTATGCCCAAGATCCAATACAGTAATTTTATTCATATCTTCTTTGGATAATTCAAAATCCCAGATGTCAATATTCTCAATAATTCGGTTTTTATTCATTGATTTTGGAATTACAACAACATCTCTTTGAATACTCCAGCGTAATACTACTTGTGCTACAGTTTTACCATATTTCAGTGCAATTTCAAGAAGTATTGGATCTTTAAAAATTCCATGTTTTCCTTCTGCTAGAGGTCCCCATGCCTCGGCTTGAACATGAAATTCCTTCATGATTTTTAATGCATTTTCTTGTTGGAAGAAAGGATGCAGTTCAATTTGATTTACAGCAGGAATGACGTCAACATTCATACATAAATCAACAAGACGATCCGGATAAAAGTTACTTACTCCGATTGCTCTAATTTTACCTTCTTTATAAAGTTCTTCAAATGCTCGATAGGAAGCATAATAATCTCCTATTGGTTGATGGATCAGGTATAAATCGAGATAATCTAGACCAAGCTTATCAAGTGATGTCTGGAATGCTATTTTCGTTTCTTCGTATCCAACATCTTGTACCCATAATTTTGTTGTGATAAAAAGTTCTTCCCTTGCAACATCACATTTTTTTAATGCAACACCAACTGCTTCTTCATTCATATATATTGCTGCTGTATCAATCAATCTATATCCGGTATGAATTGCTTCTAAAACTGCCTGTTCACATTGTGCTGAATCTGCCATTTGAAATACACCAAAACCTACTTTGGGCATCTTAATTCCATTGTTTAATGTTACAAATTCCATGTATCCCTCCATGTTAATGATAGAAGTAGCCTGACTTCATCAATACGTTTGCTTTATTTAACTATTTTCATACAAGAACCATGACCAGATGCTACAAATTCTGGATCCATTGTTTTTAAATCGTTGTATAGTTTCTGTTGCATCTCGATATTGTAAATATTATCGATACCACTAACATTAATAGCATTTTCCCATGTAGAGTCAATCACTTGTGCATGTGTTTCACCCAAACCAAACATCAGATCACTACTAAATGTCATGAATTTACTTCTCCTAATAGTATGATTTTTCTATTGATAAACATATTATATCATTATTATTTAGTATAATACAGTTAGATTTAGAGAAACCGCGCTATTGGCGGTTTCTCTATGTAATGTTTAATCATGTATGGCACATTCATCAATTCTACGGACCACACTATTGGTATAAGAATCAAAATATTTTAGCCAGAACCTATATGCGGTAGGGTTAAAACTCTCAAAGTCTACACCAAGGATGGTAGACCCTTCTTCTTGTAACTTCATTATGGTAAAGTTTAATAAATTCTGAAAAATGTTCTTTCCACGATAGTCTGGAAGGCAGTAAGCACCACATATATTACACATATTATCTATTTCGGTAACGAAATTTTCTCCATCCCTGGTTATCTCTATGAAAGCAATTATGTTATTGCAATCACGCGCTATAAATAACCTAGAATCTCGCTCTTCTGCTCGATCCAACCACTCATCCACTATTTGCTTAGAAGAATACATAAAACATGGGCTATTTCCCATATGTTCCGATAACAAGTAGCGTAGTCCTCTTATTGCAGATACATCTGTTTTGGCCACTTCTTTAAAATGAATACCTTCACAACGTTGACACAGAATAGTAACCATTGGTCTAATTGCATCAATACAACGAAGGCCAAATCCATAGGTAAAAAATGCATGAATTGACTCCATATCATGCGTATAATGTGCGATGGCGTGATATGTAATATTATGCTTCACCCATTTCCCTGCAGCTACCTGGTACATTTTTTGATAAATGACGCTTCTATTTTCTTTCACTGCGCCGTGGGCATGTATGGGTGAAAAAGTTCCTCTTGCTTTTGAATTAAATGCATTGTCCCAAGGTTCATAACAGCATAAAAAGCCAATTAATCGATCTCCATCCAATGCTGCAACTCCAAGTCCATTATCTGCAAAGTATTCTAAATCAGGTAAGACATCGATGCAAGGTAAAATCGGAATATGTTCTCGCTCTTCATTATAATTTGCAGCAGCAATTTTCTGTGCACTGTCTATATGTTCCGTATTAAAATCTATTACTTTCATGTGAATCCTCCATTCTATATGTGGAGGGATTATTTTACGTGAGCCCTCCTAACACGTTTCTTGATATTCGTAACTTTGTTTATCATACGCTATTACTCCTTTCCTCATTTATTTATCATAACGCACAAGTACGCTATCATATTCTCTTAATTCATCCAAAATGTAATGCAATTCTTTGTATTATATCAGGTTAATTATACCTTATTTTACCATTTATTCAAATGATATCTATAAAAAACCCTCTAAACCTTTTTCGTTTAGAGGGGGTTACTGCACTTTATTTAGCGATCCTCTTTTCTGTTAGGTCGCGATTTTTCATGTTTACCATCATGAACACCAATAATTTGGCCGTTTTTTATTCCAACATCTGCATTATTCTTAGGTTCCATTTTTCGAAGTTCAGCGTTACTTTTCTCTCGATCCTTCATTCGGTTTTTATTATTATCCATAGATTCATTCCTTTCTTATTCCGTAATATAGATTTAGTATTTGCTAAATCTATAAAAGAGTTACATGAATTTTATGGACAAATATACATTTTGTAACTTAATTTTAATCTCTAGGGTTACATAGATAAGTATTGATTAAATAGTAAAATCATCAGGAATTAATTTTATTATACTATATTGAGTATTTACGACTAACCACATTTGAGCATAGAAAATCATTATGTTCCAGATACCTAGACCACTTAGTTCATATTCTACGATAAGATTCATTAATGATTGGAATGTTCTTGCATCTATAAACCATACAATATGCTCTTCTTCAGAAGAAATGCTGGATTGTTTATAGTTAAAATATGGCGTTTGAGATGTTTCATCAAACTGGATTTCGCTTCGAGCTTCACGCGCTAAGTTGATTGCATCTCCAAGAGAAATTGCACTCGCAACAGAATTGTCTGGCGTGTAGGGAAGCGTCCAATCATACCCTATTGTCGGAACCCCAATTTTTATTTTTTCTGAAGGAATTTTCTGCTCAGTATATTCTATAAATTGTTTAAAATTAGTATAAGAATAAATCGGGCCAGGTGGATCTGTTTTTTTCCCAAATTCAAAATGAGTAAACGAGATACTATCTACAACTTGACTAATCAAAGAATAATCAATCTGTTCGAAAATCGGGTCAGTTCCATTCTCCGCACCTTTCGAATTTATAGTTACAAAATACAAATAACCTTCCTCTTTTATTCTGGATGCAACTTTCGTTACAAAGTCATTATATAAATTTATAGTAGCGGAAGTAATATAACTAAAAACCATATTCACACCATAAAATCCTTTTTCTTTTACAGTATTAAGCATGTTATTAATATGACTTTCTTGAAAATCATTATTAAGTAGAATGTTATAGGCTACGTCTATATTAGGATCACCCTGTGGTGTTAAGGTGGTGGTCATTAAAAGTGGTATCGTTCCATACTCTATAGCTATTTGAATAACCTCTGTATCATCATAATATGAGGTGAGCCCGCCATTTTCGTTGGCTCTATAATTGTAAACGGAAATATAAGTTAGGTATGGTAATGTTTTTTGCAGTATACTTTTCGGGATAAATGGATAAGCATATCCATTTGTTATAACATCTCGGCCAGTTTGATAACGAATAACAAGGGTTTCGCCTGGGTATATAAATTCTCTATCTACAAGAAAAGGATTATTACGTAATAACTGCATCATAGTTATTCCATAAGATCTTGCAATCTCACCTAAGGTATCGCCTTCTTTCACAGTATGTATCTTTGTGGGATACACAATAACTATGGTTTGACCTGTAACTAAATTATAGGGATTAGTTAATTCGTTAGATTTGATAATATCAGATACGCTAACACCATACTGTCTAGATATTGATTCAATACTATCATTTGGTTTTACAACATGAATGTCCATATTCTATTTCCTAAAAGTTCTTACTATATCTTATGATAGTTATCATATTAAATGTGTTGAAAATACTGAAATCAATACGAATAATAGTCAAAAATTAGGCGAATTGTTAATTCGGTAGAATATTTAGTAGTTTCTCTTCGAATGGTTTGCTTTTATGCAGTGTATTTGATATTATATGTTTTGTAATCATAGTAAAACAAACGGAAAAGGTATAAGTGAACAAAACATGAATAATGAAGAACAAAAACATCAGCGACGTATTCGCTATAAAGGAACACATCCAAAGGCGTTTCATGAAAAATATAAGGAATTACAACCAGAGAAATATGCAGATGCTGTAGCAAAGGTAATTCAAAAAGGTAGTACTCCTGCTGGTATGCATCGCTCCATCTGTGTCAATGAAATATTAGACGTGTTACAGATTACACCTGGTCAAATAGGTTTAGATGCTACCTTAGGTTATGGTGGACATACCTTAGAAATGTTAAAGTGTTTAGACTCCAAAGGACACTTATATTCATTGGATGTGGACCCAATCGAGTTACCACGTACCAAAGAGCGTTTAGAGCGTTTAGGGTATGGCTCTGAGATTCTTACAATTAAGCAAATAAATTTTTCCAATATTGATCAAGTGGTGTCTGAATCTGGACCACTTAATTTTATATTAGCTGATTTAGGCGTATCTTCCATGCAGATTGATAATCCAGAACGCGGATTTTCCTTTAAAACAGAAGGACCTTTGGATTTACGATTGAATCCTAGCAAAGGCATTTCTGCCGCAGAACGATTAAAAACCATCTCGAAGAATGAATTACAAGGAATGTTATTAGAAAACTCAGATGAACCATATGCAGAAGAAATTGCCCGTGCCATTACTTCTGAAATCAAAAAAGGAAGAAAAATTGAAACTACAACACAGCTCCAACAAGTAATTAAGGATGCATTAAAATTTCTTCCAACCGACAAGAAAAATGATTCGATTAAGAAATCATGCCAACGCTGTTTTCAAGCGCTTCGTATTGATGTGAATAACGAATTTGAAGTTTTATATGACTTACTAGAAAAGCTTCCAGATGCCCTTGCTTCTGGTGGACGTGTTGCGATCCTTACATTTCATTCAGGAGAAGATCGTCTTGTGAAAAAGTCATTTAAAAAATATTATCGTGAAGGAATCTATCAAGAAATTGCACCAGATGCCATACGTCCATCGGCTGAAGAATGTAGCTCCAATGGGCGTGCAAAATGTGCTAAATTACGATGGGCTATTAAAGCATAATAAAATTCAGTTTCATTACATCTTAGTTATGGTATTAAAAATGGTGAACTCGAATCTAATTGTCAATCGGGTTCACCATTTTTACATTATTATGTATATTAGTTATTTATATCTGGCTTTTTTGTGGCCTTTCTTTCACTTGGGTTTAGAGCGTGATAAAATCAGCTAATCCATTTACATTAGCATGTTCATGCTCGTCCATAGGAATCACAATACATTTCTGCCCATCAATGATTTGAGACTTAATCTGATCCATTTTTTCTGGTTTTACTTTAAGAACTACATCGTAGTTTTCATTGGTAATCTCGTCTGTGGTAGCAAAACTATCTTCTGGGGATAGATTAGCTGCATTTCTCGCTTCTTCTAATTTCACCTGTAATGTCTGTACCTGTTCCACAAGTGCCTTTTCCACCTTACGTTTTTCGCATTCAGCCAGTACTTTTTTATCCAGTAAGTGGTCGATTACTGGTGGCTCGTCACTAAAATTTTCAACGTATGCTGTTTCAATTTTTGTTGCAACTTCTTCTGGTATTCCGTTATCTTGTAGAATCTCTTGCACGGATTCATTGGTTAAGATCACTGGTTCATCATCTTTCGATGATTCTGCAAATACAGCTTGTTCTTCTATCATTTGATTTAAACTTTCTTGTATATCTATAAAAACTTTAGTGCTTTCTTCGGAATCGGGGATTGCATTTTTTATAATGGACTGGAATGTATTCTTTTGTTCTGTAGCAGTTGATCTGGCAGGACATCCCAATGCCAATTCCATTAATTCTTTATGTGGTTCTTTTGCATTCTTTATGTAGAACATGGAAGAATGTATGTCTGCACTACGGTCAGTAAAGGCTGGGAAGATGAACCCAGTATCTGGCGCTCCAACTACCCAATCACGATTACGTGGTCCAATTCTGTTCTCATCTTCCAGATAACCAAGACCAGGTTTGGTTAATGTTACAGGACAGATGGAAACTAATAAATACTCGTACACTTCTTCTGATTCATCTAATTTGGAATTATCACTGGTTTTCGTCATTACATCATAAGCATCATGAAATGCTAGGATAAGATAATTGCCATCATAATCATAACTATCAATGATGAGTTGATAAAACGTGGCTAACAAATCCTCATTTTTCAATTTGCTTTCTCGCAGTCCCATTAAAAACTGTTGTTTCCCACCTGGTTTTTCTTCCTCCAATGGAAAATTTAGTTCTATCAGATTATTACCTACGGTTCCTGATAATGTCTTCTGTGCCACTTCTAAATACTTATAAAATTCTTCCTCTTCCAGATTGAGAAATGTTTCATTGAAATTAACTAAAATCTCTTTATCGGAATTTACATAGCATCCACACATTTTTGTGAATGTACACCCAGTCTTTTTTAAACGGCTTTTTAATTCAAGTACCTCTTTTTTATTCATATCTTACCTCCATAATCCAATCATGCTATTAAAAAATAACACCTAGATTCTTATTATAAAACAAATGGATGAATAAATCAAAGAGGTAAAATGATACATATTAATATTATTTATATGTTTGGAAATGAACCAATCCACTCTTCTTTTCCTCATTGGAGATACAATAAGCGGCAATAATAACACCGGTGAACCCTCCAGCAACCTCACTAGACAGATATTTCGTCTCAGCACAACCAAGCATCGTATATTCTTCTTGTTCATTTTGGGAAAAGAATCTATATTCTTCTGCATCCGCTTCAATTTTTAGTTTCACAACATGATCTGTTTGTTGTAATTCATCCATGATAACACGCATCTGTCCGATATAGACATTGCATGCAATACGGCAAGAATCGGATTCTTTTGTAATGAACAGATCGTAATGACTCCCTTCATTCATGTAAACAGTAACACCTGCTTGCTGTCCCACCAGCATTGTAGAGGTATCGATACCGATTTCTGCAATACACTGAAACTCCTTCTGTCGCATTCCAAGAAAAGTTACGTTTCCTGTTCCATTTAGATGATCCGACGTCCCTTTCAGAGAAAATTGATTGTCTGAAATAAAACAATAATTACGATAATCTGGACTTCTAAGATAACAAGCTTCCTCTTTGTTCACGGCCCAATTATATGTTGGATAATCAGCATCAGGATACATGGTACATTTATATGAATCCACTTGATATGACGCTCTGGATGTTCCATCCGTTCCCACGGTAAACCAATCATCTTCATTCCAGTATATGGGTTCTAAAAACACTTCTCTACCTAAGTGGTGATGTTGCTTCCATTTATGTATTTGGCGAAATGCAAGATGCACCATCCACCATTGATCATTTTCATCTTTCACAATATCTGCATGACCAGCACCCTGTATGAAATAACCTCCTAAATTACGGTTTGTTAAAACAGGATTACTTGGACAACATTCGTATGGTCCATATGGCTCTTTACTACGAAGAACGCACTCCATATGTCCATACTCTGTTCCACCTTCGGCTACTAATAGATAATAATAGTCGCCAATATGATATAAATGTGGTGCTTCAATATATCGACCACCTGTTCCTTGGGAGATGCATCTACTTTTGGTAAGTATGTCACCAGTATCAATATCAATTTCACATAAGGAAATACCAGTAACACCAAAGTCATCCTCTCCATTGCTCATAAAATATGTTTTATTACCATCAAATAAAAGTGACGGATCTATCCCACCACGATTTACTATTACGGGTTCAGACCATTCTCCATTTATATCATCTGTATATACATAGAAATTACCCAAACCAGTTGTATCGGTAACCACTACATAAAATCTTCCTTTATGATATCGAATGGTAGGAGCAAATAAACCTCCGGACGCTGGAACATTGGTAAGATTAAGTTGACTTTTTCTTGTAAGGCAATGACCGATGAAGGTCCAATCAATCATATTCTTACTTTGAAAGATTGGTAATCCTGGAAAAAATTCAAAACTACTACAAACAATATAATAGTAGCCTTCTGCGTAGCATATGCTCGGATCTGGATAAAAACCTCGAATAATTGGATTTGTATAACGCATATAAAACCTTCTTTCTTTATTAATCATAACTTTTTGTACACTTGTTTTTTATTAAGATAGGCTTTATTATATTAGTGATAACAATGACTATCCATAACAATATGGACATATAATCGGACAAAACGGACAGGTAGGTAATGAAATGAAAACTTTTTATCTAAATAATTTTACAAACTCCAAAGACTTTCCTTTTTTCATACAATATGGTCATCATGAAGAGGATCTATTTGTACATACCCATGCAGATTTTAACGAGCTCACCATCGTGCTTAGTGGTACTGCCACTCATATTGTAAATAATGAAAAATATACAATAAAGAAAGGTGATATGTTTGTGGTTGGTGATCAAATTACTCATGGATATGAAAATCCAAACGATTTTAAAATATGTAATGTTATGTATCGCTTAAATAATCTATTACAATCCGATATCGATATTACCAAATCCGCAGGATTCCATGCTTTGTTTGTGATTGAACCCTATCTTAATCGAGATAGTAAATATAAGAATAAACTGCAACTCTCCCCAACTCGTTTCGAACTTGTTAATACTATGATTGCAGATATGATAAATGAATTCTGTGTGAGGCAAGAAGGTTGGAAAACAAGTCTTTATGCTAATTTTCTAAACCTTGTTGTACAATTGTCTCGAGCTTACAACATCAACACTGAAAGTGAGGATGTTATACTCAATCTTGCATTACCAATTGCGTATATTAGCAACCACTTTATGGAACCAATATCGATGGAAGAATTAGCGAAAATGGCACATATGTCTGTAAGACATTTTTCTAGAATATTTCGTAATGTTTATAACCTATCTCCCAATCATTATATTATACAGTATCGATTACAGCACGCATCTAACCTGCTAAAAAATAGTGATTTAACAATATCGGATGTGTCTTCTCAATGTGGATTTAATGATAGCACGTACTTTACAAGACAATTTAAAAGATTTACAGGTTTTACGCCAAGACATTATCGCAAGTTCTCTTATACGAATTAACGCTGTATCATTAACATATCATGAAACCAAAAAATAAATCACAAAACTATGAGGTAATTGTTTTGTGATTTATTTTAATATGTATAAAATCTACTAATTATATTATTAATCTTACTATGTTTAAAAAAAGTAATGATCCTCTTGACCAGATACCGCTGATTCGGTTGCTAATTTTTTAAGTCTACGATAAAACGTTGCTCTACTGTAACCTAATTTTTTTGCAACTTCTTCTTTTGTATGTTCCTTCATCATATCACTCACTTCTTTATAGGTATATAATTTCTGTGGATGCTGAACTTTTCTACCAGCATTTCTGCTTTTTTTCTGGTCTATTTCTTTATCAATCTCAATTTTTAATAAGGTTGTTCTATCATTTAATTGGATAATTTCAAAATTTGCAAACCTATTTAGTATCATATTTAATTGTGAGACATTATTTGTTAAGTCATCCGTTTTATTTATCTCAAATACAAACATCTGGTCCGAATTACTCATTAACACATCCTCTTTTCTTGTATCATAATTAATTATGATATTATCATATCATGATATGCATATTGTGTCAAAATTAATTATGATACTGATGAGTACGAAAAAGCTTCATAAAAGATCCAAGCGGTCAAATGTTTTGAGTTGTAATAGTTTTTCGATTGCTTTGGCTGCCTTCCACCAGTTTTCAGTTATTGCAAAGGCGTTAGGATACTTATTTCCATTATACCACTCCCATGGAATATCCCAAACACCCATGGAAGGTCTCTCGTCTATGATATGATCCAGTGCTATTTCTACTTCTTCCTTATTATCCTCATAGTATCTACTATCTGGAGATAGAACAAATTCCAGTGGATTAGCCATAAAATTATCTTTTTCGTTTCGTATCTTTTCTCGTACAATTTGAGATATTTTATCACGAAGAAAGATATAATCGAACTGATCCATTAGGTCTGCAGCTACAATGTCCTCTAGGAGTTCACAATAACCACCGGCACCCATATCACCAAGCTGAATATCTGATTTAAGCCTATCAATGAGTAGTTGAGTATATTTAGTTGCCGTCTCGTATAGCGTGCTATTTTTATTACCATAGCGTAGGATAAAACCACATAAACTTGCCGTTGTTCCAATGCTTTGGAACTTATTATCTTCTGGACTATAATCCCACCAAACTGCATGCGGGTAATCACTATTTGATGGTATCGTGAAGATCCATCCATATTCTTCCTTATGCTCTGTGTTCTCTAAATAACGAAAGATCCCTTGAAAAATTGGGTGATTCATATGGAGAAAATTAATCTGCCTTAGTAACTTTATTGCAAATTGTGTATTGTATGGTGAAGAATTGGGATTCCAATTATCTGGATCAATGGCATTGCCAAATCCACCATCATTATTTTGATACTGTGACAATATTTCTATAATAGCATCTTTATTGCCATTTTCAAAGAAATACTGCCAAATGGCAAAATCTAATGGTCTGGCATTGCGATAGATCCAATTTTTTATTTCATGAAATGCTCTTTGGTTTAATTTTTTCATCATAACCCCTCCTTGTTTTTAACATTAAAAACCCTCTTTAACCTGGAATAAAGTTAAGAGGGCTTCGACTAACTAACATATTTCATCTTAACTCTCGAATCGAATTAGATCTCGCCAAATTTCAATCTCTTTCTTGGCAACCTCAATAGATTCTGAGCCATGTACAGCATTCTCTTGTACGTTTTCTCCAAACATATATCGTATGGTTCCTGGCTTCGCTTTCAAAGGGTTTGTTGAGCCATTAATCTCACGAACAATATCAACTACATGTTCACCTTCTAGTACTAATACCATCACTTCTGATGATGACATAAAATCAAGGAGACTATCAAAAAACTCTTTATCTTTATGGGCTTCGTAGTGTTTCTCTAAAACTTCTTTTGTTGGCAAAACTCTGTGTGCATGAATAATTTCTAATCGATTATCCTCATAAATGGAAATAATCTTACCTACTAACTTTTTAATTACAGCTTCCGGTTTAATGATAACAAGTGTTCTTTCCATACCAATCGCACCTTTCATTATTTTGTTTTATTATAGAAGTGTTAACTATTACCAGTAATCTGATACAATTTAATTATAACGTATGTATGAAATTTAGGATACATTTATTTTCTAATTTTATCCATCTATTATAGTTTATTCGCTTAATATATTTAAGCATATGTAAAGCCTCCATCTAGGGAGGCTTCTTAATTAGCTAATTAATTAGTTATTTCTGTTGTTATTGCTAGTTGTGTTTTGAGATGAATTTCTGCTTGTTGAGTTGTTACCGGAGTAATCTTGAGTTCCAGCGTTTCTAGTTGAGTTGTTGCTAGTATAATCTTTTGTACCAGCATTTCTAGTAGAGTTGTTACTGGAATAATCCTGAGTACCAGCGTTTCTAGTTGCATTGTTGCTAGAATAATCCTGAGTACCAGCATTTCTAGTTGAGTTGTTACTAGTATAATCTTTTGTACCAGCATTTCTAGTTGAGTTGTTGCTAGAATAATCTTTCGTATTCGCGTTTCTAGTTGAGTTATTGCTACCTGCGTTTTGTGATGAATTACGACTGTTTGTGTTTTCCATAATATTTCCTCCAAAGTTATTTGTTTTTTTGATTTACAGGATTATTATGAACCGTTGTGATTTTAAATATTCTTAAAATTTTGAAATTAAATCTTGAAAAAACATAAAGAATTATAAATTAGACATCATTATTTTTGATTGATTGACGTTTTGCATTTTTATTTTTATTCTGATTTTCTTTTGTGATGGGTGTTTGTCCATTACATTTTTCCATTCTTGCATCTTTGTTATCAGGTTGACTATCTTTAGGCATTTTAATTCCTCCTTATTATATAAATTATTTATATTAAGGTATCCAACTGATAAGAATTTATGCAACTGTAATTAGGCATAACCATTACAATAAAAAAAGTCTTGCATCACAAGACTTTTCTAAATTATCCATACTGGATTTATTAAAATTTTTGTTCACTTACAATTCGCTCTAATTCAAGTAATTCTCCCTGAGTCAAATCTTGATTCTTTAGATACTCACTAAAAAAGCTACTTAATGAGCCATTATATAATTTATTAATAAGTGCTTTGGTTTCCGTGAGCTGTACGGTTTTTTTTGAAATAGCAGCTTTGCATAAAAAGCCTGGATCTTCTCGAATCACAGCACCCTTATCAATGAGACGTTTAATTACTGTGTATGTAGTATTTTTCTCCCAACCTATGTATTCCTTAATAATTTTTGAGATATCCTTTGCAGCTAAAATTTTATTGGACCATAATAGTTCCATAATATTTAGTTCACCTTCATGCAAACGAATTTCTTTCATCTTATTCAATAGAAACCTCCCGAAAATATGAATTCCACAATTGTAGAATCACACAATACATCGCGAAATAATCAGTCTACATCTGTGGTTAAAATATTCAATTACCCTTAATAAAAGTTTAAGTGTAAATCAATCTAATTCTACACTACTAGAATTAGATTGTCAATGTTAATAAATAAAAACATTTCATAAAATTTTCCAATTAACTATTACTGCTTAAATTTATCCAGTAAATCACGAAAATAATCTGGAAGAGGTGCTTCAAATTCCATATATTTTTTCGTTGTTGGGTGTATGAAACCAAGTACTCTAGCATGCAAAGTTTGGCCTTCTAGCAGGTAGTTTGTCTTTGCTGGACCATATACATCATCTCCTAACAAGGGGTGATGAATGCTTGCCATATGAACACGAATTTGATGTGTTCTACCAGTCTCTAAAATGCATTCTACATGTGTATACTTTCCGTTTAAGTTATCCAAAACTTGATAATGTGTGATGGCGGGCTTTCCATTTTTATGATTAATAGCCATTTTCTTTCGATCAATTGGATGACGTCCAATTGGCGCATTTATGGTACCGCTATCTTCTTTAAAACCTTGATAGACAATTGCATTATATTTTCTTGTAATGGAATGCTCTTTTAATTGTTCTGCTAAAAATGCATGTGACTTGTCATTTTTGCACACAACAATTACACCGGTTGTATTCATATCAATTCGATGAACAATACCAGGGCGCATTACACCATTGATACCAGATAATTGATCTTTACAATGATATAATAATGCATTTACAATGGTTCCAGAATAATGACCGGCAGCTGGATGAACTACCATTCCTTTTCCCTTATTAATAAGAACTACATCCTCATCCTCGTACAAAATGTCTAAAGGAATATTTTCTGGCTCAATATTTAACTCAACTGGCAAAGGTAGTGTTAAAATAATATGATCTTGATTAGCTAATTGATAATTCGGTTTAACCGATTGACCATTTACTTTAATCTCTTTCTCTTTAATTAATTTCTGAATATATGATCTAGAAAGATTGGAATCTTTATCTGCAATGTATTTATCTATTCTAGTACCAACTTCTTCTTTACTGATAAGGAAACTAATCTCTTCTTTTTCCATTCAATTTTGTCTCCTTAATTTTATTCTACAGTTGTCTTACGACCTTTAATTTTATCACTTAGATAGTTAATATCCTCATCTT
Organism: Bacillota bacterium; assembly: GCA_023420935.1. Classification (GTDB taxonomy): domain Bacteria; phylum Bacillota; class Clostridia; order Lachnospirales; family Lachnospiraceae; genus Mobilisporobacter. The sequence goes on along the minus strand of JAEZUR010000097.1, from coordinate 13,697 downwards.
TATAATAGAAAAAGAATAATAGGAATATGAAACAAGCAGATATGGTTACATAACAATCTGCCACATTAAATATAGGAAAATCAATCAAACAAAAATCCAGAAAATCTACTACATAATTAAATCGGATACGATCAATTAGATTCCCCACTGCTCCTGATGCTACTAGAATTAAGATTAAATTGATTGGTTTATATCTTTTTTCGTCCGGCATTCTATAATAAATAAAGCCGATGATAATCAATACAATGGATGTTAGTAGAACAAATAATACAATCTTATTTTGTAATATTCCAAATGCAGCACCACGGTTTTCAAGATAGGTTAATTGAAATACGTTTTTAATAATTGGAATAGAGTCATTATCTTTTAATGCATTTACGGCTGCTAATTTTGTGATTTGATCCAAGAAAATCAGTATTGCAACCCATAGTATGCCAGTTAATTTTTTCATCCTTGTTGCCCTTTCTTTTATTCCATAATAAATTCTATTGCTTGTTTCATTTCTAAATCAGTGACTGTTTTATCAATGATTGCATGTCCAATGGTTTGAAGAAGTATGAATTTAATATTACCAGCTTCCATTTTCTTATCATTCTTCGTTGCATCTATAATCTCATCAATATTTAACTTAGTAATAGTTGTTGGTAAATGATAAAGCTTTAAGGTTTCGATTATATCATCTAACTCTTCTTTGGTTATATTACCTCTTAAGAATGATAGATAAGAGGCGGCTACCATACCAATGGATACACAATTACCATGCAATAATTTAAAATCCATAAGCTTTTCTACGGAGTGGCCTATGGTATGTCCAAAATTAAGTAATGCTCTGTCACCTTGTTCCGTAGGATCTTTTTCTACAACAACACGTTTATTTTCACAACTACGTACAATCATTTCTTCTAAGGCTACCATATCTTTAGAGAGGATTCTGGATGCATTATCTTTCAACCATTGATAATACTCTGGATCTGTAATTAAGCCATATTTAATCACTTCTCCAAAACCAGAATAGAATTGTTCATCACTTAATGTAAAGAGTGTACTAAGATTAATATATACTTCCTTCGGTTGATGAAAGGCACCTATCATATTTTTGTATGCTAGGAAGTCAACACCTGTTTTACCACCAATACTACTATCTACCATAGCAAGTAATGAAGTTGGCATCTGTATAAAACGAATACCGCGAAGATATGTTGCAGCTGTATAACCAGTTAAATCACCGACAACACCACCACCTAATGCGATTAATAAGTCTTGGCGGTCAAATTTGGATTCAATGAGAAATTCATATAAAGCATTCACTGTTGATAAATTTTTATGCTCTTCTCCAGGGGTTAACGTATAGGTTTTAACATCTTTAGCATACTCTTTTACTAAATTGGATACTTCACTTATATAATGAACACTAATATTCGTATCTGATACTATGCAGACTTTCCCATTCGTTATCTTTAACATCTCTAAAGCCTTATATAACTGGCCATAATCCTTCTCAATGTGAATATCGTAAATTGGTAGTTCATTCTCTTTAACAGTAATTACATGGCTCATAAACTAGTACCTCCATATGTATTAATCAATTATTTTTCTATTTTACCCTATTTCTATAGAAAAGAAAAGGATTTCTTATGTACAAAAAAAGGCTGTCGTAACATATCGTTGCTATTTACGACAGCATAGTATTCGCACTATTCTAATCTTCTAAAAATTCAAAGTCATCCATTTTGTCATATGTTTCGGATGCAATTTGATCGTTTTCTGTATCTACAACCATTGTTTCTTTCACTGTTTCAGAATTTTCATTATTAGCTTCAACTTCTAGACTATTTAATTTCAATTCTTCTTGTGGTTGGTCTTTTATAGAATCAACGGATTTACTATCCATATTTGTTAATTCTGGCTGGGTTGTTTCCTCCAAATTCATTCTAAAAGTTTCACCTTCTAGCAAATCGATCTGACTTTGCGCCAATCGTTTAAACTGAGCCTTAAATTTCTCATAATCTTGCATTAAAAGAATGGTCTTAGTTTGAATTTTACCTAGTTCATTTTTGGCATCTGCTAATAACAGCTTTGCTCTGGCATCTGCTTCTTTTTCTATGGCTGAAGCTTTTTTCACTGCTGTTGCTTGCGTCTCTTCCGATGTCTTTTCTGCGAGAACAAGAGCCTTTTGTAAGGTTGTTTCCATGTTTTTATAATATTGGATTCCTTCACTAAGAACACTTAACTTATCTTTTAACTCTACATTTTCTTTATATAAGGCTTCATAATCCTTTACTATGGCACTTAAAAATGTGTCAGTATCTTTTTTACTATAACCCATACCACTTTTTAAGACAGTACTTTGGATTTCGATTGGTGTTAACATAATAATTGCCTCCTAATATTTAAGCACCGAAACTGAATAACGGCCCTTTTTTGTCTGATGTGATGTTTCCTTATAAATGAATTTACCTAAGCCTCTCACGGAGACTACATCGCCCTCTTTTAATGTATAACTATTGGATAAGATCAACTTACCATTCACAAACACTTTACCTCCGCTAATTAGGCCAGTTAAACTGCTTCTAGAGGTGTTAAAAGCCAATGACAAAATAGAATCTATACGAATGGACGATACTGTTCCATGTAACTCCTTGAGTGAAGGTTTTATATCAAGATCATCTAGATATGATATTTCACAATGCACACTTGTGTGTTTTATTTTACTTAAATGATCAAGGATAAAAGTTCCAATCGTTGGATTACAGAAAACATGTCCAATATTATCTTGGATTAAGATATCACCTATTTTCCCTCGTTCTATACCAAGATTCAGAATAGCACCAAGATAATCTCTGTGTGTAAAAGTATCGCTATATTTTGCATTGCATGGTGTTATCTTGATACATATTATGGGAAACAACTCATAATTGCACTGATTTATTACAGTATCATAGTCTCTCTCACATAAAAAAGCGATCATTTTTCTTTCGCTATCTTCATGACCACCCCATAATACGAAGGTTTTTGAAGCTAATTTACGCTCTACAGAATAAAACAAATTCTGTTCATTCAGATTGAGAAAATCCGTAAACGTACTGACACCTCTATTATAAGATTGTAATGATAATTCCTTTAAACGTTTTATAAATAATTCTTCGTCTTTATTTAAATTCATTCCTATTTTACCCTAAGTTAGTTAAGTTATAAAAAAATTGCTGTAAATACGATATGATTACCAACGCAATAATGGGCGCTAGGTCAACTCCTCTTGTTTGAAAAATAGAGAACTTTAATAAGAACCGTATCGGGTCAAAAATCGGTCCTAATAGCATAAGCAAAAAGTTTTTTATTTTAGCTCCTAGTGGCAACCAGGAGCTAATAATATAAGAAAATAATATAATTTCAAGAACAATAAAAAAGATATACAACGATTGTACCACTAAATTAAACATAGATACTCCTAAAATTCTTTATTCAAAGTTGGAACTTCAAACCCTTCCATAGGCATTAAATCTAAGTAATCTCCTGAGATATCAATGGTATCTGGAGAAAATATAAATATGTATTTGGAAATTTGATGAAGCTTTCCGTTAATTGCATATACACTTCCAGAAATGAAGTCCATAATTCTTTGTGCATCGTCTGGATCAAAGCCTTCTAGATTCACTACAGCAGCTCTACCTGTTAAAAGCATATCGCAAATATCTTGAGAATCTTCAAATGAAGTAGGCTTCATAATACATACTTCTAGCCCTTTTGGAGTGGTACGAATTGGAACAATTTTGTTGTTCGTAGTTCGTTCCATACGTGGCGCACGATCTTTCTTAGGTGCAGCATCCATCTCTTCGTCCATTTTAAAAGGTTTCTCTCTCTTCGTAAATCTTCTCTCAATGGATTCTAATTCAGATTGATCCAAACGATCCGCTTTTTCCGTTCTACGAGCAGAACGGTCTCTCTGCTGTTCTTCATAATCATCAATATAATCTTCGTATTCTTCGTCGTCACCTAGCTTTAAGTAACCCAAAAAACTCTTTAACATATTTGCCATAATTTATAATCTCCTATCATACTTTACATATTCATATTGTTTCATCTATAATAATTTCTTTCCCCGAATATACCGGTACCCACTCTTACCATAGTTGCACCTTCTTCTATGGCTACTTCATAGTCGCCAGTCATTCCCATTGAAAGAATATCCATATCAATATTATCAATGTTTTTACTTTTGATGTCAACAAGTAATTTACGTAAATTGCTAAAATGTAATCTGTTTTCCTCAGGATTTTCCACAAATGGAGCAATTGTCATTAATCCTTTTACTTTGATATATGGTAATACTTTGATTGCCTCCAGTAAATCATAAATCTCTTCTGGTGTAATACCAAACTTGGTATCCTCGTTTGCTATATTTACTTCAATTAATACCTGGCATACTATTTCCTTTTTCTTGGCTTCCTCATTAATTTGCTCTGCAAGACGGAGTGAATCAACGGAATGTATTAAACATGCTTTATCTACAATATATTTTACCTTATTACGTTGCAAATGACCAATTAAGTGCCATTTCAACCGTTCAGGAATCGATTCATATTTATCACTTAATTCTTGCACTTTATTTTCACCAAAATCAACAATTCCATAATCCATAACCTCACGTATCATTTCCACTGGTTTTGTTTTGCTGACGGCAATTAAAGTTACCTCACTTCTATTACGGCTTGCTCTGTGACATGCATCCTGAATTCTTTGTTCCACATACTCTAAATTTTCGCGAATCATGTAATAACTCCTTTTTAATAGATAATATCTTTGTCTTTTATCATATCTGCATTTACGACGATGTGATCATAAACGGAGAGACCAAATTGAGTATCTGCTTTCACAATACAATACTCTTGGTTCTCGTATTCTTTTTCAATCCTTCGAAAGACGCAATAACCTTTATTTACGTTATAAACACCTTCCAGTGTTTTAGTATCCTTTATCTGATAACGATCCTGTGTCTGGGCATTACGAATCCAGTCTCCTGCTTTAAACAAGTGAGAATCAACATATCCATATTCTTCATCCTTATAATACATATCAACTTCGGTAAACTCATATTCCACTTCCCCATTGTTACTGTAGATTTCCTTTACTAGCCCGTTATCCCCAGAATCACCGCCTTCTGTAAAATAAGAAAGTGGTACTTGATAAAACTTTTTCTTAAGGATGGATGATACTGGTATTTTGAGCCCTTCTGCAGAATTGATAATCAACTCAACCTCAATGAAACGATCATCTAAAAATCGAATCATGTATTTATTTAAATCAAGCTTTGCATAGTAAACGTTACTTTTCTGAAAAGTTGAAATAGATGCTTTGGTAGTTAGATTATCTTTTGCAAATGCAATGGTCACAACATCTTTATCCGATACTTTTTTATATTGCTCCGAGGTAAGTGGGATAATTATAGACCAGTCTTCGCTTGTGACCAGTTTATATACAGGACTTCCAATTTCGACCGCTTTGCTTGTCCTAAGTTGCTTTCTGTGATCTTCTTTCTGTTCAAATGTTTTTTTGTTTATCTGATCTACAGTCAGATCTTCCAGACCATCCATAGAATATGATATGATTCCGCTTTGAGCCGCCTTCACTACTTGGAATGAATTACTGCTTTCATTTTCTTGCAAAATTGTATTTAGATTAGAAAGCATATTTACATTGGTTAATTCTAAAATGGTATTTTCGATGTCATACTTAAAATCTTCCACTTGACTAAAATTGCTTTCTGTAAAATTGTTCTGAAAAGAAGAAATATTATTTCGTATCTTTTGGGAGTCTTCTTTTGTGAGTTCATTCTCATTTTCACTCCCTGCCAACATATCATAAACTTCTCCACTGCTATCAACCGTGTATACAGTTGAGTTTTTGGCTATTTTTTCTCCATCGCCAACGTAATAATTAATATAACCTGCTTCACTGGTATTTACCAAGGTTTCATCACGTAAGATAACTCCATAACATGTATTATCATCAGCAATACTTTTTTCAGTTACTTCATATATTGTAATATGTTCTTTATTGAAATACTGAAAGGTTATCACAACAATATATAGAAAAATAATCATAAAAACAATTACGCCTATATTAATGCGAATTGGTTTTCGATATTTTACAACTCTTCGATTATTCTGACTCAAAAAATTACCTCCCAAAATGACTCTCATTTGTAGGTATCATCATATAAAACATGGATTTAACATGATGTATAACCTTCCGTATTCATTATACTTATTTTTGTCAGTTTTTTAAAGCCCTAAATTAACATATTTCAGAAAAATTCATAGAACAAATGAATAAAAGTTTCAGCGTAGGTAATAATATGGAATGAACATAAAGGAGGTAATGAATTTGAAAACAATAGATTATATCGCACTTATTATTGTGATTATCGGTGCAATTAATTGGGGTTTAATCGGATTCTTAAATTTTGATTTAGTGAAATTAATCTTTGGTGACATGACATTAATGACAAGAATTGTTTATTCCATCGTAGGTATTGCAGGTTTATATGCAATCAGCTATTTCGGAAGAATCAGAGAATCCTCAAGATAGTCAAAAAAATGGTTGTGAATGTATAAATAAGATATACATTCACAACCATTTTATTATGTTTTAATAGTACTTAATCTATTATAAAGCAAAGATAATGTCCTTATGTAAACTGTCTGCTATTTGCCTTTTATTCAACGAAACACTAATGATAAAATCAACATGAAACTTATCTGAAATATGATCTAATTTCTTGAAAACAGTTTCTACTTCTTCTTCTTTAATACAAGCAACATTTAAGAAACTATCCACATATATCTTCTCCACATCACTGTCTTGTGAAAGTATACCACATATAAAACCAATAAACTCATCTGAATTGCCAATCAGAAAATCTTTTGCATTAATTAATCGAACCTTATTACTTAACTCATACATATGCTTGTTGTTCTTGTCAAGATAAACAACATCACCCTTAGCATCTAGTATTTCTTCATTAACTTTGCTAATCAGAATCTTCGTTTTACCTTTACCCTTTTCGCCTGCAATAATCTGTATCATTGTAATCTCCTCCTTCAGGTTCTACGATACTCTTTTTGCATAAAAAAATATCGTGTACAATTGTATTATATGCATAAATTATGTTTTGGTATGAATCAATTATAGTATAAAATTCACTAAAATACAACTGGTATTTCAGTGAATTTCAAGATTCTTCCTTATTTAATTTATGGCTTTATTAACTGAAGTAGATGTGTCATCTGAGCAAATAAATCATTTCCATTATCTGCTTTTAAAACAATAGAGATATAATTATGGTCATTTTTATCTTGGCTATATAAGACCAAACAAGAACCTGCTTTGTTGGTTGTTCCCGTTTTACCACCTAACACAGTAATTCCTTTCGGCGGATCCATTTTACCATTTAAGTAACGGTTCGTACTCTGAAAAGCCTTATCAACTTTATCACCATCTGCATTTTGATATGAGATAGCTACAATACCATTATTTATAATCTTTAAAAAAGTATCATAATGTGTTAATTCATTGAAGATTAGGTAAATGTCATACGCTGTTGTATAATGATTATCATCATGTAAACCATGAGGATTAACAAAATGAGAATCCACAGCCCCAACTGCTTTGGCTTCTTCGTTCATCATATCAGCAAAATTTTCTACACTTCCTGCTATATGTTCCGCAATAGCGACACCTGCATCGTTACCGGAATAAACTAAAAATGCAGTGAGGAGAGCCTCTAGTTTAATCTGATCCCCTTCTTTAAAACCACATAATTTAGCTCCTGGTTCCGTAATATTCGCTGCATTTTTACTAACTGTTACGGTATCTGATAAATCAGCATATTTCAAAGTAACTAAGGCTGTCATTATCTTAGTTATACTTGCAGGATATATTTTTTTATAAATATTATCTTCGTAGAGAATCTTTTGATCTGTTGTATCAAATATCAAAGTAGAAATCGCAGTTAAATTATTGTCTTCCTCAATTTTGCTATCTAATGGTACAACACACAAGTTTTTAGCAAATAATTCACTTGTCAATTCTTCTCTGTTATTAGTCTCTGAGTATGTTGTTGTGTTATCTTCTGATGGAAAAGGTAACAGTTTATCATCTGAGTTCTGACAGCCCGTTAAGATAGCTGCAACTAAAATCAAAGTATATATTCTTTTCTTCATATGAAAAACCCTTCCAGCAGATTAAGATTTAAGAATCTCTCTCCAATCCAAATCACCGCGATCTAACGCCTTAATTAATAATTCAGCTGTTGCAACATTGGTTGCAAGTGGGATGTTGTGTGTATCACACAATTGAACAACATTATTAACATCTGGTTCGTGTGATTTGGGAGACAATGGATCACGTAAGAATATCACTAAGTCAATCTGGTTGTGTTCGATTTGAGAACCTAATTGTTGTTCTCCTCCTAAATGTCCCGCTAAGTATTTATGCACATTAAGATTTGTTACTTCTTCAATGAGTCGTCCAGTTGTTCCGGTTGCATAAATTTCATTTTTACTAAGAATTCCTCGATATGCAATGCAAAAGTTTTGCATTAATTTTTTCTTAGCATCATGTGCAATCATTCCAATATTCATGGATTTTTACCCCCTTCAATATTTATCTTGCTGCATAACCACCGTATGAATTCTTCGATGATTGCAGCCCTACATTAATTACTAAACCTATGCTAATCATACTACTTAGCATAGAACTTAATCCATAACTTAAAAATGGCAATGGTAAACCTGTGTTTGGCAGAATACGAGTTGCTACCCCAACATTAGCGAACACCTGAAACATTAACATGGATGCTATTCCTATTGCAATTAACATTCCTGTATAGTCTTTCGCTTTACGGGCAGTCAGAAAACATTTCACAATAATAATTACTAATAATCCGATGATAAAGCAACTTCCTATAAAACCAAGTTCTTCTCCAATAACGGAGAATATAAAATCACTCTCTCTAACATCCACGTAATTATAATTTCTAACACCAGTGTTCTCTAAAATTAATTTACCATACACTCTTCCTGATCCAATTGCATCTACAGAATGATTCTGTTGGTACATAATACCCGATGCATTTTCTTCAGGATTTAAAAATCCTAGAATTCGACCAGCCTGATATTTAGTCAACAACTTCTGATATGGTTGTTGAATATACCAAAATAAAGCAACACTTATTGGTGCTCCAATTAAAAAAATCGGTAATATAATTTTATAACTAATGCCTGCCGCAAATACCATCATAGCAAATATAAACATCATAACTAAAGCTGAGGACAGATTTGAGTGCATTAATATAAACGCAGTCGGTATTGCCATTATGAAAACTCCAATAAAGAGGGTTGAAAATTTATCCATTTTTTCTCTCGTATTGGTAAAAAATACAGCCAGTGTTAAGATTAATATTATTTTACATAGCTCGGATGGTTGTAGATTCATAAAACCCAAATCCAGCCAACGCCAAGAATTAGTACCTAAATCAGTTCCTAAAGGCGTGAATCTGGTAGCGGCAACTAATATTGTTCCTACTATATAATAAAATATAACAAATCTACATATAAAATGATAATCTAAAATAGAAACAAATGCAATAATAAAAAGTCCAAAAATCAAACCAAATAGTTGTCTTTTGAAAAAACTAGCTCCATCTGCTTCTCCACCAGCTAACCTAACAATAAACGCACTAATGATACACAAAACAATAACTACAATGACTAACGATATATTATATCGTTTCCAGTCATATTGTTTAAAATTGAACATCAAACTCCATCCTTATTTTTTGGAACTCTTTAGGTCTTTAATTGGTATATTCGCGTATAATGCTGGAACTGTACCATTATTTCCTTCTGATTCCGTTTGTGTAATTTTAATATCTAAACCTTCTGCATCAATTTCAACATATTTTGAAATCACATTAATTATGTCATTTTTTATCTGTTCCATCAATTCAGGTGAACAGTTGGCTCTATCTGATACTAAAACTAATTTCAATCGATCTTTCGCCACATTACCGGACGACTTTTTCTTAAAGAAATCTGCTAAACTCATTGCTTACCCTCCTTAATTCTTTTTGAAAATGCTGGCTAATCTCTGCATTAAACCTGTTTTTCCATTTAAATCAAGAAGAGGTACTTCTTCTCCTATAATACGACGACAAATATTCATATAAGCTTGTCCAGCAAGGGTATCAGAACCAACTAAAGGTTCACCTTGATTGGTTGACACTACAATATTTTCATCATCTGGAACCACACCAATTAAATCTACTGCAAGAATCTCTACAACATCATCGCTTGACATCATGTCTCCACGTTTTACCATATCTGGTCTTAAACGGTTAACAATTAAATGTGTCTGCTTCATTTCATTGGCTTCCAAAAGACCAATGATACGGTCAGCATCACGAACTGCTGAAACTTCAGGTGTCGTAACAACTAAAGCACTATCAGCACCTGCTATTGCATTTTTAAAGCCTTGCTCAATACCTGCAGGACAATCCATTAGTATGTAATCAAACTCGTCTCTTAATTCATCAGCTAATTTCTTCATTTGTTCTGGAGTTACTGCTGTTTTATCTCTTGTTTGCGCTGATGGTAATAAATATAAATTTGGATATCTTTTATCTTTTATTAAAGCCTGTTTAATACGACAATTTCCTTCTACAACATCAACCAGATTATATACAATACGATTTTCTAGACCCATTACTACATCTAGATTTCTTAATCCTATATCAGTATCTATTAATACAACCTTTTTGTCCAATTTTGCTAATCCAGTTCCAACATTAGCAGTTGTTGTTGTTTTACCAACTCCACCCTTACCAGATGTAATTACAATTACTTCACCCATTATGTTTCCTCCAACTTTTTTAATATAAGTTAATATCATTTAAAACATCTTTGTTCAATGGTTCAATATAAATGTTCCCATCTTCTACAAAGGCAATTTTTGTTTCTTTGGTAGTTTCTTTCGCCGGTTTATCCGGTGCTCTTGCAATAATGTCAGAGATTCTTATCTGTACTGGTTTCATTTCCAACGCTACGACAAATGCTTTATCATTACCAGTGGCACCTGCAAAAACATTTCCTTTTAGCGCACCTAACACAATTACATTGCCCTTTGATACTACTTTGGCACCTGGATTTACATCTCCAATGATTATAATACTCGTTTCAACCTCAAGTACCTGACCTGAGCGGAGATTCCCCTTATAAAATTGACCTGTATTGGAGTTTAATTCCAAAAGTTTTTCATTTAAACTTTTCTGAAATACTTCTTCATGCCGTTCATTCAAATCAACAATACAAAGAATGTTTAAATCAGAATTTTCTCCAATTACATCTAAAATTTCTCGTTGCTCTTCAGTAGAAAGTTCTCTCCCCTCAAAGCTGATTGCCATTTTAGCATTGCCAAGAAATTTTGCAGACTCACTAAATTTGGCTGCAATGTTTTCTTTCAACTCAGTAAAAGCCATGTCCTTATCTAACACAACAATAATACCAGATTTATTGCCTTTTATCATTACTGAATTATTCATACTGTTTACTCCAATCTGCTATTCTATGATATCCATAATTCCTTTCGTTAATCCCCTACGTTTGCGACTTCTGGCGTAGATACTTCACTATTTACTACGGAATTAGTGTCACCATCTTTAAAATAATATTTATAAATGTCTCTTGCTAATCCAGCTGCGTTTGCAGAATTATATCCATTTGGAATAACTACCGTCATTGAAATTTCAGGATTTTCATATGGTGCAAATGAGACGAATAAAGCATGGTTTGGCTGAGATTTACTCTCCTGTGCCGTACCTGTTTTTCCTGCTACTTTATATTTTAAATCTTTATATAAACTGGAAATAGCATTCTCTGGATCATTTACTACTAGATACATTCCTTCATGAACTAAGGACCAGGTAGAATCCTTAATATTCACTTTGTTATGAATCTTAGCTGTATTATCTAATACAGTTTTGCCTTCTAAATTTTTTACTTGGTCTATGATGGTTAAATCATAGCAAGTACCTTTGTTAGCCACTGTAGTTAAATAACGAGATATTTGGGATGGGGTATAATTGTTATTACCCTGTCCAATGGAGGATCTAATGGCATCTTGGGTTGATATTTCAGGCTTATATTCTAGTAATTCTATTCCAGATACAGCATCAAACCCAAACATTTTAGCATATTTTTGTAATTTTTTCAAACCGGTCTGATTATTATAATAAGTTCCAGTTCCACCAGAAAGTCTCCATCCCATTTCGAAGAAGAAATAATTACAAGAATCTTTGATTGCATGTGGTAAATCAATGTTTCCATGTGAAGATGGACTCCAACATTTTGGCCCATTTGCGATTTTTTCAAACTTCACTTTATCATAGATTTTTTCCGTTGTACCAACGACACCTTCTTCTAACGCTGCAACTGATACAAGCATTTTAAAGGTTGAACCAGGTGCTGTCTTTTCTACAAGTGGACGATTGTTAAATGGAAAAGCTAAGCTATTGGTTAATGAGGTGAAATATTCTGGGTCAATGGTGTTGGCCAGTTTATTATTATCATAACCTGGATAGGTTACTAATGCTCGAACTTCACCTGTATTCACATCTGTTATTACAATGGAACCAGAGCAAGGCTCTAATGCTAATTGTCCTGGTGTAATTTCCAATTTTTTAATTTTATCCATCATAAAACTATAAGGAGAGATTGAACCATTTCTTAACTTAGAAATATCTTCCTCATCATATTCTAACACACCTTGGTCGAATAATAAAAGACAAATTTCTTTTCCTGATAAATTATAAGAATAAATCAGGTCTCGGTAAAGCATACTATTAAACTCTCCGTCTTTGCTTAATAACTCTTTTGTATACGTAATTAATTTCTTATACAATTCAGCTGTGCTATAATAAGCATCACCAACATCTAGCTTAGACAAGTCTACCCAGTTATTTGAGATGGCATATTGCAAGAACTTACTCAAGCTTATGGTACCATCTTTATATCTTAAAAATTGCTCATCTTCTTCATCAATGATGTCTTTTAATAACACTTTGTTTTTCAATAAAATAGAATAAATATGGGATAAGTATTCTTCCATTTCTTCACTTGCATCCTTATTGGCAACCGTACTACTTACAGCCAAGATGGAATCAATCTGATTAAAAACAGATTTGCGTTTTGTTAAGTATTTTTCATAAACCTGTTTTTCTAGATTAGATGCATTTTTATCATTAAATTCTGTAGTATCTATAATTGTATTTTCAATTAATGCAAAATACACATCATAAATTGGTATCCTTATATCATCAGATGATTTGCCTTTAGATCCAACACTGGTACTATTTACAATATTGCTAAGTAAAATCCCAGCTATTTTCTTCTCTAACAAATCATAACATGTTTTCTGTAAGTCTGCATCTATGGTAAGATATAGGTCATTTCCAGCAATTGGTTCTACACGATTTGTAATATCTACAACTCGCCTACTCTCATTTAATAACACTTCTTCATAACCATTGGTGCCATGAAGGTATTCTTCATATTCACTTTCTAATCCAGTTTTGCCAATTTGATCTGTGGCAGAATAATTCTTATTGCCAGCATCAGAAAGTTCCGTTAATTTTTCTGTAG